>JALSSF010000198.1 GCA_026984375.1 Methylothermaceae bacterium | reverse complement strand
CGGGGAAGATTCCGGCATCTTTGGCCGGGGCACGGCCTGATCCGTTTCCGCCCGGCCAAAATCAAGGGCAGGGACGTGCTGGGGCTGTGGATCGAACATCTGTTGTGGATTTTTACCGAGAGGGGGGAAGACGAGCGCTGTAGCCGTCACCTCGGCGCCGACGGCGATTTCGTGCTGAAGACCGCTTTCGGCCCCGATCGTGCCCGGGCCTTTCTTTCGGATCTGCTCGCGCTCTATTGGGAAGGGTTGCACAGTCCGTTGCCCTTGTTCGAGGGGGCGAGCTGGGCCTGGGCATCTTCCAGGTTCGGCCAGCGGAACGACGACGAGAAGGCCATGACAGCCGCCCGGCAGGCCTGGCAGGGCAATGGCCACCGGAAGATTCCCGGAGACAGGGACGATCCCTATGTTCAATTGCTGATTCGGGGAACCTCCGGAGAGCCGCTGACGACCCCCGGTTTCACGGAGCTGGCGGCAAGGCTCTACCGGCCGGTGTTCGAACACCGGGAGCGGCTGGCATGAAACCCCTCGATAGCGGCGCCCTGCTCGATTTTCCCCTCACCGGCTGCCAGCTCATCGAGGCCGGCGCCGGCACCGGCAAGACCTACACCATCGCCAACCTCTATCTTCGCCATGTGTTGGCGGGGCGGGAGGTGGGCGAGATCCTGGTGGTCACCTTCACCAACGCCGCCACCGACGAACTGCGCGGGCGCATCCGCGCCCGCCTGTACCAGGCGCAGCGGATCGCCGAATGTCTGGAGTCTGGACCCACGGCCGGTTTGCTGCGGCAGCTGTTGGAAATTCCCGATGGCGATTCCGTCTGGGCGGCCCTGGGGGAAAGACACTGGGCCGATGTGTTCGGTGACCAGGCGGACCGTATCGATTCTTTTCTGGCGGAGGTTCTGGAAATCCTGGGCCGGGACGAATTCCTGCGCCGCCTTTTTCGCCGTCTCGTGGAAAAGGGGACGCCTGTCGGGGACCGTTTGACGTTGGCGGTGCGCAGCATGGATCAGGCGGCCATCCACACCATCCATGGATTCTGCCAGCGGGCCCTGCGCGAGTTCGCTTTCCTCGGTGGCCAGCCCTTCGAGGCCGAACTGGGCGAGGATGAGGATCTGCGCCGGCAGGCCATCGCCGACTGGTGGCGGAGGACGCTTTATCCCCTGCCGGGGGGTGAGGTGGAACTGGTATGGCGGCTTTTGGGCGGGTTCGACGGCTTTAACCGTTTGTTGCGTCCCCTGTTGGCACCCACGTTCAAAACCTGGGTGCCTACGGTTCCGGACCCCGAGACGATCGAAAAGCAGCGACTGGCGCTGGCACGCTCCATAGCCTCCTTGCGTGACAAGTGGGCCGGATACAGGGAAGAAATCGGCGGGATTCTCGAACGTAACGACCGCCTCAGCCGCGCGAAGGGGAAAGGTTACCATCCTGACGAGTTGGCTTGCGGATTGGAGGATCTCGACCGCTTTTTTGCCTTGGAGGGTTTTGTGCCACCTGTTTCTTTCAGGATTCTCACCATGGCGCATATTCGCCAGAGCCTGAAAAAAACGGGGCGCGATGCGCCGCCCGACCATG
>JALSSF010000197.1 GCA_026984375.1 Methylothermaceae bacterium | reverse complement strand
GCCTCCAGGGTGCTGGCACTGCCAGCACTTCCCCAGGCCTCCAGGGTGCTGGCACTGCCAGCACTTCCCCAGGCCTCCAGGGTGCTGGCACTGCCAGCACTTCCCCAGGCCTCCAGGGTGCTGGCACTGCCAGCACTTCCCCAGGCCTCCAGGGTGCTGGCACTGCCAACGCTCCGAGGCCTATCCAACGCCCTTCTCCTTGAGCATCTGTTCCAGCTTCTTCATCGCCCGCTCATTGGCCAGGCGTTCCGCCTTCTCCCGCTTGGCCTCCCTGGCCCGTCGTTTCCGGCGCTCGAGGTGGGCGCTGGTGAAGGGTTGTCCGCCTTGCTCGAGCTCCTGGCAGAGCCAGCTGAGGTAGCCGGCGGGGTTGCGGATGGGGTTGAGAGTGTCCTTCCGCAATCGGATCTGCTCCCCCAGTTCGTCCAGGAGGTCTTGTTGCTGCTCGAGCGGGAAGTTCCGCATCCGATGCAGAACCAGATCGAATTCCTCATCCGTCAGTTCGAGAGGCTGAATCAACCTGGATTTTCGTTCGGATTTTTCCACAGGGGATGTAGTAGTAGGTTTTTTAGATATATAACTACTACTACTACTACGTTCGAAATTACCGTGTTCGAATTTCGAACTTGGTGATTTCTCCAGGGATCGCCCCGAAATTACCGTGTTCATATTTCGAACCTGGTGATTTTCGGCGCTGGACAATGGTCGCGGATTGTTGGACGTGACCCGGGTGCCGAAGAACAGGAACGGCCCCGGCTCGTCCTGGTCGCGCCCGCGGGAGCGCTGCTCCAGCTTCCGGATGGTTTTCAACGCCTCGACGCGGACGTCGTGCTGTCGAACCGGATCTGGGGACAGGAGATCGTGGCCCGCGTTCAGCTGCCGGTCGATGCCCTCTGAAACCCGGCGCGCGACGTCGCGAATTCGAGGATCGGCGCTGGACCGGCATCGGTCCAGATAGTCCAGGTATCCAGGGTCGAGCTCCCGCGTAAGCGCCAGGGGCGCGGGTTCGTCGTGCAGCGCGTAGAGGTTGCCCCGGTAAGCGCCGCCCCCGGGATCCCGCACTTCTTCACAGAGCGTGATCCAGCGGCACAGGCGAAGCACCGCCAGCGAGCGGGCGACGGCCTGCCTTCTCCGAATGTTGCAGCGGGCGGCGAGCGCCTTGTGCGACGAGAATCCCGCCATCTGGCTGCCGTTCTCCTTGGCGTGGATCCACGCATTGGCCCAGACGACCTTCTCCACCGGCTCCAGGATCGGGTCCAGGAAGGCGAGCTTCGGCATGGCTTCCTGGGGCGAGGAGAACAGCAGAAAGCCGTCCTGCTGCGCGCCGCCTTCCAACAGGCGGCGCTTGCCGGCCTCGATCTGCGCCTTGAGCAGGGCGGCCTCGGGCGGGCTTTCCGGCGGCTGGTTCATGATGTGGCCCTCCTTCGCGTTTCGTCGTCGCGCAAATTCGTGACCGCGGACCAGAGGATCCGCAGCGGAATGCCGGTTTCGTCGTGCAGCGCCAGCCAGTCCTCCGGACGGAGCGCTTCGGAATCCATGCGCAGATCGCGGAGGGCGCTCCATATCCTGAGTTCCTCTTCCTCGGTGGCTTGTCGGGTTCTGCCGGGGGAGCCTGGCAACCCCAACGCCTGGCGCAGAACCGTGACCTCCCGGCTCGTGAGCTGGAACAACGCCAGCAGCATGGCGTTGGGCGCGTCGCGCCGAACAAGTTCCTCCACCGCGCCCTGCTGGCGGCGTTCCTGCGCCAAGTGGTCCAGCATGCGCGCCAGCGCCTGCACGTCCACCGATACCCGCACGCATCCGCGCAGCCCGGCGAGGCGGCCGAGATCGGCCGCCCGCAGGTCGATGAGCTGGCGCCGCATTCGCGAATCGATGCCGAGCTGGTCGCTCGTCACGATGTCGCCGGATACGATCCGGTGGATCAGGTAGTCGAGCACCAGGCGGTTCAGAGATGGGCTGCCCAGGTGGGCGTGTCGTCCGGTCATCGGTCGTCCCTCCCGGGCTTGCCGGCCCACTCGACGCCGGGAATCCAGATGCTGGCCGGGTTTCCAAGCAACGTAGCCAGCTTCTTTTTGGCGGCCAGCATGTCGGTGACGATCTGCAGTTCCTCGGGCGAGATCTGACGCAGCGTTATCCCCAGTTGGTGGTATGGAGTGCCCACGAGGTCGTCCATGTTCCGGTCGTGGGCGAGCCGCTGCATCCAGCGGGTATCGAGGATCTCTTCGGGAGCCACGAGGTGAACGTCCCCATCGATCTCCTCGGACTTGGCGGCCATGGGCTGCTCGGCCAGCTCCATCAACAGCCACCAAACCCCGGTACGATGCTCCTCCTCCGGGGTGTCGCCCAGGGGGTTGCCCGTCCTCCACGAAGAGAAGGGCGTTTCCGGCACGTCGATGAAGTAGCCGGCGCCGCTGCGGGTCTTCCGCAGCAGGGGCTCCAGGCCCAGGGGCCTGGTGAGCCGGATGGCCTGGATCCACAGCCTGGCCTGCAGGGACCGGGCGTCGTCGGGCAGCGGGTGGCGGACGGGCTTCTCGTCCCGGCCGCCAGCCTGGCCGGCGTCGCCCGCGCCGGGCCGCCCGCCGGCAATGCCGCCTTCGTCGGTGTCCGGGGCCGCCCGGGCTCCAGGCCCGCCTGGCTCGTCCCCGCCCGCCGGCGCGGCGGGGGGCGCCCGCCGGGCCGGTTCCGCCTCTCCGCCGGGCGCCGGCCCGGCGCTGCCGCCTTCCAGGCTCTTTTCCCCATTCCCATCCACCTCCGGCGACGGCTCGTAGCGCCGGATCGTCTTGCCTTCCATGAGCATGTCCAGGTCGATGAGGATCGACTGCGCGTTGGCGTACCTCAGGACCGGCTCGAGGCGCCGGGCCAGGTTCTCGTAGGCGCGGTCGATGGGAAGGTCCTCGTCCGCCGTGTCCACCTCGGCGAGGCATTCGCGCCAGAGGGCGACGGGTCCCTCCCTGTCCTCGTGGCCCAGGAATTCGAGGTACTTCTCGAGGGCGTTCTCGATGCGTCGGATCCTCCGCACCTTGGGCGCCCCCAGCCCCGCCTCCAGCGCCAGGGGAATCAGCGGCAGCAGGACGGTGGCGGCGTACTCCAGGCGGGAGAGGTTGCCCGAATCGATTTTGTACCCTTGTTCCGTAAGAATCGTCGCCAGTTTCCGGGAGGATATCGGCTCTCCAAGTTCCTGCTCCAGCAGCTCCCGCATCTTCATGACGCCCCGGGCGCGGTCGATGAAGGCGAGGCTCCCCCGCAGGTCGTTCTCCTTCAAGTGCTTGGCGAGGACGTGCGACTCCGAGACCCAGGGCTGGTACAGCACATGGATGTTGAAGAAGCGGGGGTCGTGGGGGTGTTCCTGGTGCAGTTCCTTGAGGATCCTCAGTCGGGTGTTGCCCCCTGCGTCCACCATGTAGTTCTCGGATCCGGGACGGCGGGTGATGGAGATCGGCTGCTCCAGCCCCGACCGGCGGATGCTTTCCTTGATCTCCTCGTATTTCTCGTTCTCCACAGCGCGGGGATTGTGGTCGTAGAGGTCGATCTTGGTGACCGGCACCACCATGGGTGTGGGTTGCACCGGGTCGCCCGGCTCGCTTTTCCGGCTTTTGCCGAAGTGTCCTGCGGACAGGCGTTTCCGGAGTTCCTCGGGGGAAGGTATCTTGCTCATTTCGGTTCACCTCCTTGAGCGATCTCGGTGTCCGGAGACTCAGCGAGCCCCAGTTCCCTGGCCAGGCGGGCCATGGTCTCCAGCGCGGAGAGTGTGGGGCCGCCGCGCCGCTTCGTTTCGATGCGATGGACCGGCGCCTGCATGGAGGCCGCCTTCCTGTACGCCACCGTGGCCGGAATGACGGTGCGGGCCATGCGGATGTCGATCTCGGGGTGCCCGGACGCCAAGTCGCGGATCTGGTCGGCGATGTCCCTGGCGTCGCGCGTCTTGTCCATGCGGTTGAGGACGCCGACGAGGGGCGGGCGCTCGAATCCGAGGTACCGCAGGTCCCCAAGCCGCTCCAGCATCTGGATGGTTCCACGCAGGAATTCCCTCGCCGACAGCATTTCCGGAGTGATGGGGGAGACCAGCAGATCTGCGGCGAGTATGGCGGCGTCCTGGAGGCCGCCCACCGCGCCCTGGGTGTCGATGAGGATGAAGTCGTACCGGGGGGCGATCTCGTCCAGGGCGCGGCGAATGCGGAACCGCCCGTCCGGCGTCCTGGCGATCCAGTGCTGCAGCTCGCCCTCGGGATCGTCGGAATAGACGAGGTCCAGGTTCCTGATCCCCGTCCGGCTGATGGCGCCGTCCGCGCTTGCGGCCTGGATCAGGTGGGTGAGGCCGTTCTCGGCAGGCGGGCCGTCAAGAATGTAATATGACGACAGAGTCGGCTGGACATCGGCGTCGATGATCAGCACCTTGCGGCCGAGATCGGCCAGGAATCCGCCCAGGTTGGCGGTGACTGTGGTCTTTCCGACGCCACCTTTGGTGGCACAAACTGTAAGGATCATTTCGAACCCCCACTAAAATTCAAGATTCAAGGGGGGACGAAGAAGGGGGGTTATTTGCTAACTAATTGAAATCAAAAACATTTTTGACTTTTAATCAGTTGGTCGCAGGTTCGATTCCTGCACGGCCCACCACATCTGCTCGCGCGCCATCCAAAATCTTTCTGAAGCCCGCTTATCAGCGGGTTTTTTCATGTTACTCTTGCTCATGGTAGCCGGGGGGCGATGATTCCTTTCGTGGCTTTTTGTTGCCGTAAGGTGAAAATGCCGTTTCCGCATTGTGCGCTTTTTCGTTGATTGCCCTGATTGAAAAGAGCAGGGGCTTTCTATTCCATCTTGGCGGTTCGATTTCTTGGAATGGCCTCATGCTTGGTCCGACATCAGCGGAATGGCGGTTTCGACGTCAATGCCATTTGGGGACAGTGATGGAGATGTTGTCTGCACTGAATGAGGAAATACCGCTTTGGGGTACGGCGGAAGCGGTCAAGAAAGAGGCGCATGTCGCCAGGTTTCTGGAAAGGGAATACCAAGCTGCCCGGGAAAAGGGCTGGGGGCTGGAGGAGCTCGGCGTCTCGACCAAGTCGGGTCCCATGTGGGAGGAGACTTCTGAGCTCATATCGTCCCACTACGACGAGAAGATCGATTTCTTCCGGAGCTTTCTGGATGAAAGGTTCCAAGCCTATTCCATGGCTTTTTACGGAGACACGGCGGTGGAGGCCAAAAACAGCCCGGTAACGCTGTCAGAGGCCCAGAGACGCAAATTCGATCTGATCTGCGAAAGAGCGGAAATCAAGGGCGACGAGAATGTTCTGAACATCGGCTG
>JALSSF010000196.1 GCA_026984375.1 Methylothermaceae bacterium | reverse complement strand
CCGTTTCCGCCTCCCGCGGCTCGTGCCACAACGAACCGATCCAGAACATCAGCATCATCACCAGGCCGAAGAAGACCCAACCGTAGATGTAGTGATCGACGCCCAGAGCCAGCTTCATGTCGCTCAGATGGGCGATCATGACGATCATGAAGGCCCGCAGGCCGTTGGCGACGATGGGGAAGAAGGTGGCCAGGGCGATGAAGGCCAGGCGGCGCCACGGGGAACGGTAGTTGAGATAGGCGTACAGACAACCCAGGGTGACGGAGGCGATCAGGTAACGCAGACCGCTGCAGCCCTCCACCACCGACCAGTCGCCGGAGGGGATGCTGAAGAAGGTGCCCTCGCGGTACACCGGGATCCCCACCAGGCGGATCAGGGCCACGGTGAAGTCGGCGGTGAAGTTCATCAGCGGCGGGATGAGGAATTCTCCCATGGGGACGGCGAAGACCAGAAACGCCATCGGGAAGGCGATCTCGCGCAACACCTGCCAGCCCATCAGCGCCCAGACCAGGGCCGGAATCATGGCCACGAAGGCCAGTTGCTGGACCACCTGGACGTCCACCACGTTGGCCAGCAGCCAGCCGAAACCGAGCAGGGCCAGGGTCGGGAGCGCGCGCCAGTCCGGCCGCGGTCTCAGATGGGCCAATCGTGCCCGGCGGCGCCAGATCAGCCACAGACTGATGGGAAAGATGAGATAGCCGTGGGTGAAGGTTTCCGAACGCTCCCAGATGGCCGCCATGGACCGGAACGTCTGCCAGTAGAGGACGAACAGGGCGGTCAACGCCACGGCCAGGGCCGCCAGCGCGCCCTGCCAGGCGGGAGACACATGGAAAGTCAGTGGCATCGAGGTGCGGGTGTCGGCGGTGGTGCTCATGAATCGATCCCCAACACGCGGTCCAGTCGTTCGAAACGCTCCCGCCAGCTGTAACGGGCTTCCACGAAACGGCGGTTCCGCGGAGCGTGACAGGGCAGGAAGTCACGGTCGTCCAGGGCTTGCAACGCGATCTCGGCCATGACCTCGGCATCGTCGGCGCGGGCGATGGCCAGGCCAGGCTCGAGTGCCAGTCCGTCCAGGGCCATGGTGGTGGCCAGCACCGGCTTGGCCATGGCCAGGGCCTCGAGCACCTTGTTCTGGATCCCGCGGGCGATCCGCAGCGGCGCCACCGCCAGGCGCGCGTGGGCCAGATAGGGGCGCACGTCGGCCACCGCCCCGGTCACCACGATCCCCTCGCGCCGCCCCAGCAGCCGGACGCTTTCGGCCGGACGGGCACCGACGATGTAGAAGCGCGCCTCCACGTGATGCCGGAGGATGCGGGGAAAGACCCGGTCGGCGAACCAGCGCACCGCATCGACGTTGGCCCAGTAATCCATGGCGCCAGTGAACACCAGCGCCGCTTCCCCGGGGTGGTAGGGATTGGCGAACTCCCGCCCGCCGCGGAAATAGTCGGTGTCCACCCCGTTTTCGATCCAGTCCACCCGGTCGGCCGCCTCCGGCGCCAGACGGCGGAACAGGTCCGCCTCGGCCTCGCTGACGAACAGGCTGCGATCGAAGGCGGCGGCGATGCGGCGGTCGTAAGCCAGCAGACGCTCGGCCTCGCGGCGGTAGATCCAGGCGCTCCAGAACGGTTTGCGCCCGGCGTACTGGCGCCACTTGTCCGAATCGACGTCGACGAAATCGATCACCTTGCGCACCGACCAGGCGGGATCGACGAACTGGGCCATCGCCGAGGAGAACACCAGCACGGTGTCGATCCTGCCCGTAGCCACCAACTCGGCGGCCCAGCGCCCCAGGACCCGATCGCGGTAACAGGCCAGGGTGAGCGGCTGGCCGCCGGCCAGGCCGCGCACGGCGGCCAGCGGGGTGCGGAAGGAATGACGGGGACGCAGGCAAGCCTCGGCACAATATTTCCGCACCGCCGTCTCGTGACGCCAGTCGTCGGGATCGTCGACGAAGGTGCCCAGATACAGCGGCCGCCGATCCGCCAGGTGCTTGAGCCAATGGAACGAGCGGATCTTGTCTCCCTTGTTGGGGGGATAGGGAATCCGGTGGGTCAGATAGAGGAGGCCCGTCATCAGCCCAGATCCTTCGCCAGCCAGGGCCCGAGCCATTTGCTCACCGGCAGCGGCAGCCGTTTCCAGGCGGCGATGAAGAAGCGGTATTTGGGATTGAGGGGATTGATGTCCGGCATTTCCCGGGCCCGGATCAGGTCGTATTCGTAGTGGAGCGGCTGCGGCTCGAAGCCCCAGTGTTTCTTGAAGCGGTAGGAGCCGGTGCCTTTCTTGCTGCGGCCGTAGTCGAACACCCGCACGCCTCTTTCCACCGCCCGGCGCATCACTTCCCAGTACATGAAATCGTTGGCGTACAGACGCCGCGCCTCGGCGGTGCCGCCGCCGTAGTAGGGCAGCACCTCGTCACGAAAATAAAAGTTCATCACCCCGGCCACCGGACGCCCCTGGTGTTCCACCATGAGGATCTCGCAGCGGTCGCCGAAGGTGTCTTTGAGGGCCTGGAAATAGGGTTTGGGGAACACCGGCGTGCCCAGGTTGCGGACGCTTTCGGCATAGACTTCGTAGAAACGATCCACGCCGGCGTCGATCACGCTCTCGAGGCCGGCCTTGATGCCCTTGCGGATCATGGCCCGCTGCTTGCGCGGCACCGCCTTGAGGTTGGCTTCGGGATCGGGATCGAGCGTCTTGCGGAAGGTGACGTACAGATCCTTGACCGGCCGGTCCTTTCCCGACGGCCGCCGCAGACGCCATTCCAGGTAATCGACGCCGAGGGCGGCGGCCTGCTCACGTGCCGCCCGGGCCAACGTATCGGCGATATCGTCATCGTCGGCCAGCGGACCGCCGTAGACGCAGAAGGGGGTGGAAATCAGGGCGTTGGCAAACAAGCGGCTGGCGATGTGCCCCAGGGGCAGGAGGCCGACGATCCTGCCGTCCCGCTCGGCATAGCGGTAATGAGTCCGGTGTCCCAGCGTGTCTTCCAACACCGTCCGCCAACCGCTCAGGTGGAAGAAGGTGCCGTCGGGATGATTCTCCACGTAGGCGTCCCAGCGTCGGGACTGCTCCGGGGTCAGCGGTTCAATGTTCATGGACTCGAGGCAGAAACACGTTGGCGACGGTGTCCCAGGCGAAATCCCGCAACAGGCGCCGCAGGCGGGATTCCATCCGGCCGAGGTTGAGGTAATGGCGCAGGCGGGTCTTCCAACCCAGCCCGGGGGGCCTGGGCTGATCGGGATCGATCTCCCAGGGATGGAAATAGAAGATGACCGCCTGACCTTCGGCGTTGATCCGCCGCAAGGCCCATCGGGTCAGGGCGTAGGGGTAGAGGCGGAAGAAGCCGCCCCCGCCGCAGGGCCAGTTGCGTCCCGCCAGACGCACCGTGGTCACGGGAATTTCCAGCAGCGCCGGGGCGTTGGCGGGACGGAAGGCGAAACGGGGCGCCTCCGGCATGCCGTAGAGATCGTGACTGACCGGATAGATGCTGGAGCTGTAGCGGAACCCCGTTTCCTGCAGTATCTCCAGGGCCCACAGATTGTCGCGGCCGATGGAATAGCTGGCGGCGCGGTAACCGAGCACCGCCACCCCACCCACGTCCTCGAGCACGCCCTTGGCGCGGCGGACGTCGGCACGGAACGCTTCGGGGGTCTGGTCGCTGACCCGGCGGTGCTCGTAACCATGACAGGCCAGTTCATGCCCGGCGGCCACGATGGCGCGGATCAGACCGGGATAGCGCTCGGCCACCCAGCCGAGGGTGAAGAAGGTGGCCTTCACCCCCGCCTCGTCGAACAGAGCCAGCACCCGCTCGGTATTGGCCTGCACCCGGTGGGGCCAGCGGTCCCAGTCGCGGCGGGGAATGTGGGGCTCGAACGCGGAGACCTGAAAGTAGTCCTCCACGTCCACGCTCAGGGCGTTGACCGGGGTCATGAAAACCGTTCGTCGATGATGGATACGATACGCTCTGACGCCTTTCCGTCCCACAACGCCGGGATCCTTCCCCGCTTGCCGCCGGTCTCGAGAACGTCGGCGACACAGGCGCGGATGCGCTCCGGATCCCGGCCCACGACGGTGTTGGTCCCTTCGGTCACGGTGACGGGCCGTTCGGTATTGTCCCGCAGGGTCAGGCACGGCACCCCCAGGGCGGTGGTCTCCTCCTGCAGACCGCCGGAGTCGGTGAGCACCAGGCGGGCATCCTTCACCAGTCCCAGCATCTCCAGATAACCGAGGGGAGGCAACACGGCCACGTCCGCCTCCCGCAGGCGGCGCTGCAAACCGAAGGCCTCGATCCTGGCGGCCGTGCGCGGATGACAGGGAAACACCAGGGGCAGGCGGCGGCCGATCTCCGCCAGCACGGCCAGCAAACGGTCCAGCATCTCGGGATCGTCCACGTTCGCCGACCGGTGCAGGGTCAGGACGCCATAGTCGTCGGGGAGGTCGTGGCCGAAGCGGGCCAGGGTTCGGGCGGCCGGCGTGGCCCGTTCCAGGTGGGCGAACAGGGCGTCGATCATGACGTTGCCGACGAAGTGGATCCGTTCGGGAGCGATGCCTTCCTGGCGCAGATTGGCTTCCGCCGACTTCTCGGTGGTGAACAGCAGATCGGAAAGCTGGTCGGTGAGGATCCGGTTGATCTCCTCGGGCATGGTGCGGTCGCCGCTGCGCAGCCCCGCCTCCACGTGGATCAGGGGTACCTGCTTCTTGGCGGCCACCAGACCGCAGGCGATGGTGGAATTGACATCCCCTACCACCAGCACCGCCTCCGGTTTCACCTCGTCGAGCACCGGCTCGAAACGCTGCATGATCTGGGCGGTCTGCCAGGCGTGGGTGCCGGAACCGACCTCCAGATCCACATCCGGCTCAGGGATGCCCAACTGACGGAAGAAGGCGTCCTTCATGGCTTCGTCGTAGTGTTGGCCGGTGTGGACCAGATAGGGTTCCAGACGGGGATGGTCACGCAAGACCGCATGAATCGGAGCGATCTTCATGAAGTTGGGCCGGGCCCCCACCACGCAGGCCAGGCGTACCCGCCTCATGCCCGCTCCTCCTCTGCGGCCCGCCCTTCTTCGGACGCCGAAGGGGACGTTTCCGGTCTTTCGGCCGAAGGAACCAAAGGCGTCATGGCCTCGCCCAGATTATACGAGGCGTCCATGTCCAACTGGAGCAGGATCGCCTTGCGCAGTAGGGCACGCTCGTGCTCGACGATGCGCTGCAACTCCGCCACGAGGCGTTCCAGTCTTTCGACACGCTCGAGCAGGGGAGCGGATACGGCGGGCGACGGCTCGTCCAACCGTCGGGTCTGGACGAACATCGGGCTGACCACTTCGTCGCTGGAAGCTGGCATTTCACTGGCTTCCGGAGCTTCCTCCCGAAGTTCCTGCACCACGCTCCGCACCACCTCAGCGTCGATCCGGTGGAGTTCTTCCAGATAGGAAAACAGCAGCAACCGATCGCACAGGGTATTGACGATGCGGGGAATCCCCTTGCTGTACTGATGAATGGGAACGAAGGCCTCTTCCTCGAAACGGGGATCCTCTTGCCAGCCGGCCAGTTTCAGGCGATGCAGGATATAGGCGCGGGTCTCCTCCAACGTCAGCGGCCGCAGGTGATAGGTGGCGATAACCCGCTGGCGCACTTGAGTCAAGTTCTCGCTTTGGAGGATGGCGCGGAATTCGTCCTGGCCCAGGAGAAAGGCCTGGAACAGCGGACGACCGTTGAGCTCGAAGTTGGATAACATGCGCAGCTCTTCCAGCGACTGCAGGGGAAGGTTCTGCGCCTCGTCGACCACCAGCAGAACCCGACGCCCCTCCCGGGCTTTCTCCTTGAAGAAGGACTCCAAATTGCGCAGCAAGGTCGCCTTGTCGTCGCCGTCGTAGGAAAGCCCGAAGGTCGCGGAAATGATCCGCAAGGTGTCTTCGGCCCCCACCTGAGATGTCACCATCAGGCCGGCGACGACGTTCTCCCGGCGCAGGGATTTGAACAACTCCTTGACCAGCATGGTCTTGCCGGTGCCCGGCATCCCGGTCACCACGATGAAGCCTTCTCCCTGGGCCAAGCCGTAACGCAGATAGGCCAACGCGCGCTTGTGCACCGGGCTGTTGAAGAAAAACTCGGGGTCAGGCGTCAATTGGAAAGGTTTTTTGCTGAGCCGGTAGAATTTGGTGTACACGGTCAAAATCTCATGTTCAAGGAAGCGATGGCACGATTCTCCTGGTAGTCCCGACCGGCGATCCCGTCCGAGGACTGCTGCTGGTGGCGGTACTCCAGAGAGGCGTTGACGTTCCGGCTCAGCCGCCGCGTCAACCGTACCGATGCGAGCCAGAACACGTTGGTGGAATCCTGCCCCTGCCGCCTCGAAAAATCCGACCACTGCCACCATCCCTGAAACACGGTGCTGGTCCGCGTTCCCCAGCGCCAGTTCCAGCTGCCGTTGATCCCCAGGACCTTGGATTCGTCGCGGCTCACCTGAAAATTCCGCTTTGCCACGAACACACGGGCGTTGAAGGTGGTTTTCGCCGTATTCCCGGTGAACGAAAGATCCGCCCGCCTCCTGATGAACACCTCGTCCACCAGGCGGGGAAGATCGATCGCCACCAGGGCCGGTTGCTCGGTAACAGGATCGACGATCGGATTGCCGAATTCGTCCACCACCTGAAACACCTGACGCTGGGCCAGCACCGTCTGGGTGGTGGTGACCGATTCCGTGTAGCGGGCCTGCCATACGGTGTGTCGGGTCCGATGATTGATCAGCCCCATGAACACGTTGCCGGTCAAAGTCCCCACGTTGTTGCGACGATAAATCCCCTGCAACAAAGTCCGACGTGTGGGGGAGAAGGTGATACTGGCGAAACTGTTGCGCCCACCGCCGGCGGAAAGGGTCAGCTTGCGGTTGGGCGTCCAGGTGGCTCCCACGGTATAGAACAAGCCGTCGTTGCTGGCATTGGTGGTGGTGCGGAAATCATTGTCGAAAAAACCGCCCTGGACGAAAGTGCTGAAAGTTCGGGTCCAACGATAGTTCAGCACGGCAATGCCGTTGCGGAACCGGACGTCGTCGCCGCCGCTGCGGACCTGGCGCTGATTGTTGAAGCCGATCTGCCAGGTGAGAATCTTGAAGCGCTTTCCGCTCCTGAGAAAGGCGGACTGGGTATAAGTGTGCGCCGCCGAGGCGGCCCGCCCCGAGGTGGTCACGTAATAGTAATCCAACAGCACCCGCCCGTCGGCATAGCCACCAAGATGGGGCAGCCAGTACGGCGTAACGCCAAAAGTGTAAAAATTGGCCCGATTGCCCACGTTCACCACGTTACCGGCGAACTGGCGCCCCTGGGGATTGACCAAGGTCTGACCGGCCGTGGCCCGGGCGTTGAGAAAGACGGAGTCGACGAGCCTCGCGGTGGAATTCGCCTGAAGCTGATGAAACAGATCGTAGGTCCGTCCCTCCTGGGTGGAAAACAAATGCTGCTGGCGATAATTGAGATTCAGCGCCAGCCTGCCCGGCATCCTGTTTTGACCGCCGCCGAACCCTCCGAGGCCGCCGCCGAACCCTCCGAGGCCGCCGCCGAATCCCCCGAAGCCGCCGCCGAATCCCCCGAAGCCGCCGCCGAATCCCCCGAAGCC
>JALSSF010000195.1 GCA_026984375.1 Methylothermaceae bacterium | reverse complement strand
CGAGCGTGTGAGACAAGGCACGCCCGCTCGTCCATGAGCCTGCCGGAGCGGATTTCGTCCCTGTTTCCGCTCCGGTGCGATCCTCCCTGATGCCGGTTTTCTTCTCCCCTCCCGAAACGCGAACTATACTGCAATCGTGTAACCCGATCGCGGAGAGTGGGAGATCGACGTGCGCGCGCTGATTTTTCTCGTCGTTGGGATTTTCGCCGTGTCCAGTGTGGCGGGGGAGGCGGAGACGGCCTTGTTCGCCGCCGCCAGCCAGGGACGCCTGACCCGGGTGCAATCGATTCTGGCCCAGGGGGTCGATGTCGACGCGCGGACCCCGTCTGGCCGTACTCCCTTGATGGGGGCGGCCTTTTTCGGCAACGAGAAGATCGTCCGCCTGCTGATCGGTTATGGCGCCGATGTCAACGCCGCCGACAACCGTGGTGTCACCCCGCTGATGGACGCGGT
This sequence comes from Methylothermaceae bacterium, assembly GCA_026984375.1. Taxonomy (GTDB): domain Bacteria; phylum Pseudomonadota; class Gammaproteobacteria; order Methylococcales; family Methylothermaceae; genus Methylohalobius. The sequence goes on along the minus strand of JALSSF010000195.1, from coordinate 1,171 downwards.
CGCCGGCGGCTGGCTGGAAGTGGTGAAGGTGCTGCTGGCCGCCGGTGCCGACGTCAACGCCAAGGATGCCGCCGGCCGTTCGGTCCTGGATCGGGCCCGGCAGCGGGGGCGGAGCGATCTCGTCGCCTTACTGGAGGCGGCGGGGAGTGGTCCGGCGCCGTCGGATTCTCCCGGGGAGCAGGCCGCCCAGGAAAAAGAGCAGCCCGCCGGGAAGCCGGCCGAAAAGGGCGGAGGCGAGGCCGGCGAGCCGGCCAAACAGGAAAAGTCTTCCTGATTTGGTACCATTGTTCCATGCATCTTCACATTCTCGGTATCTGCGGCACCTTCATGGGAGGGTTGGCGCTGCTGGCCCGGGAGTTGGGTTTCCGGGTCAGCGGATCGGACCAGAACGTCTATCCGCCCATGAGCACCCAACTGGAATCGGCGGGCATCCGTCTCGACCGTTACGATCCGGCCAATCTGGAACCCCGTCCGGATCGAGTGGTGATCGGCAACGCCCTGTCCCGGGGCAATCCGGAGGTCGAGGCGGTGCTGAATCTCGGAATTCCCTACCTTTCCGGGCCGCGCTGGTTGTATGAGGCGGTGTTGCAGAAACGCCGGGTGATCGCGGTGGCCGGCACCCACGGCAAGACTACCACCACCGCGATGGTGGCATGGATACTGGAGGAGGCCGGGTATCAGCCCGGTTTTCTGATCGGCGGTGTTCCGGTCGATTTCGGCCGTTCGGCGTGTCTGGGGGCGGGGGAGTGGTTCGTGGTGGAAGCGGACGAATACGATACCGCTTTTTTCGACAAACGCTCCAAGTTTCTCCATTACCGTCCCAGGATCGCCGTCCTCAACAATCTGGAATTCGACCACGCCGACATCTTTCCCGATCTGGCCGCCATTCAGCGCCAGTTTCACCACCTGATACGGACCGTTCCGGGAAACGGCCGTCTCATCGTGGCGGCGGAGGACGACAATCTGGAGGCGGTGCTGGCCCAAGGTTGCTGGACTCCGGTGGAACGTTTCGGTTTCACCCGGGGCGACTGGCAGGCCCGCCTCCTCGCTGCCGATGGCAGCCGCTTTCAGGTCTGCCATGAGGGATCGGTAGTGGGGGAGGTGCGTTGGGATCAGGTCGGCCGCCACAACGTCGGCAATGCGGTCGCGGCGATCGCCGCTGCGGCGCAGG
>JALSSF010000194.1 GCA_026984375.1 Methylothermaceae bacterium | reverse complement strand
CTGGGCGAGCCCACCGTCACGGTGTGGCTGGCCCGTCTCGAAGACGGCCGCCTCGTTCCCCTCCACGGCGGGCGGCCCGACGACCACGGCGCCTGGACCCAGAGCGCCCTCACCCTGCGCCGCAGCCAAGTGAGCGGCGAGACCATCCCTGCCGACATCGACGCCGACACCTGGCAGCGCCTCAAGGCGCCGCTGCCGGGAAAGGGCAAATGGGGCGTGGTGGTGGTGCTGGAGTCCGCCGATTCGGGCTGGACGGGGAAGGCCGAGGACGGCAAGGGCGATCCCGTCACCCTGCGCTACGACGCCCGGGAGGGATTGAGATGGGCCTGAAGGCCTCAGTCACTTCCGCATTCGCGCCGCAGCTTGCGGTCGAAGCTCTCCACCGCCAGCCCCTGTTCCCGGGCGATGGCGAGCACCAGGGCATCGACGAAATCGATGCCGCCGCGGCCATAGCGCCGCAGGGCGTGGCGCAACGCCGCTACGTGCGGGCCGCGGATGCCGCGGTAACCGAGCAGCTTCTCCAGCCGGTCGGCGGCCTCCTGGCGGGGCACCTGGTAGAAGCCGGTCAGAACGTAGACGCACTCGGCGACCACGGCGTCGGTGACGTAGGCCTGCCGTTCTCCCTGGCGGACTTGCGCCAGGAACGCCACCGCCTGCTCGTAGTGACGCTCGTGATCGGCCAGCAGGTAACGCAGCAGCACATTGGCGTCAACGACGCGCATGTTTTTCCCGCAGCGCTTCCCGCCAGGCCGATTCCCGGATCTCCTTCAGCGGTACGTATTTCCTGGCATAGCGACGCAGACTGCCCGCCACGTCCTCCACCGGCTCGATGCGCACCTGTCCGTCCTCCACCACGATCCGGACCACGTCGCTGCGCAGCAGTTCACGAACCGCCTTGGGAAGGGTGATCTGGCCCCGGGAAGAGATCTTGACCAGTTTTTCAAGCGTCGTCATTTTGCTTTATTTTTCGCTATGGTTTTACTCATGATAGGACAACGGAAACCGCCAGACAATTCCACCACCCGGAGGCCATCGTCATGAACCTGATCCACGACCCCTGGATTCCCGTACGCCACCGTAGCGGCGGGAGCGACCGCATCCGCCCGGCGCAGATCGCCGAGACCGCCGACCCGCCGGTGGCGCTCGCCTCGCCCCGGGCCGACTTCGACGGCGCCCTGGCCCAGTTTTTCATCGGTCTGCTGCAGACCTGCCTTGCCCCGGGCGACGAGGGAGATTGGGAGGACCGGCTGGAGCGGCCGCCGACGGTGGCGGAACTGGACGCCGCCTTCGGCCGCTATGCCCACGCCTTCGAGGTGGACGGCGAGGGCCCGCGCTTCATGCAGGATTTCGAGCCGTTCGAAAAACCGGGCGCTTCAGAGCGGAGACCGGCGGAAAGCGGCATCGAAGCCTTGTTGATCGAGGCGCCCGGCGCGCAAACCCTGCGCAACAACGCCGACCACTTCATCAAGCGTGGACACGTGGAGGCTCTGTGTCCGGCCTGCGCCGTTACCGCCCTGTTCACCCTCCAGCTCAACGCCCCTTCGGGCGGTGCCGGTCACCGCACCTCCCTGCGCGGCGGCGGCCCCCTCACCACCCTGGTGGCCCTGGACCCGGAAGGCAGCGGCCTGC
>JALSSF010000193.1 GCA_026984375.1 Methylothermaceae bacterium | reverse complement strand
AGACCGGCAAATTGATCGAGGTGCCCGAAGCCTCCGAGGCCGGCCGGGCGCGGTAAGCAGGTTCGTCGCCTTTATCTTCGGGAAAGGGAAAGCCGGCCTATAGGCCGGCTTTCCCGTATCACCGGTAAGGTTGCACCGGAGGAACGACACAACCGGTGAGATAATCATCGGAGAGGGCGCACCGTGATCATCCCCACCGAACCCATCGGCAGCATCCCGAGTCCCCGGCCTCCTGGCTATGAACGTCTTCTTTCCCGGATGGTTTGCCATCGTGACCGGCATCGCTTTGGATGGAGGCGACTGTGTCTACGTGGCCGATTTCTACAACCATCGGTTCCAACGATGGCATTCCGAAACCGAGGAGATCTCCCATGGGGCTGTATCACTCCGGATAGATCCGATTCATCACCCGATCTCCCAGATGACCGTCCGGATCGCTTTCGTTCGGCAATTCCCGGCCTTGGAATGGGACCCCTGCTCGATCAGCGCCCCCGATACCATTCCCCCAACGGTGACCAGCTTAGGAAAGCAGAAACTATGAGTGACAGGCGTCCGAACGCGGGGATTGGCATCTGGAACGGATAGGCCAGGCCGGGCTCGTGGGAGTCGGCGGACCGGATCAGGACAAACACAGAAAGCTCTCCCGGTCGATCTTGGGTAGTGTCCCTGACATAGCGCCGTTTCGGAATCACGGCAACCCAGAACAACACTATCACCGTCGCGCCCTTCGTCCTCTTCCTGCCTCAACCAGTTTCCACACGACGGACCATGCCGGCAGCACCACGATCGGGATTGCGGCAAGATCGCTGACGGCCGGGGAGGGATCTTGGCATCGGTCGCCCCCAGGACGGATCGGAATTGAAACGGTTCTGACTATACTTCGAGAAGGAGGTAGCGGTTATCGAGCAGCTCCCATGTCCGGCAACCTGCCGACCGTGTTCAACGCCGTTTTTTACAGCCACGGAACTTGTGAAAAAGACCATGTCCAGCACTAGCCGCAAACCCAGAAAATTTGGTTTTCTTCCGTTTCTCTTTTGCCTCTTCGGTTTGGTATTCCTTGGGATCGGCATCTCGCAGATGTGGGGCAATCTGAAGACAGCCTCCTGGCCCAGAACGGAGGGCGTCATCGAACAGAGTACCGTGGTTTCCCGGTGGGAGCACGGCAGCTCTGGTTCCACCCGGATGTACTATCCCAAGGTGGTCTTCCGCTATCAGGTCGATGGCATCAGCCACGTCAGCGATCACATCTATCTGCATGGTCCCGGCGGCGTTTCGGTCCGTTCCCTGGTTTTGGGTACTGTCTCCGAATTTCCCGTTGGCCGCAAGGTAGAGATTGCCTACGATCCCGACGACCCGGCAACGGCGGTGCTCAAGCCCGGGGGTGTCGGCGACGCCTGGATTCCGGCTCTGATCGGTGCCGGATTTTTCATCGTGGGGATTCTGGTTTGGAAATACAGCGGGCGGGGAATGAAACATACCACCCGGCCAGGGCCTCCACGAACGCTTCCCACACGACCCGCCCCTGTCCCGGAAGGCCGCAGTCCGACCAACTCCGCAGCGGCTTTCCCGGTGGAAGCTATCCGCCGGATCGCCAAACTGGTCAACGGCATCGCCGTCCTCGCCTTCCTGGGTTACTTCGGCTACTTCTTTTGGCAAGCTCCAACGAAACCAGGGGAAGGCAAACCGCAGCAGGCAGTATCGTCCCAGTCAGCGCCCCAGGACCCGAATCCGGAGGCGCCCACTGCCCATGCGGACACGGATCCGTTTCCCACCGGCCACCGGGTCGTGGTCCAGACGGTCCCGCCGGTGCAAAGGACTCGCCCGAAGCCGGTCAGCGAGGCAGTGCGTGCCTTTCTGGCGAAAATCGAACGGGAACCCTCCCCCTGCCCGGCGCTTCTGGCCACTACCGGGCAAAGGATCGCTCAGGACGACACCGATCTGAACGACCTCTTCCAGCGTCTGGAAAAATGCAAATGGCGGCGCGAGAGCTATGCGGAAGCAAAGGAAACGGGGGTGCTCTGGCGCCACCATTACATCGACCCCTGGCCCGAGGAGCAGGCCATCCGCAAGGTGATCCGAGCACTGGCCGAACGAGTGCAGCCTACGGAAGGGACAAGGATTTACGAAGTTCCACAAGGCACCCCACCGCTGGTCGACGGTCGGCTCGGGGGGGACGAGTGGAACGATGCACTGGTGTTCGCTCCCGCAGGCACCCGCACCCGCATTTTCGTCAAAACTGACGGCGTTTTCCTGTACCTGGGGGCCGTCGTCCCGGAAAACACCGCCGCCCACAACTACGACAGCCTGCGCCTCCTGTTGCACGCCCACATCTCACCGCATATCAAACACGAATACTTTTTCATCTACAACTACGGTAATGCCAGCGTCGGGTACCGCCCTACACGGTTGCAACCGGACGACGCGCCCAAGGTCAAAAACTGGCGAGAGCAGAACGAACTTCCCCCAAGGATCCGCTGGAAAAGCTACGAGGTCAACGACCACGGCGTGTTTCCGTCTCCGCGGTCCGGCAGCCTGTTCGACGGCAGACAGCGCACGTACGAAGTGGCCGTCGATCTGAACGAGGCTCTGATTCCCAAAGGACTTCCCTTCTCCTTGGGAGCCGTCATCGAAATCGCCCCGAACGGTCGCAGCAGGCGTTACGTGTGGCCGTTTCAGGAAGACCATGCAACGGATAACTCCCTTTGGGAAGTATGGCTGAAAATTCCTGACCTTGATACCGTTTCGGGTTTCCGAACCAGCTCATAAATCCATGCGGCCCGATCCCGGGGAGCGTTCGCCGACCCTACGGGTCCAAAGGAACATGAACGCCACGACCCATCGCACCGATCCGGTTCCAACCTTTGATCCTGATCTTGTCGAGCGAGCCGTCGGCCGCGGGATCGAACGCTATATCGAATCCCGCAAGGCCCGGGTTCCGCCGTTCGTAGTGCGCCATTTCTCGGTGAAGGGAGCCCTGAAACTGCACCGCAAGGCGCTGGGACGAGACCTCTACCGGGCGCCGTTGAACGTCGCCTGGGCGGTGCCGGCGCTGGCGGTCCACGGTTTGGCCGGCGCCCTGGGCAAACTGGGGATGGCAGGGGCCGCCGCCAGGCTGGAGAAGCTGCCCCGGGGCTTCGAAACCGACGTCCAGCGCGAAATCAAATGGCTCATCTACACCGAACTGCTGGAGCTGCCCTACCGGGACGGAGAACGGGTATCGGAGCGGGACGCGCTCCTGGCCGAAATCCTGGCGGAGCCGGAACTGGCGGCCCTGTGCCACCGATATTTGGAAATTCTCCAGGGCCGGATCCATACCCCCGGATTCCGGGCGGCCCTGGAACACAATCTGGAACAACTGGCCGTCGCCAGGACCGCCGCCGCCGACCTGGCCACCAGCCTGATCACCCTGGCGAGCGGCTACGCCGCCTTTCAGAAGGCCACGCCGGGAGTGATCGCCGGGGGCAGTGCCCTGGCCGGCGCCATCGCCCATCACGTCGCCGTCGCCAACTTCTGGCTCGGCCCCACGCTGGGGGCCTGGTACTACTCGGTCTTTCCGGTGACCGCCTCCGCCGGACTGGTCGCCGCCTCCACCGGCGCCCTGATGGCTTCCCTGGCCGTCGTCGCCACCCTGGCAGGGGTGGTGACCGATCCCCTCCTGGCGGTGACCGGGGTGCACCGACGCCGTCTGGAACGACTGATCGACAAGCTGGGCGACGAACTCAAGGGAAAGGGGGAAAGCAAATTGAAAATCCACGATCACTACGTCGCCCGCGTGTTCGATCTGCTCGATCTGCTGAGAACCGCCGCCATGACGGCCAGGTGACGGAAAGGACTGCGCAAACGAACCCGAAACACGGCACGGTTGACATACAAATGATAATAATTATCATTTGTATCCTAGACTGTTTTTTCAGTTATCACCTTTCAGTGATCACCGGGAGGCGAACATGGCGGAATCCCCCGAAACAACGCAAAGAATTCACGATGGCCGACACTGATCGCCAACGCTTGACGGTGACCTCCAAGATCGATCCGGCACCGGTGCTTCGGCTGGAACTGCCGGAACCGGTTCTGTTACGCTTGCTTTCCGAGGGCGCTTTGTGTGCGGCCGAGTTCCGCAGCCTCGATGCCGCCAGTCACCAACTGGTACGGAAACTGGTGTTGCGAAGTTGTATCGAACGTCTGAAACGCGCCAGAACCGAACCGTTTTCCTTCCATCCGTCGAAAAGGAGGCACCCATGAGCACCATCGACCGTGACAAAGTCATCAATCTGCTGAACCGGATCCTGGAATTCGAACTGGCCGGGGTGGTCCGCTACACCCATTATTCCCTGATGGTCTTCGGCTACAGCCGCATTCCCATCGTCTCCTGGATGAAGGAACAAGCCGAAGAAGCCCTGGCACACGCCCGCGAGGCCGGCGAACTGATCACCCACCTCGGCGGCCATCCGTCCCTGGGTATCGGTCCGTTGCTGGAAACCCACAAGCATGACATCGGCGACATCCTGCGCGAGTCGCTGGAACACGAACGCAAGTCCTTGGAAATCTATCGGGAACTGCTGGCCGAGGTGGCGGGAAAATCGGTACTGCTGGAGGAATACGCCCGCCGCATGATCGCCGCCGAGGAGATGCATCAGGGGGAAGTGGACAAGATGCTGCGCAAGCCCGGTGATCTGAAACCGTTCGCCGCCGCCTAGAAAGCAGCGAACCTTGCCCATTGCCTTGTCTTCCCCGTTCTGTTATGGTTCGAACCCATGATCCTCACGGGAAGGGATATGATCCTGCGTCTGTTCATCTGCCTGATGGTCCTGGGGTTGGCCGCCCAACCGGCGGCCGCGGCCCCGGACCATGCCCTGGCGGATGGCGCCGGGATCGTCGAAGCCGCCGTCCCATCGGACACCGGCCCGTCCCTTTCCAGCGGGAACAGCACGCGCCATTGTAACCATTTCTGTCCCGACTGCGGTCACGGGCCTTCCTGTTCCGGGCAAAACGGCTGTCAAACACCGACGGGGATCCTCGTCGCACCGTTCCGACTCGTGCTTTCGCCACCCGAGAGCGAGCGGTCGCTTTCTCCCTGGCTGCTTCCGTCACCTCTCGCCTCTCCCCCACCTGGAAAACCGCCCCGAACCCTCGCTTGACGACGACAACACCGGCCGTGTGCCGGTGACGGGCCGTTCGTGCCCGCAATCCATGGTTTTCGTCCCACGAGCGAGGAGTTTTCATGAAATTTCATTGGTGTCTGGTGCTGATGCCGCTGCTTGGCATCGCCCACGCCGAAGCCACCGAACCGCTGACCCTGACTGAGGCGCTGCACCAGGCGGACGCGCGCAATCCCTCCCTGGCGGCGATCCGCGCCCGTTACGAGGCGCTCAAGACCGTTCCGGACCAGGCCGGCAGCCTGCCGGATCCGGAGATCAGCTTCAACGCGCTGAACCTGCCGGTCGACAGCTTCGCCATTCCCCAGGAGGCCATGACCCAGTTGCAACTGGGCATCAGCCAGAAGTTCCCCTTCCCCGGCAAACTGAAGCTGCGGGCCGAAGCCGCCGAATGGGAGGCCCGGGCCGCCGGTGACGACGTGGCCGAGTGGCGCCTGCGCCTCGGCCGGGACGTGGAGACGGTCTGGTGGCGCCTGTTCTATCTGGACCGCGCCCTGGAGATCATCGCCCTGAACCAGGATCTGCTGCGCCAGTTCGTCGAGATCGCCCAGACCAAGTACACCGTCGGGCAGGGGTTGCAGCAGGACGTGCTCCTGGCCCAACTGGAGCTGTCCCGCCTGCTCGATCGGGAATTGGCGCTGCAGGGCTGGCGGAGCCAGGAGGCGGCCCGGCTCAACGCCCTGCTCGACCGGCCGGCGGACGCCCCGGTGACCCTGCCCCGCAAAGCCTCCCGGAAGCTGCCGGAGCCGCCGGACGAAACCGAGCTGTTCACCCGGGCGGAACGAAACCGTCCCCTGCTGGCGCGGGTGCGCAAGCAGATCGAGGCGGCCAGGACCCGCCTCGCCCTGGCCAGGAAGGATTTCTTTCCCGATTTCAAGGTGGGCGCCGCCCACGGTTTCCGCAGCGGCCAGAACCCGGACGGCAGCAATCGCACCGACTTCCTGAGCCTGAGACTGAGCATGACCGTCCCCCTCTATTTCGCCACCAAACAGGCCCGGGCGGTGGACCAGCGCCGGAGCGAACTGATCAGGGAGCGCTTCCAGTGGCAAGACACCTGGAACCGGGTGCGGGCCGACATCGCCGCCGCCCTGGCCGACTACCGCCGCGCCCGCGAACAGGTGGTGCTGTTCGACCAGGGCATCATCCCCCAGGCCCGGCAGACGGTCGCCTCGATGTTGGCCGGCTACCAGGTCAACAAGGTCGATTTTCTCAACCTGGTCAGCGCCCAGATCACCCTCTACAACTACGAGATCCAATACTGGAAAACTCTGACCGAGGCGCGTCAGGCCCTGGCCCGTCTGCGCGCGGCCGTGGGCGCGCCCCTGGAAAACCTGCAAGGAGATCGCTGATGTCCCTGAAATGGATCGCCATGACGCTCGTCGCCCTGACCCTGGGGCTGGGCGCCGGTTACCGGCTGGCGCAACGTCAACCCGAACCCGCCGCGCCGGCGGCCGGGGGCGGTACCTGCGAGCCGATGTTCTACCGCCATCCCATGAACCCGTCCATCACCTCGAAAACGCCGGCCAAGGACGAGATGGGCATGGACTACGTCCCGGTCTATCCCCCCGGCTGCCCCGGCGCGGCCCAGGAAAACCAGGGAGCGGCCGGCACCGTGGTCATCGATCCCACCGTGGTGCAGACCATCGGGGTACGCACCGCCAAGGTGATGCGACGGGATTTCTCCCATCCGATCCATACCGTGGGCCGGGTCGCCTACGACGAAGACCTGCTCGCCCGTCTCCACCCCAAGACCGAAGGCTGGGTGGAGCAACTGTACATCGGTGAAACCGGGGAGTTCGTCGCCCGCGACGAAATGTTGCTGAGCCTGTACTCGCCCCAACTGGTCGCCAGCGAACAGGAATATCTGCTGGCCATCAAGAGCCTGCGCCTGCTCAAAGACAGCCCCTTCGCGGACATCGCCCGGGGCGCACGCGACCTGGTGAAAAGCGCCAGGGAACGCCTGGAGCTGCTGGACGTGCCCCGGCACCAGATCCGCGAACTGGAACGGACGGGGAAGATCATGAAGAACCTTCACATCCATTCCCCTTTCGACGGTTACGTGGTCCAGGTCGGGGTGCGCGAGGGTCAGTACGTCACGCCGCAGACGGAGCTTTATCGGATCGCCGATCTGAGCAAGGTATGGGTCTACGCCGACATTTACGAATACGAGCTGCCCTGGGTCCAGGTGGGCGATCCGGCGGAAATCACCCTGACCGCGGTGCCCGGACGGGTGTTCCGGGGTCAGGTGGTCTACGTCTACCCTTACGCCGACGCCAAGACCCGCACGGTCAAGGTGCGGCTGGAGTTCGACAACCCCGACCTGCTCCTGAAACCGGAACTGTTCGCCAACGCCACTCTCCACACCCGCCCCAAGTCCGGGGTGCTGGCCATTCCCAGCGAGGCGGTGGTGCGCACCGGACTGAAGGACCACGTCTTCGTGGTCCGGGGACCGGGCCGGTTCGAACCGCGTATCGTGCAGTTGGGCGTCCCCGCCGACGGCTGGGTCGAGGTACTGGCCGGGCTGACCGAGGGCGAGGAAGTCGTGGTCTCCAGCCAGTTCCTGATCGATTCCGAGTCCAAGCTGCAGGAGGCGCTGCGCAAGTTCACCGCGCCGGAACCCAAATCCGACACGAACGGGATGCCTGGCATGAACATGAAAATGGAGAAAAACACTTCCGC
>JALSSF010000192.1 GCA_026984375.1 Methylothermaceae bacterium | reverse complement strand
GCGCCGGCAGTTGCTCGAGAACGACCTGTACAACGCCCTGGAGCGGCATCAGTTCGAGATCCACTACCAGCCCCAGGTGGCGATGAAAGACGGTCGCGTGGTCGGCCTGGAAGCGTTGCTGCGCTGGAACCATCCCGAGCACGGCTGGGTCAGTCCGGCGGAATTCATCCCCATGCTGGAGGAGACCGGTCTGATCGATCCGGTGGGGGAATGGGTGCTGCGCCAGGTGGGCGCCGACTACCGTCGTTGCCTTCGGGCGCTGGGGCTGCGGGCGGGGGAGCTGACCGTGGCGGTCAACGTTTCCCCCCGCCAGTTGGGACAGGACCTGGTGCGTCAGGTGCACGGGATGCTGGAGGAACATGAACTCGATCCGGCCTGGCTGAAACTGGAATTGACCGAATCGGTGGCCATGGAGGATCCCGAGGGGTCGATGCGTGTTTTCACCGCCCTGAAGGAACTGGGGGTGGAAATCTGCATCGACGACTTCGGCACCGGCTACTCTTCTCTCAGTTATCTGACCCGCCTGCCCATCGCCGCCCTCAAGATCGACCGTTCTTTCGTCAAGAACATGAGCGACCATGCCGAGGACCGCGAGGTGGTGGGCGCGGTCATCGCCTTGGCCCACAATCTGGAGCTGCAGGTCATCGCCGAGGGGGTGGAGACCCGCCGGCAGTATGACGAACTGGCGGCCATGGGCTGTGACGTCGTCCAGGGCTATCTGTGCGGCCGGCCGGTGCCGCTGGACCGCCTCAGGCCGCCCGGCGCGCCTGCCAGCCCAGGTTGAGGGGATCGCCCGGCGGTCCCAGGGGCGGGGTCTTGTCCAGTACTTCCAGGGCGTCGTGGCGGATGTGATTCTTGGCCATTTCCTCGCGCAGGAGGTCTTCGGTGACGATGCCCTTTTCCAGGCATTCTTTCAGGAGGCCGAAGAAGAAGCGTTCCTGGTTGCGGTCGGGATGGCGCACGTATCTGCCCAGCAGGGCGTGGTCGCCCAGCAGACGGCGACGGGCGCGCATCAGCCAGCCGATGGGCGGAAACAGGCGGAAGCGGTCCGCCGGGGTCCAGTCGATGGGAAGACCGGTCTTCCACGGCTGGGTCAGGCGCCGGGTGTTGTGGAGCAGTTTGGTGGCCGGGGTCAGTTTGTCGAAGTCGTTCCATTCCGGCTCGAACAGGCCGATGCTGTCCTTGGGTTCCTTGCGGAGGCCGATCCAGTCCATGTAGTCGAGCTCGAAGTCGAACATGGCGCGGAACTGCCGTTCGCAGTTCCAGTGGGTCAGCTTGGCGTTGTCGAGGAGCATGACGCTGGAGGCGTAGCAGCGGTCGAGCCACCACTTGGGTCCGGAGCGGGGCCGGCACAGGATCGCCTTGCCGCCCATGTCGCGGGACAACAGTTCCCAGACGTCACCGACGGCGAAGATGTCGGGGTCGACCACCACCGCCCGACCCCGATAGTTCATCAGCTCCGGGGGCATGAAGCGCAGCGGGGTGAAGGACTGGAGGTCGTCGTTGCGCCAGATGCGTTCGACGCCGTCGCGCAGGAAGGGCTTGCCCTCCATCTCGCGGAAGAAGGAGTAATCCTTGTGATGGATGATGCGGACGTCGAACTTGTCCGGGTGCAGCGAGTTGCGCTTCATGGAATACTGGGCCACCAGGGCGCCGATCCACTGCTTGTGGTTGGTGTGGACGAAGACGCAGTAATCGTTGGAAGCCTTCATAGGTTCACCACTTTCTTGCCTGAGGTATAACCGTAGACCGGATCGAGCCGGTCTTCCACCAGGGCGTTGATCCGCTCCACCTGGTCGTCGTCGAAGTAGTCGCGCCAGCCGCCCACCTTGGCGCGGCGGACCTTGTAGGAATCGGGATTGTTCCGGTCCTTGGGCACCAGGCGATTGCCGCTGAGCCAGAATTTCCTTTCCTGTTCCAGCCTGCGCATGTTCTCCACCGAGGCGTAGTCCACCGCGTCGCGGATTTCCGCGTCGGTGCCCGGGGTGCCCAGGAAGTCGGTGATGCGCTTGAGCTGCCCGGCGGTGTCGGCGCGCATGTCCTCGTAACGGACCAGGAGAAAGTCGTCGATCTTGTCCATCTCCCGGGCCCACAGGTTGAGGAAGGCGATGATCTTGGGCAGACCGGCGTCCTCGTTCATGACGAATTCGAACAGGGAGATGTCGGCCCCGTGGGGCGGGTAACGGTTGAGCTTTTTCTTCGCCGGCCGCATGCGGAATTTCCACTGGAAGAACTGGGAGACGGCGACGTCCCGGGGATCGCGGGCCAGCAGGATCACCTTGTGGCCGTAGTAGTCGATCTTGGAATCGGCGTGGCCGGTGTAATCCTTCAGATAATTGTCGTGGGTGAAGAACAGCTTGGGGATCGCCGGGTTCTGTTTGTGCAAGTTGTCAAAACCCAACAACTGGTCCGAGGCCAGTCCATGCTTGGTTTTGTAAAAGCGCGACAGCATGACGCGCAGCCAGGTGCGGCCGCTTTTGCCGAAGGAGACGATGACCGCGTCGCACAGGGCCAGTTTCCGGGCTTCCTCCTTGCCGCGCAGGCGCCGTTCCAGGGCGATCCGCTCCGATTCAGGCCGGAAGAAGGCTGCGGATACGACGAGGCGTCGGGAGATTTGCTTCCAGATGTTATGCATGATGGACCGATGGGGGGTTGATGATCGATGAAGACATTCTAACCGACGGCTTGTTTCCAGATACAGACTGTAGTAAATTTGCATCAAAAATACAATTTGTTGTTTTTTGTCTGCTATACTTCTCCACCATCAGGAATTCGAAGGTTCGAAGGCATGTGGCTCATGGTACACAAATGGTTGGGGAGACCGGTCGCTGATTCGACCGTGCCGCGTGTCTGGGCCCTGCTGAATCATCGAACCGGGGAGAATTCCCAGGTCCTGGCGCTCGCCGAGGCGCTGGGCTGGCCCTTCGAGATCAAGCGATTCACCTATCGCCGTACCGTTCCCTACCTGTTGTTGGGTGCCTCCCTGGCGGGCATTCATCGGGACAAGTCCGATTCCCTGGCGCCGCCCTGGCCGGACCTGATCATTTCCGCCTCGGCCCGCAACGAGCCCATCTGCCGCTGGATTCAGCGGCAGGCCGCGCGTGAGGGGCACCGGGTCCGTCTGGTCCACATCGGCCGTCCCTGGAATCGTCTCGACCGCTTCGACCTGGTCATCACCACCCCGCAGTACCGGCTTCCGCGACGTTCCAACGTGCTGCACAACAGCACCACCCTGCATCGGGTCACCACCGAACGGCTGCGGGCCGAAGGACGGCGCTGGCGTCCCCGTTTCGCCCATCTGCCCCGCCCCCTGATCGCCGTGATGATCGGCGGGAGCAGCGGCCCCTACGTGATGGACGAGACCGCCGCCCGCCAGTTGGCGACCGAGGTGAACGCCCTGGCGAAGCGGCGGGGCGGATCGCTGCTGGTCACCACCAGTGCCCGGACGCCCCGCGGCGTTCTCGAGGCATTCTCCGAGAGAATCGACGTGCCGGCGCATCTGTTCCGCTGGACTCCCGATTGTCCGGAGAATCCTTATTACGCCTATCTGGCGCTGGCGGCGGAGATCGTGGTCACCAGCGACAGCGTCTCCATGATGACCGAAGCCTGTGCCACCGGCAAACCGGTCCACGTTTTCGATCTGGCCCGGGTGAGGCACCATCCGCTGCACTGGAGCCTCGGCCGGCTGCGCGCCGTCGTTTACCGCTGGGCTATGGACTGGCTGCCGAGGCGCCTGACCCGCGATCTGTCCCTGGTACATCAGCGCATGATCGACGAGGGGCACGCGGTCTGGTTGGGCCGTCCCTGCCAGGGAGCGAACGGCGCCTGCTTCCCCACCGACATGGAACGGGCGTTGGACCGGGTACGGGGCCTGTTCCGCGAGTCCGCCCCGGATCCGGTCCAACTGCGTCCGGCTTTCTCCCAGATCTGACCCTTCCCCCTCCGCTTTTCTCCCTTGACCTGCTTTCGTTTTTCCGCCTAGGATGGCGGACGATTCCCGCTTTGGACCGGGGAATCGGATCGACAAGGACAAAAAACAGGAACTAGGGGAGAGAGAACACCATGAGAATCGGAGTACCGAAAGAGGTCCACGAAGGGGAGCGCCGGGTGGCGACCACCCCCAAAGTGGCCGAGCAGCTGCAGAAGCTGGGTTTCACCGTCGCCGTCGAGGCCGGCGCCGGGGAAGGAGCCAATTTTCCGGACGACGCCTACCGGGAAGTGGGAGTGGAGATCGTCGACGACGCCCGGCGTCTCTGGGCCGAGTCGGACATCGTCCTCAAGGTCCGCCCCCCCGAGGTGCATCCCTTCTGTGGCCCTGAAGTGGAACTGCTGCGCGAGGGGGGCACCCTGATCGGTTTCGTCTGGCCTGGCCAGCATCCCGAATTGCTGGAGCGGTTCGCCGCCAAGAAGGCCACCGTGCTCGCCATGGACTGTATCCCGCGGATTTCCCGGGCCCAGAAGATGGACGCCTTGAGTTCCATGGCCAACTGTGCCGGTTACCGGGCGGTGATCGAGGCCGCCGAGCATTTCGGCAGCTTCTTCACCGGCCAGATGACCGCCGCCGGCAAGGTGCCGCCGGCCAAGGTCCTGGTGATCGGGGCCGGGGTGGCGGGTCTGGCGGCCATCGGGGCCGCGGTGAGCCTGGGCGCGGTGGTGCGGGCCTTCGACGTCCGGCCCGAGGTGCGCGATCAGGTGGAGAGCCTGGGCGCCGAATTCCTCCAGGTGGAGATGGACGAAGCGGCGGTCAAGACCGAAGGCGGCTACGCCAAGGAGGTCAAGGAGGAGTTCATCAAGAAGGAGATGGAACTGTTCGCCCGTCAGGCCATGGATGTGGACATCATCATCACCACCGCCCTGATTCCCGGCAAGCCGGCGCCGAAACTGATCACCGCCGGCATGGTGGAATCGATGAAGACCGGCAGCGTCATCGTCGATCTGGCCGCCGAGCAGGGAGGCAACTGCGAACTGACCGAACCGGGCAAGGTGGTCAGGAAACACGGCGTCACCATCATCGGCTACACCGACCTGCCGAGCCGGATGCCGACCACCGCCAGCCAGCTCTACGCCACCAACCTGCGCCATCTCCTGGCGGAACTGTGTCCCGAGAAGGACGGCATCATCCACGTCGACATGGACGACGTGGTCATTCGCGGGGCCACCGTGGTCAAGGAGGGTCAGATTACCTGGCCGCCGCCGCCGATCCCGGTCTCCAAGGAGGAAAAGCCGGCCGGTGCGGTCGCGGCGCCGCCGGTGGAAAAGCCCAAGGCGGAGGAAAAGAAAACGATTCCCGCCGAATGGATCACCCTGGCGTTGATGGCCCTGGCGGGCGTGGGTCTGTACGGCCTGGGACTGGTGGCGCCGCCGGAATTCCTGTCCCACTTCACCGTGTTCGTGCTGGCGTGTTTCGTCGGTTACATGGTGATCTGGAACGTGACCCCGGCCCTGCATACCCCCCTGATGAGCGTGACCAACGCCATCTCTGGGATCATCGTCATCGGTGCCCTGATCCAGATCTCCTCGCCGGGAATCGTGCTGAAACTGTTGGCGTTCGTGGCGGTGCTGATCGCCAGCGTCAACATCTTCGGTGGCTTCTGGGTCACCCAACGCATGCTCGGCATGTTCAAAAAAGAATCATAACGGAGGTGTGACATGCCAGAGGGCGTCATTGTCGTTTCCTATATCGCAGCCACCATTCTGTTCATTCTGGCCCTGCGTGGGTTGAGCCATCCGGAAACCGCCCGCATGGGCAACCTGTACGGCATCGTCGGCATGACCCTGGCCATTCTGGCCACGGTGATGTCGGAACGGGTCAGCGCTTACGGCCTGGTGATCGCCGCCATGGTGGTGGGCGGTTCGGTGGGGATCTACGTGGCCCGCAAGGTGCAGATGACCCAGATGCCGGAGCTGGTGGCCATCCTCCACAGCCTGGTGGGGCTGGCGGCGGTGCTGATCGGTTATGCCAACTATATCGATCCCACCGCCGAATTCGAGGGCGTCGCCAAGACCATCCACGAGCTGGAAATCTACCTCGGCGTGCTGATCGGGGCGGTGACCTTCACCGGGTCGGTGGTCGCCTGGGGCAAGCTGTGCGGCAAGATCAGCGGCAAGCCGGTGTTGCTGCCCGCCCGTCACTGGATCAACCTGGGGATGCTGATCGCCAGCGTTCTGCTGGGCAAGTGGTTTCTCGGCGTGGAAAGCATCGGTGTGGGCATGATTCCCCTGATCCTGATGACGATCATCGCCTTCGCCTTCGGGGTCCACATGGTGATGGCCATCGGCGGGGCCGACATGCCGGTGGTGGTGTCCATGCTCAACAGCTACTCGGGCTGGGCGGCCTCGGCCACCGGTTTCATGCTGTCCAACGACCTGCTCATCGTCACCGGCGCCCTGGTGGGTTCCTCCGGCGCCATCCTCAGCTACATCATGTGCCGGGCCATGAACCGCAAGTTCCTCAGCGTCATCGCCGGCGGCTTCGGGACCGAGGGTGGAGGACCGGCGGCTGCGGTCGAGGGCGAGGTTCAGGCCATCGAGCCCGAGGAGGCGGCGGAACTGCTGGAAAGCGCCAGGAAGGTCATCATCGTGCCCGGTTACGGCATGGCGGTGGCCCAGGCCCAGTACGTGGTCGCCGACATCGTCAAGACCCTGCGGGCCAAGGGGGTCGACGTGCGCTTCGCCATCCACCCGGTGGCCGGGCGTATGCCCGGGCACATGAACGTGCTCCTGGCCGAGGCCAAGATTCCTTACGACATCGTCTTCGAAATGGACGAGATCAACGAGGAGTTTCCGGAAACCGACGTGGCGGTGGTGATCGGCGCCAACGACATCGTCAATCCGTCGGCCGAGGAGGATCCCAACAGCCCCATCGCCGGTATGCCGGTGCTCGAGGTCTGGAAGGCCAAGACCTGCATCGTCCTCAAACGGAGCATGGCCACCGGCTACGCCGGGGTGGATAATCCGTTGTTCTTCCGGGAAAACACCCGGATGCTGTTCGGCGACGCCAAGGACAGCCTGGAGAAGGTGCTCAACGCGCTGAAACAGTGATGTTCTTCACCACGGAGACGCGGAGTACGCCGAGAGAACGATCGATTTTTAACTCTGCGTCCTCTGTGTCTCTGCGGTGAATTTTCAATTTCAATGAGCTTCCGGTAGATGGCGGTTGCTGTGCCGGCCCGCCTGCAGCGCGGGCGGATGGGGCGGGGCGTGCCGGTGCCAGTCGCGCCAGACCCAGGCGATCAGAACGATCAGGCCGACCAGCCCCAGAAGCAGGCGCAATCCGCGCGCCATCGTCAGTCCTCCGGCGGCGGCAGGCGCTCCACCAAGGCGTCCCAGCGAATGACCACTTCCCCAAGGACGCCGACCGGGGTTTCCCCCTTCATTTCCCGCACGTCCGGTTTGCCGTAGCGGCCGTTTTCGTCGAGACGGTAGATATGAATCGTCCTTTCCACCGGGTCCACCAGCCAGTATTCCTTCACCCCGGCCCGCTCGTAAACCTCGCGTTTGCGTTTGTGATCGTGGAACGCCGTGGACGGCGACAGCACCTCGACGACGAAGTCCGGCGCCCCGCGCACCCCGCGGCGGTCGAGTTTGCCTTGGTCGCAGACCACGATCACGTCCGGCTGGACCACGGTGTCGATGGCTTCGTCCGCTTCGTTTCTCTTGGGCAGGCGCACGTCCACCGGGGCGATGTAAGGACGGCAGGGTTTGCCTTCCAGTTGCTGGCGTAGTTGATAGTAGATTTCCCCGGCGATGTCCTGATGCTCGAGCGTGGGCGCGGGAGCCATCAGGTAGGCGACCCCGTCGATCAGTTCATAGCGGACGTCGTCGGGCCAGGTGAGATAGTCGCCGTAGGTG
>JALSSF010000191.1 GCA_026984375.1 Methylothermaceae bacterium | reverse complement strand
GGCTGCATTCGGTCAGACCGATGGGGCCTTCGAGGGCGGCGATGATCTGGGCGATGTTGATCGCCGCCGGATCCCGGGCCAGGCGGTAGCCCCCGTGGGCGCCGCGTTCGGAACGCAGCAGCCCGGCTTGGGTCAGGCGCTTGAGCACCTTCTGCACTGTCGGCAGGGCGATGCCGACCCGCCCGGCGATTTCCGCGGCGTTGTGCAGCCGCTGCGGCTCGCGGGCGCAGTGGCAGGCGATGACGATGGCGTAGTCGGTCAGTTTGCTCAGGCGCAGCATTGGGCTTTTCCGCTCGATTGGGACTATTTTAGTCCTGAATGATTCCCAAGTAAAGCGCTAAGGCTTGGTGTTCCGAAGGGAAAGGGTGTCCAGAACTGGACTATAGTTAATCGTAATTCCTAATATGCGAACGAAATGCAGGAAGGGATGACATGAACCGCGCCAATTCCGCCTGGCCGAAACTGGGTGATCTGGAAAACACCCTGGACCGGGACAGCCTGGCCAAGGTGCTGCGCGAGGTGCTGGAGACCATCCTGCATCTGCCGTGGCTGGCGACCAACGCCGGCGGCGTCTTTCTCGCCCACCCCGGGGAAAAGCGCCTGGAGTTGCTCACCCAGATCAATTTCACCCCTTTCATCGCCGGCACCTGCAGTCAGGTGAAGTATGGCCATTGTCTGTGCGGCCGGGTGGCCGTGTCGGGACGCCTGCTGCACGTCGATTGCGTCGACGAGCGCCACGAAACCCGCTACGAGGGCATGTCCGACCACGGTCATTACGTGGTGCCCATCCGCTGGGAGGGCGAAACGATCGGGGTCATGGTGCTGTACGTGGCGGTGCACCACGCCTTCGACACCGGGGAAGCCAAGGTGCTGGAGGATTTCGCCGATCTCATGGCGCTGTTGATCCATACCTGGCGCGTGCGTCAGGACATGGCGCTGGCCGACATGATTCTCATCCGCAGCAACCACGGCATTCTCATCACCGACGCCTCGCTGAAGATCCAGTGGGTCAACCGTGCTTTCGAGCGCATTTCCGGTTATCGTCTGCACGAGATCCTGGGGCGCTCACCGAAGGTGCTGGCCTCCGGACGGCACGGCCCCGAGTTCTACGCGGACATGTGGCGTTCCATCGAACAGGAGGGCTACTGGGAAGGGGAGATCTGGAACCGGCGCAAGGACGGACGCATTTATCCCCAGTGGTCCAACATCATCGCTCTGAAGGACCGGCGCGGTAAGGTGTTGCGTTATGCGGCGATGTTCATCGACCTGAGCCCCATCAAGGAGGCGGAGGAGAAGATACACCGGTTGGCTTACTACGACGAAGTCACCGGCCTGCCCAATCTGAACTGGCTGCGGGAGCGGCTGCGCCTGGTGTTGGCCGGGGCGAAGCCGGATGCACCGGCTGTGTTGCTGCTGGTGCGGTTGCGGCGTTTTCACGAGGTCAACGCCACCCTCGGGCATAACGGCGGCGATGCCTTGCTCAAGGAGGCGGCGGCCCGGCTCAAGGAAGTCGTCCCCCGCGGGATCGTGGCCCGGATCGGCACCGACGAGTTCGCCGTCGCCTGGTGTCCCAGAACCGCCGGTGACGCCGCCGACGAAGTGGAACGAGTCGTCGGGCGGATCCGGGAGCGGCTGAGTGTCCCCTTCCGGTATGCCGCGCAGGAACTGGATCTCGAAAGCCATATTGGAATGACCTGGGGGAAGGGCGGGGATCCGAAGATGGTGGAAGAGTTGTTGCAGCGGGCCACCGCGGCCCTGAACGCCTGTGTCCGCCGGGGAGTGGACCGGATCGTGTACGACGAGGCGCTCGGGCGTGAAATGGTGCGGCGTCACGCGCTCGCCACAGCGATCACCCAGGCGATCGAACGGGAGGAATTGTTCCTGGTCTATCAGCCCCAGGTGGATCGCTACGGCGGTTTCGCCGGTGCCGAGGTGCTGGTGCGCTGGAAAAACGCAGTCCACGGTCTGGTGCCGCCGGACGAGTTCATCCCCCTGGCGGAGGACAAGGGTTTCATCGTGGATCTCGGACTGTGGGTCTTCGAGACGGTGGTGCGCCAGATGAAGCAGTGGCGGGAACGGCGGGTGTTCCCGCCTCGTCGCTTTCCCCGTCTGGCGGTCAATCTGTCGCCGCTGCAACTGCTTTCCCCGAAGACCGTTTCCGGCTTCACTGCACTGTGCCGCCAGTACGGGATCGATGCCGCCGATCTCGAACTGGAAATCACCGAAACCGCCCTGGCGCGTCATTCGGAAACCGCTCTCAAGCGGCTGGCACAACTCCGGGAGCAGGGGTTCCGGATCGCCATCGACGATTTCGGCACTGGCCATTCCTCGTTGGCCCGGTTGCACCAGTTTCCCGTGGACGTGCTCAAGATCGACCGCAGTTTCGTGGCCAATCTGACCCGGGGGGAGCGGCACGCGACCTTGCTGCACTCCATCATCCGGATGGCCCACGGGCTGGGGTTCCAGGTGATCGTGGAAGGCATCGAGGACGAGACCCAATACCACCGATTGCGGGAATGGGGCGGCGACTGGTTCCAGGGCTATTATTTCAGCCGCCCGCTGTCGGCTGAGGCGCTGGTGGTCTGGGCGGAGGCACGCTGCAGCGTGGCCGGTGCGTGAACCGGATGACCGATCCATGTTCTGACCTGCTAATCCACGCCCATACGGACGCCATGGGATCGGAAGCGTACCATCTGAAACTGTCGCAGCGGTGTGCCGAGGCGGGCAAGGACTGGCTGGTGCGGAAGGTGGGGCTCGATCCGGCCTGGCTCAAGACCCGGGGGTTCGGGAAGAATCGGTTGGTGGTACCGACCTTTACCGGGCGGGTAATGTGATGGAGGTGAAAGCATCGTTGGGTTTGGATTGAAGGAGGTGATGCGGTGAACGAAGCTCAGGCGTTGTCGCGCCTGTTCTCGGCATACGGCCTCGAAGACGGCGATCTGTACTTTCTCGATCTGATCCCGCTGGTGGAGATGGTCTGGGCCGACGGCTGCAATCAGGCGGCGGAACTGGAACTGGTGGAGGATTTCGGCCGCCGCCATCTGGAGGAACTCAACCGGTTGCTGGGTTATCGGGCGGTGAGCGGGCAAGATCTGGAGCGTTTCCTGGACCGCTTCGTCCGTCGCCGTCCGCCCGCCGGGCTGCTCTCAGAGCTGCGCCCCATCGTCTGCCGTCGGGTGCGGCGGCGCTCCGAGGACCAGGGAACGGTGCAGGCGGACCGGATCCTGGACTACTGCCTCGACATCGCCGCCGCCTGCGTCACCCGCTATCCCTACGGCCTGCGGGAGCGCATCGCGGAAGGGGAGCGCCGGTTGCTGGAGGAACTGTTTTTCCGCTTGTGCCGGCCCGGCGATGCTTGAGCGCCGGAACCGCCGTGGAAAGCGGCTGTCCGAACGGATGAAGTATGGAAGAAGAACCGGATGGGTGATCCATGTTCTGGCGAGTTCTTTCGTCGATTCTGCTGCTGGTCTTCGCCTGGATTCTCATCGTCCTCACCGACGAGACCCCCGGCTGGGTCGGCTGGCAGGAGGCGGTGATCACACCGGTGGTGATCTTCGCCGGCTGGCGGGCGATGAAGGATCTGATCGAGTGGTACCGGCAGACGGAGGGGGAGTAGGCGGCGCCGCCGGGCGCCGCCCGGATCGTCAGCCGTGGCGCCGCCGCAGCCGGCGGGCGGCTTCCACCATATTGGCGAGGGCCTGGTCCACCTCGAGCCACTGGCGGGTCTTGAGGCCGCAATCGGGATTGACCCACAGGCGTTCGACGGGAATCCGTTCGGCCGCCTTTTCCAGCAGCGCCATCATTTCCTCGACGCTGGGGACGTTGGGGGAGTGGATGTCGTAGACCCCGGGGCCGATTTCGTTGGGGTATTCGAACTCGGCGAAGGCGTCGAGCAGTTCCATCTTCGAGCGCGCCGTCTCGATGGTGATGACGTCGGCGTCGAGGGCGGCGATGTGCTCGATGATGTCGTTGAACTCGGCGTAGCACATGTGGGTGTGGATCTGGGTTTCGTCCTTCACCCCTGAGGCGGCGATGCGGAAGGCGCGTACCGCCCAGTCCAGGTAAGCGTCCCAGTCGCGCCGGCGCAGCGGCAGCCCCTCGCGCAGGGCCGGCTCGTCGATCTGGATCACCCCGATGCCGGCGGCTTCCAGATCGAGCACCTCGTCACGCAGCGCCAGGGCGAGCTGCAGGCAGGTATCGCGGCGCGGCTGGTCGTCGCGCACGAAAGACCACTGCAGCAGGGTGACCGGTCCGGTGAGCATCCCCTTCATGGGCTTTTCGGTCAGGGACTGGGCGTAGGTGGCCCAGTCCACCGTCATGGGGCGGGGGCGGGTCACGTCGCCGTAGATGATCGGCGGCTTGACGCAGCGGGAGCCGTAGGACTGCACCCAGCCGTTCTCGGTGAAGGCGAAACCAGCCATCTGCTCGCCGAAGTATTCCACCATGTCGCTGCGTTCCGGTTCGCCGTGCACCAGGACGTCGAGGCCGTAGCCTTCCTGTTTGCGGACCACGAAGGCGATCTGTTCGCGCAGGAAGGCGGTGTATTCGGCCTCGCCGATCTCGCCGTTGCGGAAGGCCCGGCGGGTGCGGCGGATCTCGGCGGTCTGGGGGAAGGAGCCGATGGTGGTGGTGGGCAGCAGCGGCAGTTTCAGCCGGGCCCGTTGGGCCTCGCGGCGGGAAGGGTAGGGATTCCGGCGCCGTTCCATGGCCGGATCGAGGGCGGACAGGCGGGCCCGCACCGCCGGATCGGTGACCCGGGGCGAGCGGCGCCGCGCCGCCAGTGCCTGGCGGGAGGCTTCCAGGGCTTCGGCCACCGTGTCCCGGCCTTCGGTCAGCGCGCGTTTCAGGGTGACGGTTTCGTCGAGTTTCTGGACCGCGAAGGCGAGCCAGTTTTTCACTTCCCGGTCCAGTCGGTTTTCCGCCGTCAGGTCCACCGGCACGTGGAGCAGGGAACAGGAAGGCGCCAGCCACAGGTTGTCCCCGCGGCGGCGGGACAGGGGTTCCAGGCGTGCCAGCGCCGCTTCCAGGTCGGTGCGCCAGACGTTGCGGCCGTCGATCACCCCCACTGACAGGACCTTGTGGGCCGGGAGCCAATCGGCCACCTGGTCCAGCTCCCCGGTACCCCGCACCGCGTCCACGTGCAGGCCGGCCACCGGCAGCTCGCAGGCGGTGCGGAGGTTTTCCCCCAGGGGGCCGAAATAGGTCGCCAGCAGCACCTTCAGCTCCGGGATCTGGAGGGCGTGATAGACCTGGGCGAAGGCGGTGCGCCAGGTCGGGGGCAGGTCCAGGGCCAGGATGGGCTCGTCGATCTGCACCCAGGCCGCACCGCCGGCCTGAAGCCGCTGGAGGATCTCACCGTAGACCGGCACCAGCTTGGGCAGCAGGGTCAGCTTGTCGAAGGCTGCTCCCTGACATTTGCCCAGCCACAGCCACGACAGCGGTCCCAGCAGCACCGGCCGGGCCTGGTCGCCGGCGATGTCGCGGGCCTCGGCCAGTTCGTCGAAGGGTTTGCTCGTCGCCACGGTGAAAGCCATGTCCTGGTACAGTTCCGGGACGATGTAGTGGTAATTGGTGTCGAACCACTTGGTCATCTCGCAGGCCGGCTGCGGTTCCCCGCTGGGGGCGCGGCCGCGGGCCATGCGGAAGTAGGTGTCCAGGTCCACCTCGCCGCCGCCGTGGCCGAAGCGGGGCGGCACCGCGCCGAGCAGGGCGGTGGTGTCGAGGACGTGGTCGTACCAGGAAAAATCGCCGACGGGGACGAAGTCGAGCCCGGCGGCGATCTGGGTGCGCCAGTTGCGCCGCCGCAGTTCGACGCCGCGGCGGGCCAGTTCGGCGCGGTCGATGGTGCCGTTCCAGTAGGCCTCGACGGCCTTTTTCATTTCCCGATCCGGGCCGATGCGGGGAAAACCGAGGATGTGGGCGCAGGTCATGGGCGTAGTCCTTGTCGTCGTTGAAACCGCGTCCAAGTATGGTTCAGCCCTTTTATGAGTACAATTGATACTTTTTCAGATTTAATTGAGAAAAATTCATGTATCTGGAGCTCAAACACCTGCGTACCCTCGAGGCCCTGCAGCGGACCGGCAGCCTGGTGGCGGCGGCCCGCCGGCTCCATCTGACCCAGTCGGCCCTGTCCCACCAGCTCAAAGCCCTGGAAGACCGGTTTGGTGTGCCCCTGGTGATCCGCAAGAGCCGTCCCCTGACCTTCACCCCGGCGGGCAAGCGGCTGCTGGATCTGGCCGCCCAGGTGCTGCCCCAGGTGGCGGCGGCCGAGCGGGATCTGGTCCGTTTGGGGGGCGGGCAGGCCGGACGGCTGTTCATCGTCATCGAATGCCACAGTTGCTTCGAATGGCTGCTGCCCACCATGGACGCTTTCCGTGGCGACTGGCCCGAGGTGGAGATGGACCTGACCCTGGGATTCAGCTTCGAGCCGTTGCCGGCGCTGCTGCGCGGGGACGTGGACTGGGTGGTGACCTCCGACCCTCAGCCGGTGGCCGGCATCGCCTACGAGCCGCTGTTCGCCTTCCAGGTCCTCCTCGCCGTGGCCCGGGACCATCCCCTGGCGGCCAAGCCCTGGATCGAGCCGCGGGATCTCGCCGACCAGATCCTCATCACCTATCCGGTGGAGCGTCACCGTCTCGACGTGTTCCGCCGCTTTCTCGACCCGGCCGGGGTGCAGCCGGCGGCCCAGCGCACCTGCGAGCTGACGGCGATGATGCTGCAGCTGGTGGCCAGCCGCCGCGGGGTGTGCGTGCTGCCCAACTGGGCCCTGGCCGAATACCTGGCCCGGGATTACGTCGCCGCCCGCCCCCTGGGGCCGGAGCCGCTGTGGGGCACGCTGTACGCCGCGGTGCGCGAAGGCGAGCGGGACCTGCCGTACATGAAAGGTTTTCTGGAAACGGCCCGTACCGTGTCGTTCCGGAACCTCAAGGGGATCCGGCCGGTGGACGGCGGGGCGGCGTGAGTCTCAGGTGACCTTGATCGGAATCCGGCGGCCGGTCTCGGGCGTTTCCTTGGGCAGCACCACGGTCAACACCCCCCGCCGGTAGGTGGCCTCCGCCCCGCTTGCCTTGACCCGTACAGGCAGCGGAACGACGCGCTCGAAGGCGCCGTAGGCCCGCTCCAGCAGGTAGTAGCGGCCGCCGATCCGCTCCCGTTCGGCCACTTTTTCCCCGCGGACGATCAGGGTGTCCCCCAGGACCTGGATGTCGAACCGGTCCGGTTCCATGCCTGGCACCTCCAGGCGCACGACGATCCGGTCCTTTTCCTCCTTGATTTCGGCCGGCAGCAATCCCCAGCGGGGCGAGCGGGCCATCCGCTCCCGATCGGCTCCTTCGTCCGTCGGCCGATGGGTGAAGTAGGTCAGCGCCCGGGCGGCCCGCTCCCGCAGGTGGTGCCAGCCTTCGGCGATGGATTCGAGGGCCTGTCGAAGGCCGTGACGCAACGGTTCCAGTGTAATCATGGTTCGCTCCCGATGACGGTCGAAAATCGTCGTTCGTGCCAGTCGCTGCCGAATTCTTGACTATATTTATGGGCATAGTGCGAAATCACAACCGCGAGGGGTGATCATGAACTGGAATTCCGTGGGTATGCGTTTGGTATTGGTGGTGGTGGGGCTCATCCTGATCGTCTCCGCCGCCTTGTTGTGGATCTATGCGGAACAGCAGCGGCGCACGGCCATCGAGGCCGAGGTGCGTATGGCCCGCAACGTTCTGCTCGCCGCCGAGGCGGCCCGGGACCAGGTGGCCGAGCAGTGGCGCATGGAGATTTTCACCCCGATGATGCTGCGCCAGTTCAGCGCCCTGCCCGACGAGCGGGAGCGAAAGCGCAAGATCCTTTCCACCGTGCCCATCGTGGCGGCCTGGA
>JALSSF010000190.1 GCA_026984375.1 Methylothermaceae bacterium | reverse complement strand
AATTCCTCGATGTCCAGGTGCCAGGTTTCCAGATAGGCGCAGATGGCTCCCTTGCGTTTACCGCCGTTATGGGCCAGAGCGGCGGTAGTCATGTAGGACTCGTCGCCTTCCACTTTGAGGTCGAAGACAAAAGGTACCGGATCCATTGGCTTCACCCTGCGTACCCGGGTGAACAGCCAATTGTTCCAGACTAGCCAGTTTTGTTTCCGAATCGGCTTGCACCCCACGAGATTGGCCAGCTTTTCCACTGCCGGGATGCGTAGGTCGTAAGCTTTGCAGATACCCTGAAAGCTGATTTCGGTGCCGTCGGCACGCTTACCCCAATGATCTTGGGGACGCTCGCGATACTGGCCTGCCGAGGGAATCCCTAAACGTAGCAATTGATAGCGCAATCCCTCCACCAAAGAAAGCGAGGTATTGGTGAAGTAGATCTCCTTGCCGCGGCTGATCCCGCCGTCCGTTTCGATGAGTCCCTGGATCAATGCCAAGGTTTGCGAATGGGGCAGATGGGCATATTTGTGGTGGATACGCTTGTTCCCCTGAGCATCGTAGAGATCCTCACGGCTGAAGATGAAGCCGGGAGCGTCGCCGCGGACCAAGCGGCCGGTGGTCGCATCACGGGCCACACCGCAACCTGCAGCCCAGCTGATCTGCAGGTAATTCTGACGCTCATTCTTGATCCAGTAATGAATACCCCGGGATTCGAGATATTGGCGCACGAAAGCCAAATGTTCGTCCTTGTCAGGGTTGCCGGAGACCCCCCATTCCCGACCGTCCTTGGTGCAATGACCATCACCCAGCAAAATGCCATACAAGCGGGCATCGTCTTCGTCGAACCCCTTCACTGGCACAATTTCCCGGGGGATGACCTGGGCTACGTAATCGCCACGCTTGAGCTGGCCAGCCTCGACCCAACGGGGCTTGACTTTCCCCTTTTCCAGCCACTCATAGCTGCGTTGATTGGCCTGTTCCATCGGAATGCCCGTGATCGCCCACAGGGGATGGCCTGCAGTCACCTTAATCGGCATAACGGAATGCTTAATGTCGATTTCGACCATCGGATCGGTCTGGTTATAGATCATGGTCTGAAGGACCTCGCGGTAAACGCCGCGTTGTCCCAGCACCAGATCGCCTTTGCGCACATCCCTGATCGGCTTGACACCTTCGGCGGTGTGCACCAGGGTATCGCCGGCAAAACACTGATTCACCGCCACCGCCGTGTCGTTGGCCACCTTCATGAACGGCACCACCCCCTGGCTCCGGCCGTTGGTGCCCTTGATGTAGGCCCCCATGGCCCGCACCCGGGTCCAGTCGTTGCCGAGTCCGCCGGCGTACTTGGACAGCATGGCGTCTTCCTTGATGCCGTTGAAGATGCCCTCCAGGTCGTCGGGGATGGTGGTCAGGTAGCAGGAGGACAATTGCGGGCGCAGGGTACCCGAATTGAACAGGGTCGGGGTCGAGCACATGAAGTCGAAGCGGGAGATCAGGTCGTAGAACTCGATGGCGCGGGCCTCACGATCGATCTCGTTCTTGGCCAACCCCATCGCCACCCGCATGAAGAACGCCTGGGGCAGTTCGAAGCGGATGCCGTCGTGGTGGATGAAGTAACGGTCGTAGAGGGTCTGCAGCCCCAGATAGGTGAACAGGAAATCCCGCTCGCCCTGGAGCGCCTGCCCCAGCCGTTCCAGGTCGTAGTGGCCCAGCTCCGGGTCGAGGCGTTCCAGTTCGATGCCGCGGCGGATGTAGCGCTGGAAATACTCGGCGTAGCCTTCGCCCATCTCCGCGCCGGTGGCGGTTTCGAAATGGCCGCTGAGGAAACCGAGGGCCTCGGAGCGGATCTTGTCCAGCAGCAGGCGGGCGGCGACGTAGCTGTAATCGGGCGACTGTTCAATGCGCAGCCGCGCGGCCATGATCAGGGTGTCGACGACCTCGTTCTCGGGTACGCCGTCGTAAAGATTGCGCTTGGCCTCCTGGATGATCCAATCGGGATCGGGGTCTTCGAGGCCCTGGCATGCTTCCGCCACCAGACGGCGCATCCGCTCCAGGTCCAGCGGTTTGCGCCGCCCTTCGGCATCGGTGACGTGGAGCTCGGGCTCGACCGGCCGGGCCTCGGCCTTGGCCTTCTCGGCCCGCAACCGTGCCCGCTCCTCGCGGTAGAGCACGTAGGCGCGGGCGACCTTGTGGTGGCCGCCGCGCATCAACGCCAGTTCCACCTGGTCCTGGATGTCCTCGATGTGCACCGTGCCGCCGGTGGGCAACCGCCGCATCAAGGCGCGCACCACCTGTTCGGTCAGCTCGGTGCAGGTATCGTGGATGCGACGGCTGGCGGCGGCCTGTCCTCCCTCGACGGCGAGGAAGGCCTTGGTGATGGCGATGCGGATCTTATTGGGATCGAAGGCGGTGAGCTTGCCGTTGCGACGGATGACCTTGAGCTCCTCGGGAATCAGCGCTTGGACCTCGGCGCTGAGCGCCGGGGGAACCAGGACGGCGGTTTCGCCGGTTTTCGTCGTCGTGCCGGTGGATTCCATGGACTGCCCCCTCGAACGGTTGTTGAAATTACCCCTTTGAACACTATAGACGGTGCTTTTCAAGGCTGTCAACTACAATATCCTGTGTTTTTTCAGCGACAAACCTGTGGATAACCTGTGCACAGAAAAAAGTCGCTGATCGCCCAGGATCTTTTGGCACAATAACGGGGCCGAGTTCGCCAACCACAGGAACGTTCATGCCAGCTCCGACAGCGGAACCCACCCCCACCTTCGGCCAGATCCTGATACGCTGGATCCGGCGCCTGTTCCCGACACCGCAGGCCGTCGCCCTGACCGTGGTCCTGGTGGCGGGATTCCTGGCGGTGCTCATGCTCGCCGACATGCTGATGCCGGTGTTCGCGGCCCTGGTGCTGGCCTATCTGCTGGAAGGCCCGGTCAAAGCCTTGGAGAGACACCGGATGCCCCGGCTGGTGGCGGTGACCATCGTCTTCACGGCCTTCATGACGGCGCTTCTGTTCACCCTCATCGCCCTGTTGCCCCTGCTGTATCAGCAGTTGGCCCAGCTGGCTCAGCAACTGCCGGCCATGGTGACCGAGGGCCTGGTCCTGCTCAACCGCCTGCCGGAACGGTATCCGGAATACATCAGCCAGGCTCAGGTCGACGAACTGATCGGCGCGGTGCGCCAGCAGCTGATCAATCTGGGGCAGACGCTGGTGACCTATTCCTATGCCTCGGTGGTCAACGTCATCGCCATCGTCGTCTACGTCATTCTGGTGCCGCTGTTGGTGTTCTTCTTCCTCAAGGACAAGGATAGGATTCTGGCCTGGTTCCAGCAGTACCTGCCCCGGGACATCCACCTGACAGCCCAGGTGTGGCACAACGTGGACATCCAGATCGGCAACTACATCCGCGGCAAGGTGATCGAGATTCTGATCGTCTTCGGCGCCAGCTTCCTGACCTTTTCCCTCCTAGGACTCAATTACGCTCTCCTGCTGGCGGTGCTGGTGGGACTGTCGGTGATCATCCCCTACATCGGCGCCACGATGGTGACTTTCCCGGTGTTGATCGTGGCCTACTTCCAGTGGGGACTGGACGATCCGTTCTGGTACGTGACCATCGCCTACTTCGTGATCCAGATCCTCGACGGCATGGTACTGGTGCCAATTCTGTTCTCGGAAGTGGTGAACCTGCACCCGGTAGCGATCATCGTCGCCATTCTGTTCTTCGGCGGGCTGTGGGGATTCTGGGGGGTGTTCTTCGCCATCCCGCTGGCGACCCTGGTAGAAGCGGTGCTGAGCGCCTGGCCGCGGGAGGGGCGGTACGTCGGCCACAAACGGAAAAAATCGCCGCGGCGCCGCGGCAAAGGAAACTACCGCCCGGACAAAAGGAAAATCAGCCGTCCCGCCGCAACGCCCTGAGCCTGGCGAGCACCTCGTCCGCGTGGCCCTTCACCTTGACCTTGCGCCATTCGGCCGCCAGTTTTCCTTCCGGGTCGATGAGAAAGGTGCTACGTTCGATACCAAGATATTCACGGCCGAACATCTTCTTCGGCTTCAACACACCGAACAGGCGGCATAGCTTCCCCTCCGGATCGGAAATCAGGTCGAAGGGGAACCCCTGGCGGGCTTTGAAATTCTCATGGGTCTTCAGGCTGTCACGGGAAACGCCGAAGACTTCCGCCCCCAGTTCGCGGAATTCCGGATAGCGATCGCGAAAATCCCCGCCTTCCCGGGTGCATCCCGGCGTATGATCCTTGGGATAAAAATACAACACCACGTATTTCCCCCGCAGATCCGCCAGGCGGATCTCCCGGTCACCGGTGGCGACCGCCGAGAAGTCAGGTACGGTCTGGCCAGGCTGGATGGTCGGCTCGGTCATGAGTGCTCCTTGCTTCAAACGACGGGTTTGACAGGCTCGAAGATGGCGTCCACCTGCAACTGCTCGCAGAAATCGAGAAACTCGTCCCGCAGGGACAACACGGCGATCCCGGGCGGAATCCGCAACAGCAGGTGGATGGTGGACACCATGGCGTTCACGTAGGGAAGCCGATAACTGCTGCAACGCAAATCCTGTATTCCGATGCCGTGCTGGGTGAAGAACGCGACCACGTCGTCCAGGACGTCGCTTCCCTCCCGGGTGACGATATCGGCCACGTAAAGGAGATCGTCGGCATGGCCGTCTTCCTCCCGGCTCTCCGCCTCCAGGCGCTGGAAGAAAATCCGATCCCTGGGTTGTATCGAGGCGAGAATACTCTCCAGTTTGGCTACATGATTCCACCTGCCGTGCGCCAGAAGAAAGCAGGCGCAACCGTCCCCAAGGCGGGTCATACGGCACTCGCGGACCTGGCATTCGCTTTCGCGAATGCTCCTCAGCAGCCGTTCGAACAGATCACAGCCTTTGTCTCCAAGCGCGGTAACGATCAGCTGCATGCCGGCTCCGTTCGTCGAATGCAAATGTCCATCGATCGGTTAGAATGTAGGCTTTTGAGAAATCAAAAGAACACGGAAATCTTTTCAAATGTTGGAAATCGAATATGAATTGCGCGAGCAGGATTTGACCGCCCTGACCGAGCATCAGTTGCAGGAAAAAGAACACTATCAGAAAATCCTGCGCCGCCATCAAATCACCTTCCCCGCCTTGCTGGCTCTGCTGGCTTTTTTCGTCTGGTTCTATTACGCCAACACCCTCGGCGCCATCTACATCGGCCTCATCGCGGTCCTGTGGCACTACTTTTCGCCCATTCTAATCAAATACAGCATCCGGCGCCGTACGCTCAAATTATACAGCGAAGAGGACAGGGCCCGCTTGACCGGGAAGTACAAATTGCGTCTGGAACCCCAGTGCCTGGTGGAAATCCACGGCAAGGAGGAAAACCGGATTCCCTGGCGCGACATCCTCCGCCTGGAAGAGACCAAGCGCTACGTTTTCGTCTACCTGGACGTGGACCAGGCCTTGATCATCCCGCGCAAACGGGTCCAAGGGGATCTGAAGAAATTCATCGAGATCGCCAACCGGCGGATCGCCGCGGCCGAATGAGTCACCCGACGCAATAGCGGTTCTCCAGGGCTATAAAGACCTGGCCGAGGCGGCCGACCGCACGATAGAACCGAGCGGTCTCCGCTTCTGCCAGATCGGCGAAGAAACGCGCCGCCCAGGGCATGAGATGCTGCCGGTAGAACCTCTTCTGCCTGTCGTCACCCTGAAGGATCAGCAGGGCCGAGGTTTCACACAGGACGGCGATGTGGTCCTCAGGCTCGTGGTTCTCCGGAGTGCGTCCAACGCCCAGCGCCTCCAGGTCCGCCCGCAGGCGTACCAGGGCATTTCCGTGCAGATGACCGTCCCGATACCAGGAGGCATAGGGCATCAGCTCCCCCTGGGTGACGCCGATGAACAAGGCATGGAACTCCCGCTCCAGGTCGGGCGGATCGCTGACCCCGGCTGCCTGCCTCAACGCAGAGAGCGCCCGCCCCAGTTCGTCGTCCGTCCCGATCTCCAGATTTTGCAACCGAGACAACACGGCTCCGTCCGGCGCTTCCCGCAGCAACGCCGCCAACAGCAAATACAGACCGGCACGGGTCCCGGCTTCACCGTTCATGGTCACGCATGAGGTCGCGCACCCGGCAATCTTCGCACAGCAGCAGACGTCGCTTTTGCCGGGCATCGGTAAACAGGGGATGTCCGGCGATCTTCGCCAGGACGGTCTCGATGATTTTGCGCGTGGCGAAACCTTTGCCGCATTCGGGACAATGGAAAACCGCTTCCTGATGAAGCAAGCGGGGTTGTCGACGGCGATCGTCGGTCAAAAGACGGGGCACCAGCCGGATGGCTGTTTCCGGACACACCTCGGCACATCGATTGCACTGAAGACAATTCTGTTCCACGAAACGTAACTGAAAACCGTCACTCCCGGCCTGTAGCGCTTGCACCGGACAAGCACCAACGCAGGCAAAACACAAGGTACAGCGTTCTTCGTCCACTTCCACGGAACCAAACGGCGCCCCCCGGGGCAGCGGTATCCGTTCGGGCGGCTGCTCAGCCTGCCGTATCAGATGATGCAGGGCCAGCTCCAGCATGTCCCGTTTTCCGGGCAAGGCGGCCAGCCTTCCCGGCACGATCGCTTTGCCGGCGACAGGCTGAGGATCGTCTTCCAGCCAAACGACCCGGTCGTTTCCGTAACCCAATCCGTCCAGCAGCGCGTTCACCCACGCCATTTGCCCTTCCAGCGTTTCCCGACTACCTGCCAACAGTCCCTGCCGCTGCAACCGGACAGCGGCGGCCCCGGCCGCGATCAACGCCAGCCACACCTCGGGACCGCAAGCGGCCACCGTCGGCAACGGCTGCCTGATCCAGCCTTCCCGATGAAAGTCATTCCGTTCCGCTTCCCCTTCCGGATAGAAGAGGATCGTCGCCCCCGGTGAGTGGAACAATTCAGCAAATAGCCCCTCCAAGAGAATTTGGCGCTCGACCGTACGATAATTCAGGGCGCCGCTGGGACAGACGGCGGTGCAGTCACCGCATCCCTGACAGAGATAAGGGTCGACTTCGATCCGTCTTTCCGAGACGGATACGATCGCCTGAGCCGGGCAGACCTCAATACAGGAACGGCACCCTTGGTGGCGGGGGCCGCCATGGGCGCAAAGATCCGGCCGATAGGAAAAGTATCTGGGCTTTTCGAATTCACCGACCCAGCACTCCAGCTCCTCCACAGTCCGCCGCGGGTCTTCACCGGGGACGAAATAGCCGAACGGGAGCACTTCCGCCGCGATCAAGGGCGGCCGCGACAAATCAACGACCAGATCGAACGGCCCCAACGGCTCACCGGCCTCCAGCCGAAGACGGAACGCTCCCAAGTATCCCTGCAATTCCAACGGCCGTCCCCGGGTCAGCGACCAGCCTCTAGCGGCACACGTATCGAGCAGGGCCGGCGAGGCGACGTCGGTCACCAACACGTGAAAGGAAACCGCGGGAGCACTGCCGGCCATACCCAACAGTTCCTCGATCGCCTTTCCTTCCCCAACGACAAGACACCTTCCCTGTGAACGATAAATCACATGTTCGGAAGGAAGGTTTGCCTCGGTCGTCATCCTTTCGTTTCGCCCGCTGACTCGTTTGGAGAATCTTCGCTTTCCAGCTGAGAATAATCCTCGTCATACTCGTTCAAACGATCCAGGTGGTGAAAGTCCTGCTGGCGAAACAGGGCCCGCTGCCATAACCGCCTGAATCCCTGATTTGGTTGCCTTTCCCGTTCCATTTCTCACCTCAGTAATGAAAAAAGCCCCCTCGCTGGAGGGGGCTTTGAGTTTGGGGTCGTTGTTGTTGTTATCCGTCGACCGCGCGCGCGGCCCCCACCTTACATGAAGGTCGGGATCAGCGGCGAGTCGATAATCACGAT
>JALSSF010000189.1 GCA_026984375.1 Methylothermaceae bacterium | reverse complement strand
GGCGACTCCCGTGCTTTGCCACAACAGGTAGAGCTGATCCATGCGACGTTCTCCCTAGGCCAGGGTCACCAGGACGTCGTCGACCGCCACCGCGTCGCCTTCCTTGACCAGGACGGCCTGTACCACCCCGTCCTCCTTGGCGCGCACTTCGGTTTCCATTTTCATGGCTTCCAGCAACACCACCACGTCTCCCGCCTTGACCATGTCTCCCGGGGCGACGTTGATCTTGAGGATCGTGCCCGCCATGGGGGCGGTGACGGCTTTGGTCTCGTCGGTCGCTGCGGGCGCAGGTTGCGGTTGAACCGCGGTCACCTGCCCGCTGGGGGCCACCTCGACGTGGTAGACCTTTTGATTGACCACCACGGTGTAGCTGGCAGCCTCTTCTTGCCGAGGGGCGGCCTGTGGTGCGGTCGGCGCGTCTTCGTTCCAGGGTGGAGGTTCGAAGGCGGCCGGGTTGCCCCGTTCCTGGAGGAACTTCCAGCCCACCTGGGGGAAGAGGGCGTAGATCAGGACATCCTCGATTTCGTTGTCCGCCAATTCGACGCCGTGTTCCTTGGCCAGATCGCGCAGCTCCCGGGTCAGTTTCTCCATCTCCGGCGGCAGCCGGTCGGCCGGACGTCCGGTGATCGGTTTTTCCCCCTGCAACACCCGCTCCTGCAGTTCCCGGTTCACCGGCGCCGGCGTGGCCCCGTATTCACCGCGCAGCAGCGCCTGGACTTCCTTGGTGATCACCTTGTAGCGTTCCCCGGAAAGCACGTTGATCACCGCCTGGGTGCCGACGATCTGGGAAGAAGGCGTCACCAGGGGAATGTAGCCAAGATCCTTGCGTACTCGGGGAATTTCTTCCAGAACCTGGTCGATTTTGTCCTGGGCGTTCTGTTCCCTGAGCTGGTTTTCCATGTTGGTGAGCATGCCGCCGGGGACTTGGGCCACCAGAATGCGGCTGTCGATTCCTTTCAGCGCTCCCTCGAACTTGGCGTATTTCTTCCGCACCTCCCGGAAGTACAGGCCGATCTCCTCCACCCGTTCGAGGTCCAGGCCGGTGTCGCGCTCATGGCCCTGAAAGGCGGCGATGAGGGTTTCCGTGGGGCTGTGGCTGTAGGTCATGCTCATGGAGGAGACCGCGGTGTCCACATTGTCGATGCCCGCCTGAACGGCGGCGTACAGGGTGGCGACGCTCAGACCCGTGGTGGCGTGGCAATGGAGATGGACCGGAATGTCCAGGCTGGCTTTCAGGCGCGAGACCAGTTCGGTGGCCACGTGGGGCGTCAGCAGACCGGCCATGTCCTTGATGCACACCGAATGGGCGCCCAGGTCTTCGATCTGTTTGCCCATTTCCACCCAGGTGTCGATGGTGTGGACGGGACTGGTGGTGTAGGCCATCGTTCCCTGGGCGTGTTTGCCGCAGGCGATGACCGCCTTGATGGCGTGCTCGATGTTGCGCAAATCGTTGAGGGCGTCGAAGACGCGAAAGACGTCGATGCCGTTGGCCGCGGCCCGTTCCACGAAGGCGTCCACCACGTCGTCGGCGTAGTGGCGGTAACCCAGCAGATTCTGTCCCCGCAGCAGCATTTGCAGCCGGGTGTTGGGGAGTGCCCGGCGAAAGGCGCGCAGACGCTCCCAGGGATCTTCCCCCAGGTAACGGATGCAGGCGTCGAAGGTGGCACCGCCCCAGACCTCCAGGGACCAAAAACCGACCTGATCCAGCTTGGGGCAAATGGGCAACATGTCATCCAGGCGCACCCGTGTCGCCAACAGGGACTGGTTGGCGTCACGCAAAACAACTTCGGTGATCCCTAAGGGCTTGCTCATCTTGACAACTCCTCGTAATCGCGCGCTCGATGTTTAGGTGGAATGGCGTTGACGGTAACGGTGCACCGCCGCGCTGATGGCGGCGATCACTTCCTCTTCCCGCTCCGAAGCCGGCTTGGGGGGTGGTGCCGGTGCGGGGCTAGGGCGCTCGGCGAAGAAACGCTGAATGATGACGGTCATTCCGTTGACCAGGACGACCAGGAGGGTCAGAAACAGAAATACGATCCCCATGCCGATGATCATCAGTTCCAGGGCGTTCGCAAACAGTTCGGCCATGCTTCACCTGTGGTCACTCGGATCCTTACGGGCAAAAAACTGGATAAATCTAGCACTTTGCCCGGCAAAAATACACGATTGCAATCTCGTCGAAGATTTGCTTGGGAAGGCGGATTCGTCAGGCGGCCACGTATGTTACGTCTGCATTGGCCGTAATTCCTGATATGCTTTGTCCGGTTGACGAATCCTCGAGGACGATCGGAACATGCGCAAACGACCGGAAATCGAAATCAACAAACCGAGCAAGCAACCCTTTTGGCAGGATCCCCGCTTCAACTGGATCGCCTATTTGCTGCTGGTTTTCCTGCTCCTTTCCCTGTGGCAGAACGCCCAACAGATGCAGGCATTGGAGCTGCCTTACAGTCAGTTCCTGGAATATGTGGAACAGGGCAAGGTGGAGAAGGTCGTCATCAGCGAAAAGGAGATCACCGGTTTTCTCAAGCCCGAGGAACCGGAAGGCAAACCGCGGCCTTTCGTCACCGTGCCCTTGTGGGACGATGAGCTGGCGGCCAAGCTGAAGCAGCACGGCGTCGAATTCGTCGTCCGTCCCGAGACCACCAATTGGATCGCCTACTTTTTCTTCAGCTGGGTGCTGCCCCTGGCGCTGTTGTTTCTGTTGTGGAACTGGATGGCACAGCGGATGGCCGGGGGGCGCAATTTCCTGAGTCTGGGTCGGCGGGCACGCATCTACGCGGAATCCGAGGTCAAGGTGCGGTTCGACGACGTGGCCGGGTGCGAGGAGGCGAAGCAGGAGCTCAAGGAGGTGGTCGAGTTTCTCAAGGACCCGAAGAAGATTCAGCGCCTGGGCGGCCGTCCCCCCAAAGGGGTGTTGCTGGTCGGCCCTCCGGGGACCGGAAAGACCCTGCTCGCCCGCGCCGTGGCGGGAGAGGCCGGCGTACCGTTTTTCAGCATCACCGGCTCCGAATTCGTGGAAATGTTCGTCGGAGTCGGGGCCGCCCGGGTCCGCGACCTGTTCGAGCAGGCGCGGCAGAAGGCGCCCTGCATCATCTTCATCGACGAGATCGACGCCATCGGCCGCAGCCGGGGCGCTTCGCCTGTCAGTCACGAGGAGCGGGAACAGACCCTCAATCAATTGCTGGCGGAGATGGATGGTTTCGATCCCACCGCCGGTGTGGTGGTGATGGCGGCCACCAACCGGCCGGAGATTCTCGACAAGGCCCTGTTGCGGCCGGGTCGGTTCGACCGTCAGATCGTCGTCGACAAACCGGATCTGGCCGGCCGTGAGGCGATTTTGAAAATCCACGTCCGCAACAAGAAACTTTGTTCCGATGTCGACCTTCACGTCGTCGCCCTGCGCACGCCCGGCTTCGTCGGCGCCGAGCTGGAGAACGTCTGCAACGAAGCGGCCATCCTGGCGGTGCGCCGGGGACACGATTGTATTTCCATGGCGGATTTCGAATCCGCCATCGACCGGGTGATCGCCGGTCTCGAGCGCAAGACCCGGGCCCTCAGTCCCAGGGAAAAGGAACGGGTGGCCTATCACGAATCCGGTCACGCCATTGTCGCCGAGAGCGTGCCGACCGGGGAGCCGGTGCACAAGGTCTCCATCATCCCCCGGGGGGTGGGAGCCTTGGGTTACACCCTGCAGTTGCCGGTGGAGGAGAAGTTCCTCGCCACCGAACAGGAACTCAAGGATCAACTGGCCATCCTGCTGGGAGGACGGAGCGCCGAGGAAATCGTGTTCGGCGACGTTTCCACCGGGGCCCAGAACGATCTGGAGAAAGCCAGTGAAATCGCCCGTAACATGGTCTGCTATCTGGGAATGAGCAAGAAGCTGGGACCCGGCACCTGGGGACAGCGGCAGCAATTGGCCTTTTTGGAGGGCACTGCCCAGGAAGTCAAAAATTACAGCGAGCAGACCGCCCGTCTCATCGATGCCGAAGTCAAGGAATTGCTCGACGAAGCCCATGAGCGGGCCCGCGCCATTCTGGAACAGCGGCGCAAGGCCCTGGACGCCTTGGCCAAGGTATTGCAGGAGAAAGAAGTGCTCAGCGGGGAGGAGGTCGAATCCATCATCCGTGCCAACGACCGCTGACTACAGGCCGCGGTGATTCTCAGGCCCGTTTGCGGTTCAGCAGATAGTACACCACCGGCACCACCAGCAGGGTGAAGCTGGTGGAGGCGAAGATGCCGAAGATGAAGCTCCAGGCCAGGCCCGAGAAGATCGGATCGAGGGTGATGACGAAGGAGCCGAACATCGCCGCGCCGGCGGTGAGGAAGATGGGACGCAGCCGCACCGCGCCGGCTTCGATCAGGGCGTCGGTCAAGGATTTTCCCTGGGCCAGCAGGCGCTGGACGAAGTCGATGAGGATGATGGAGTTGCGCACCACGATCCCGGCCAGGGCGATCATGCCGATCATCGCGGTGGCGGTGAAGAACACCGGGTTGGGATAGCCGCGGATCGGTTCCGGGAAGAGGTTCAGGAGCCAGAAGCCGGGCATGATGCCGATGACCGTCAGCGGAATCGCCATCATGATGACCAGGGGCATCCCCAGGGAATCGGTCTGCATCACCAGGAGGACGTAGATCATCACCAAGGCGGCGGCGAAGGCCAGGCCGAGGTCGCGGAACACGTCCACGGTGATCTTCCATTCGCCCTCGCCGCGGGTGGTGTAGTCGTAGCCTGCCGGCAGCGGGTCCTCGGCGAAGATCCGGGTGAGGGCGATGACCGCCTCGACCGGGGCGTGGCCGGCCAGTTCGGCGATGACGTAAGTGACCGGGCGGAGATTCTTGTGGTAGCGGGTCACCGGCACCGGTTCCTCGGTGAACCGCCCCAGCTCGCCGAGGGGGATCAGCTTGCCGTCGGCGCCGCGCACCCGCAGGCTCGTCAGCTCGGCGGGATGGGAGCGCAGCGTCCGGGTGAGGCGGACGACGGCCGGAGCCGGTTGGCGTTCGTGTTCAGCGTGGAGCAGACCGACCTGTGTCCCTCCCAGGGCGGCCGCCAGGGTTTTCGAGATCTGGGCCACGGTGATGCCGTGAAGGGCGGCCTTGGCTTGGTCCACCTGGAACTTCAGGCGGGTCTGGGGCTCGTCGATGAAGTCGTCCACGTCTACCAGAATGCCGGTCTGTTCGAAGGCAGGGCGCATCCGTGCCAGGGTGACGGCCACCAGATCGTCGTAGGCACCGCCGGGCGGACCGTAGACCTCCGCCACCACGGTGGACAGCACCGGCGGTCCCGGCGGGATTTCGACGATCTTGACGTTGGCCCCGTGTCGGGCGGCGATGGCCTCGATGTCGGGACGGATCCGCAGGGCGATCTCGTGGGACTGGTGTTCGCGCCGGTGCTTGTGGATCAGATTGATGCGGATGTCGCCCTGATGGCTGGCGTGGCGCAGGTAGTAGTGGCGCACCAGGCCGTTGAAGTCCATCGGGGAGGCGTGGCCGATGTAGGTCTCGAAGTCGGTGACCTCGTTGACGGTGGCCAGATAGTCCTCCAGATCGCGGGCCACGGCGTCGGTTTCCTCCAGGGTGGTGCCCCGGGGCATGTCGATGACCAGCTGCAGTTCGTTCTTGTTGTCGAAGGGCAGCAGTTTGAGGGGGATGGCGAACACCACCAGCAGGCAGGAGAGCAGAAATAGCAGCGCCACCACCCCGAGGAACGCCCGCGCCCGCCAGGGATGGGCGATCAGCGGTCCCAGCGCCCGCCGATACCAGCGGTAGATCGGGCTTTGGTGAAGGTCATACGGCTTCTCCCCCGGTTTGCCGTATTCGGCCTTGAGGAGATGGTAGCTGGCCCAGGGGGTGACGGTGAAGGCCACCAGCAGCGACATCAGCATCGCCACCGGTACGTTGAAGGCCATCGGTGCCATGTAGGGTCCCATCATGCCGGTGATGAAGAACATCGGCAGGAAGGAGACGATGACGGTGAAGGTGGCGTAGATGGTGGGCGGCCGCACCTCGTCCACCGCCGTCAGGGCCGCCTGCAGGGGCGGCTGTTTACGCAGCTTGAAGTGGCGGTAGATGTTTTCCACGTCGACGATGGGATCGTCCACCAGGAGCCCCAGGGACAGGATGAGGGCGAACAGGGTGACGCGGTTGATGGTGTAGCCGAACAGAAGGTCGCAGAACAGGGTCACCCCCAGGGTCATGGGCACGGCGATGGCGACGATGAAGGCTTCCCGCACCCCCAGCGCCAGGGCCAGGAGGACGATCACGGTGGCGATGGCGATGAACAGGTGCTCCACCAGTTCGTTGACCTTGTCGTTGGCGGTCTCGCCGTAGTCGCGGGTGACGGTGACGGTGACCTGGTCGGGGATCACGCTGCCGTGGAGCTGCCGGATCTTGGCGATGACGTCGCGGGCCACGGTGACGGCGTTGGCGCCGCGGCGTTTGGGGACGGCGATGGTGACCGCCGGATGGCCGTCGCCGGTGCCCATCGGCGGGCCGGCGATGCGCTTGCTGTGTTCCGCCTGGGGCCCGAAGCCGATGCGGGTCAGGGTTTCCACCTCGGCGGGGCCGTCTTCCAGTTCGGCCACCTCGCGCAGGTAGACCGGGCGTCCGTCGTCGTGGCCGACCACGGTGGCGGCCGCTTCCTCCAAGGTGTGCCAGAAGGGGCCGGCCTCCAGGCGCACCCGGCGGTCGTGGTGATCGAACTGGCCGGCCTGGAGATGGAAGTTGGCCTGCTGCAGCGCCCGCATCAGTTCCAGCAGACTGAGATGATGGGCGGCCAGCCGGGCCGGGTCGGGGTAGATGCGCAGGGTGCGGCGTTCGCCCCCGGCGATCCAGAGCTTGCCGGTGTTCTTCACCCGACCGATCTTGTCGAGTAGTTCCTCGGCGATGCGGCGCAGTTCATAGCTGCCGTAAGCCGGATCCGGGGAGGAGAGGGTGAAGAGAACGATGGGAACGTCGTCGATCTCCACCGGCTTGACCGTCCACGAGGTCACGAATGGGGGGATCATGTCCCGGTTGGACATCAGCTTGCTCCAGGTCTTGAGCAGGCTGTCCTCGCGGTCCTCGCCGACGTAGTAGCGCACCGTGGCGATGGCCCGTCCCGGCATCGACATGGAATAGACGTACTCCACCCCGGGGATTTCCCACAGTTTCTGCTCCATGGGTGTGGCTATCAGTTTCTCCACCTCGTCCACGGAGGCACCCGGCGCTTCCACGAACACGTCCATCACCGGGACCACGATCTGGGGCTCCTCCTCGCGGGGGGTCAGCAGCAGGGCCGCCAGCCCCAGGAGCAGGGAGGCGATCAGAATCAGCGGCGACAGGCGCGACTCGATGAACAGCCGGACGATGCGGGCGGTGAAGCCCAACTTCTGCTCCGCCATGTCAGTCTTCCCTGTTGGCAGGGAATGGGGGGAACGGATCGCGGGGACGCCGTGAATCCATCCCTGGAGGCTTCACCACGGCATCCTTGCCGTGGAGACCCCGCTCACCGTTCCCCCCATCCTCGGGCAGTTGCACGGTATCCCCCGCCTTCAGGCCGGAGAGGATTTCCACCTGGCCGTCGATCCGCCGGCCGGTGCGCACCAAGCGGGTCTGCACCCGGTTCCCGGCGACGTACCACACTTCCTCCAGCTGGCCGACCCGGTGCACGGCCGCTGCCGGGACCAGCAGCAGGGTTTCCTCGCCACACGCCTGTTCCACCCAGGCGAAGGCGCCCGGCAGGATGGCCGCATCGGGGGGCAGGGCCGCCTTGACCTCGATGGTATGGGTGAAGGGGTCGGCGGCGGCGGCCATTTCCGTGACCGGGGCCGGCAGC
The DNA here is from genome assembly GCA_026984375.1 of Methylothermaceae bacterium. GTDB lineage: Bacteria > Pseudomonadota > Gammaproteobacteria > Methylococcales > Methylothermaceae > Methylohalobius. The sequence goes on along the minus strand of JALSSF010000189.1, from coordinate 104 downwards.
CGTCGCCCTTTGCCGGGAACGATCACGCCGACTTCGGTGCCGGGGCGCAGGAAGGTGGCGCAACGTTCCGGCACATGGGTACGGACCTCCAGGCGGTCGGGGTT
>JALSSF010000188.1 GCA_026984375.1 Methylothermaceae bacterium | reverse complement strand
AAAGCCGGCGGCAGAGCCGCATCGGGATCGAAGACCTTCTCCAGGTACGCCGCGATCGCGCTGTCGTAGGCGGCGGTATGCTGAAACGCCTTGACGGCCAGTTCCAGGCGCAGGGCATCGGGTAAAGCGCCCAGATTCAGCCTCAACGCCTCGAGAACCCGGCCGTAATCCTCCGGATCGACCACCACCCCGACCGCGGCGTGGTTCTTGGCCGCCGCCCGGATCATCGCCGGCCCGCCGATGTCGATGTTCTCCACCGCCCTGGCGAAATCGCATCCCGGCTCCCGGACCACCCGGGTGAAGGGGTACAGGTTGACCGCCACCAGGTCGATCGGCTCGATGCCGTGTTCGGCCATTTCCGCCTCGTCGACGCCGCGGCGGCCGAGAATACCGCCGTGGATCCGGGGATGCAGGGTCTTGACCCGGCCTGCCATGATCTCCGGAAAGCCGGTGTATTCGGCCACCTCGGTGACCCGAATCCCGTTCTGTTCCAGGATTTTCGCCGTACCGCCGGTGGAAAGGATTTCGACGCCGAGGTCCTGCAACCCCTGGCAGAATTCCACCACGCCGGTTTTGTCCGATACGCTTACCAACGCCCGTTTGACTTTATGCATGACCTACTCGATCTTGTACTGTTGCATTTTCTTGCGCAGGGTGCTGCGGCTCAGTCCCAGGACCCTGGCGGCCTTGCTCTGATTGCCGCCGGTATAGGCCAGCACCGCCTCGATCAAGGGTTTCTCCACCTCGGCGATGACCATGGCATACAGTCCCACCACCGGCTCACCGTCGAGCTGCACGAAATACCGTTCCAGCGCCATCCGTACCTGTTCCTTGAGAACGATCCCCTGTTCCCGACTGTGGTCGCGTTCCTCCGTCATTATTCTCCTTGACTTCTCTTAGGCTAAGAATCGAATCGCTGCTCGAGCCGATGCAGCAACCGGGTCAGCTGGGCCTCGGGACGTTCCTCGCGCAGCAGACCCTGCCAATCGCGTCGCCCGGGCACCAGGCGTTCCAGATACCATTTGATGTGCTTGCGGGCGATGCGCACCCCCTGGTGCGGACCGTAATGGCGATGCAAGGCCCGCACGTGCTCGACGATCACGCAGATTTTCTCATTCCAATCCGGCTCCGCCAACCGCTCCCCGGTACGGAGAAAATGCTCGATCCGGCGGAACAGCCACGGCTGCCCCCGGGCCGCCCGACCGATCATGACGGCGTCGGCCCCGGTGTACGCCAGCACCCGACGCGCCTTTTCCGGGGTGGTGATGTCGCCGTTGGCGATCACGGGAATCCCGACCGCCTGTTTCACCTCGGCGATGGTGTGGTATTCCGCCTCGCCCTGGAACCCGCAGGCCCGGGTACGCCCGTGAACGGTCAACGCCTGGACGCCTGCATCTTCCGCGATCCGGGCCACGGAAACCGCGTTGCGGTTCGCCTTGTCCCAGCCGGTCCGGATCTTCAGGGTGACGGGCACGGAAACCGCCGCCACCACCGCGTTCAGGATCTCCGCCACCCGGTCTTCGTCACGCAGCAGGGCCGATCCCGCCGCCACCCGGCAGACCTTCTTCGCCGGACACCCCATGTTGATGTCGATGATCTGGGCGCCGAGATCCGCGTTGATCCGGGCGCATTCGGCCATTTCCTTCGGATCGACCCCCAGGATCTGCACCGCCCGCGGCTCCGCCTCCCCCTGATGGTCGGCCCGTCGCCGGGTGCGGTGATGATCGCGCAGCTGGGGACGGCTGGAAATCATCTCCGACACCGCCAGGCCGGCCCCGTAGCGGCGGCACAGCTTGCGGAAGGGCAGATCCGTCACCCCGACCATGGGCGCCAATATCACCGGTGCCGACAAACGATAGGGTCCGATTCGCATCCTTCCACGGCAACACCGAAAGACCGATCAGTTTAGCGCAACGGCCGGCGATTCCCAAATCCGAAGCCAGCTTCCTCAACACCTACTTTTACGGGAGCTGGGAAGGGTCTGCCGGACCGAAATTCGTCCGTAAATTTAGGCCCGGAGCGGCCATCCATGGCCACTGACAGACCCTTCCCAGCCCTCTTCGGCAGAAGGGATAGGTGGTAAGGCCAGCCTCCTTGCCGCCGCCCCCTTCTACCGGAAGGGACGGGAAGGGCCTGCTCACCGCTAAGTCGAGGGTTCAGGTGGTTTCGATCAGCCGGATTTTCTGTTGCTGGGGCAAACGGTAAAAATGTTGCAACTCTTCCATCATGGCGGACACCCGGCGCCGCCGCAGGTAGCGGTCCTCCAGACGCCAGCAGTATTTCCCGGCATAGCGGCTGGCGTGGCGGTAACGCTGCAAGGACTCCCCTTCCAGGTGCGCCCCGAAACGGCATTGCTCGAACAGACGTACCCGCACCGGTGCCGGGGCGCAACTGCGGCACTGGCGCCGCAACAGCAGCAGGGTGGCGACGAACTTGTCCACCTCGGCCTGCAGCTCCAGCTCCAGCAGGGAAACTTCCCGCTCCAGGCCGGCCTTCCAGCCCAGGTAGAGGAAATGGCTGACCCCTTCCAGGGCCAGGAGAAATGCTTCCAGATTGCCCTCGTGAATCCGGTGGAAAGGATTGTCCGTCCTCAGCCGCCGCACCACCGCCGGATCCAGAAACAGGGAAAGCGCCAGGGTGTCCTGCTCCTGCCGGACCAGCAGCTTCTCCCGCAGGGGCACGGCCGTCTCCCCCTCCAACCGGAACGCCAAGCGGGAATCCAGGATCAGGAAATCATCGACCCGGTAGCCGAGCCGCACCCGGTAGATGCGTTCCAACAGACGCTGGAGCGGATACAGCGACATGGTCAATGGGTCTGCAGCGTTCCCGCCACCGGTTCGATGCCGAGACGGCGAAGCCGGTCGGCTGCCCGCCGGCTGCCGGTGCGCAGCCATATTTCGTACAGCCGCAACACGTCTCGGGTCGAGGTGAGGTTGGCTTCCTCGCTGACCTCCCCCAGCACGTCGACGAAATCGGCGAACTTGCGCGACAGTTCCCGGAATATGCTGCCCAGGGCCCGTCCGCTCAGGGAATCGCGGATCAGTTCCGCCAGATGGCCGTACGCCCCGCCCCCCATGGCGATGTAGTAGTCCACGTCCACCAGCTTGCGGTTGAGGCTGTCGGAGAAGATCCCCGAAATCAGCAAAGCGACATCACCCAGGCGTTTCAGGCTACGGGTCTGCATTTCCAGGGACGGTGCCTCCAGGGCCTCCGCATACAATTCGGTCAGGGGCTGGACGAAGGTGCCGTCCTCGGTTTCGGTGAACAGGCGCTCGGAGCGGCTGAAATGGGCCAACAGATTGACGACGTAGAACACCGTTTCCTCGGTCGCCTCGATGTTCTGGTGTTCCAAGGCCCGGGTGACCGCGTCGTGGAAATACTCCTGCACGTTGGCATGGGCGATGACCGCTTTCGGCATGACTCGACCTCCCGTTCTTCGCAAACCTCTCACTCTTGTCAGTCGGCAGTCTCACGTTTTATTTGACCCGTTTCCGCGCTCCGGATCAATGCCGCTTCCCGGCCAGCGCCTTGCGGAGCAGATGGGGGATCAACAGGTTCAGGGGCATACGCAGATAGTGGGAACGCAGATAGAGCAGCCAGCGGGCCGCCGCCGCGCCGAGGTCGAGGTCGTCGGGGGCGGACGGTGGCAGCGCCCGGCACATGAGCGCCGTCATCCACCGGCGCAGGAGCGGATTCGCGCGACCGGGGTTCAGCCATTCCGCCGGCACCGGGGTGTGGAGGAGGCGGCGGCCGACGTGGAAAGCGTAGGTCAACGGTCTTTCCAGGCCATGTGCCCGGGCCCGCTCGGTCAAGCGGTGCCAGAAATCCCGGTCCCGGGCACTGAAATGGCGCAACAGGCCGTCGATGTCGACCAGATCCCGCAGCCGGTTGGCGCAATCGGAATCGTGGAACAGATGGACCACGGCGTGCAGCACCAGATCTTCGGGGGCGAGCACCCGGAAGCGGCTGCAGGACACTTCCCGCACCGAGGACCACAGCAGTTCGTCGTCCGCCTGCAGCCTGGCGGTCAGCGGCAGCAGCGCATGGTGTACATCCACCTCCACGTAGCGCTGCGGATGGCGCAGCGGGGGGATCTCGTGCATCCACCGGCGGTAGTAGCGCTGGTCGTATTCGCTCAGCTCCGCGCTTCTCCAGCCGGCCTCCGTCAGACGCCGCTCGACCCGGGACAGATCCTCGCGCCGGACCAGGATGTCGAGATCCGCCGGCAGCCGTCCCCGGGCCAGGGGCAGGTCCAGCAGCAGATAGGCGGCGCCCTTGAGCGCCACCACCGTTACGTCCAGCGGTCTCAGGGCGCGGGCGACCCGGTTCATTTCCCAGCGGATCAGCCGGCTCCGGAAACGGGCCTCGATCATGGCGGCTTCGAAGTGGCGTCGCACCCGCCCGGGCAGCGCCGCCAGGATACCGGCGTCGGCCAGACGGTGTCCCAGGGTCGCGGTCAGACGGGAACGCTCGGCCACGACCATCAGGTCTTCCATCCGGGAATCCGGAAGGCCGACGACGATCTCGGGTTTCCTCAAAGCCTGGAGCAGGAGTCGCTGTGCCTTCACGACGCCGATGCTAGGGAATCGAAGATCTCGACGGCATCCTCGAGACGGCCGTAGGAAAAGTTGAAATGCCGGCATCGGTGGATCAGCCGGCCGACCCGCCGGAACCCCTCCGCCCCCAGCACCTCGTAATTGAAGGCGTTGTACGCCAGGCGCAGGAAGGCGTAGCTGGCCGGGACCGGTTCGAGGACGGCCCGGGCGTCCCGCTGGAAACGGGGAAAGACAATCCACGCCGGCACGGCGCTTTCTTCCATCCGCCGCACGCTCGCCCCGGTGGGCTTGACGTGGGCTACGGTTCCCTTGCGGGTCTTGGGAAACTCGGGTCCCAGTTCCGCTTCCGGGGCGAAGGCGCGAATCACCCCGATGGACTCGTTCTTCAGGGGAATCGGCCGGGGCAGCGGATCCAGACGGCTGTCCTCCCTAACCAGCCCGAATTCGTCGGACAGCAGACGCCAGCCCCGGTGCATCAGGGCGGCGCACAGGGTGCTCTTTCCCGATCCCGGTGTCGCCGGCAGGATCAGCGCCCTGCCCCCGCGCTCCAGAACCGCCGCATGGAGCATCAGGTACTGGTGGGCCCGGGTGGCGATGCACCAGTTGAGCCCCCATTCGAACAGGGGCGGAGCGTGGGACAGGGGAAACGGGTGGAAGATGCGCTTGCCGTCCCGCTCGAAGCAAACCTGGGGCTGGAAATAACGGCGCCACGACCGGGGCCGGTACAGGCGCACCCGGACGTCGGCGAAGCTATCTGGCGGGTGCAGCGGAAAATCCCGGTACATTCGCGACAGAAAGCCTGTGAGGGCGGCGATCCGGGCGCGGATCCGGACCTGGAAGGGACCGACGCCCAGGACCATTCCCCGTCCCAGGCGGCGGTTCAGATCCCTGGCGTGGAGATCACCCAATCTCACTCATCCGGCTCGATCAGTCCCAGCTGGTCGAATTCCTGCAACAGGCGCTCGATCTCCGCCCGCTCCACCGCCAGCTTCTCCGCCAGCGCCTCCGCGCTCTCGGCCCCCGCCCCCAGCAGCTCCAGGGCCGCGGCGGCGGAGCGGTTGAGCAAATGGGTCTGGCCGCTGAGATCGTTGTAAACGATGCACTCATCGGGCCACCGCTCCCACAGGATCCGCTCCGCATCGATCAGCCGCCATCTAGCCGAACGAGGCATAACAGGAAGGGGTCACCGGACCGCCGGCCGGCGCATCGACGATGTTGCCCTCGAGATCGAACCGGACTAGCTTGTAACAGAGTGGATCGTTGGGATCGCCGGTTTCCTGCAAGATCGGGTTACCGTTAGCGTCTGTCGTGGTCGTACAGTGGGTCTGAGTGCGAACCCAGCCATCCGGCGTGCTCACCAGCTCCGGCGGCGGGTCGGCATCCGCGGTGGCGTGATCCCGGGCGATGCATTGGAAGGCGCTGGCCGTCGCCGCCGCCGCGCCGCTCGGCAGCGTCAGGATGACCGGGGCAGCCACCACCGCGTTTTTCACCAGCCGGCGGCGGGAGCGGGAAACACCCGCTTCGGTATTGGTATCTCTCGATGCTTCGCTGTTTTTGTTCATTTCTTCGCTCCTGTGATCACCCGCTTGGCTCGAACTGCCAAGCTCATGATGCAAAAATCATGCTAGACGGATATTTTCATTTAATATCAAAAAGTTAAGAAAAGCACGCTTTCGTTTTTGTAAAATTTTCTGACAACTCACCGACCGCGGTAGCGGCGCAGCAAAGCCCGTGCGTGTTCGATCGGCACAGCATAACTGATTCCACTGGGTTCGCTGAGCAGTTTTTCCTTGGATTCTTTGACGAACACCTTGTTGACGATCCCCACCACCTCGCCGGTCTCCGGGTCGTACAGCGGGCTGCCGCTGTTGCCGGGATAGGCGGTGGCGTCGAGCTGGAACACCCGGTAGGGCCGCTGCAGGCGCCCCATCAGCTTGGGATCCAGCTGGGCCGCCCGCGGCACCGGGATGGCGATGGGGGTGATGCTGGAGACGATGCCGCGGTGGGTGACCGGGTACAGACCGAGCACCATGCCGATGGGATAGCCGGTGAAGGCGTAGAGCTCCCCTTCCCGGACCCGCTCGGAACGACCCAGGGGGATGGTGGGCAGGGGACGGCCGCCGAGTTGCAGCAGCGCGATGTCGTGCCCCTTGTCGACGGCGGCGACCTTGGCCCGGCGCAGGCGGTCCTTGCCTTGGGCCTTGTAAAACACGGCCAGGATTTCTCCCTGCTCCCGGTTCAGCCGTTCCGGAAGCACGTGGGCGTTGGTCAATACGTGCAACCCGTCGCCGACCACGAAGCCGGTGCCCCGGAAGACGGCCGACGGGGCCCGGGTCCGCTGGTAGGTCCCCACGGCGACGATGGCCGGCTTGACCCGGGCGACGGTTTCCGGAAGACCGGCGAGGGCCGCCCGGGCGACTCCCAGTATCAGAAGCAGCAACCCTGCCAGCGATCGCCGGCTCATGTCGTCGACAGTAACACGCCGGAAACCTCGGAAAACTCGTAATAGACCTCGGTCATCACCTCCAGGATCTGCCCTTCCCGGAGGCGGATCAGGGCCATCACGCCGTCGGGGATTTCGGCGAGAATGTCCTCCACCGCGTCCCCCTGGATCAACACGTCGGTCAGACGGTCGGCCAGATACAGCAGGCCGGTCTCGAACTGGTATTCTTCCACGGCCTCAGGCTGCAAATGGCCGCCGATGGCCACCTGCAGCCACGGGGGCATGTTCCAGCGCCGGGCGATTTCGGCCCCGACGTCGGCGTAGGTGAAGCCGAGCACGTCCTTTTCCAGCAGCGGGATCAGGGAGCGCTTCCCCTGACTGGCCAACAGGATCTCCCGGGCCTCGTCGGGACACTTGAGGTAGATCAGCAGCGAACCGATGCCATGCAACAGTCCGGCCACGAACAGCCGCTCCGGATGCAGGACCCCGGCCTCCCGGGCCAGCAATCGGGCCACGACTCCGCAATAAGTGCTCTGCACCCAGAATTCGTCCATGTCGATGAGCGTGGCGGGAATGTTGCGGAAGGTGCCGATGGCGCAGGTGGCCAGCGCCAGGTGATACAACGGCTCCAGTCCCACCAGGGTCACCGCCCGGGAGACGGTGTCGATCCGGCCGCCGTAGCCGTAGAGGGGACTGTTGGCCAGGCGCAGCAGCCGGGCGGTGAGCGCGGGATCGCTGCCGATGATGTCGGCGAAGGTGTCGGCGGTACTTTTCGGGTCACGAACGGCTTCCTGGAGCCGAATGACGATGTCGGGCAGGGAAACCAGATCGGTGTCATCCTCCAGCAAAGCCGCCGGGGTGGGATATTTGTTCATGAGGACGACTCGTAAAATTGCATCACTCGGGCCACATAGCGGCGGGTTTCCCG
>JALSSF010000187.1 GCA_026984375.1 Methylothermaceae bacterium | reverse complement strand
TGGGGCGGCCGTTTCTTCGTGGTGATGCAGCCGGCGTTCGGCCGGGCTGACCGGCTGTTCCTGCACGAGAACAACGGTTTTCTCGTGGGCGTCGTCGGCGTGTTTCTCGGCTTCACCCTCGGAGGGCAGGCGTTCCTCCTGGCGGCGCCGTTGTTGTCCTTGCTGGTGTTGCTCGGATATCGGCTCTATTTGCGGGATCGTTCCATCGCCACGGAACCGGTCCGGGAGGAACGGTCGAAGGGGGAGAGGTTTTCCGGGACGGTGCGGTGGCTGGTGGAAGCGCGGCAGGACCTGCGCCGTTTTTCCGTGTTCATGGCCGCCGCCGATGCGGCGGTTCCCGTGGGCATCTTTCTCTACGCCGGGGCCACGGGGCGGGATTACGCCCCTTTGTTCTGGAACGAGCACACCTTCATGACCTGGTTCTCCTCGGCCCAACTGGCGCTGATCGGACTGGTGGCCTGGCTCAACCGGGAAGCGGCGGTACTGGTACGGCGTTTGGCACCGTCGCAACCTGCCCGTCCCTGGATCTGGTGGATTTTCATGGCCGGCTTTTTCTTCCTCGCTCTCGACGAGCGCTTCCGGATTCACGAGCAGGTGCGCGACCGTTGGCTCAAACCCGGTGGACTGTTCACCGGGCTCGAGTACGTGCGTCCCGGTGACGTGGGGTTGTACTTTTATTTCCTGGCCGGCCTGGTATGCGCCGCTTTTCTGATCGCCGAGTTGCGCCGTTTCCCCCCGGCCCTGAGATTCTTCGCCGCCGCGGTGGGCTGTGCCGGCGTCGTCGCCGTGGTCGATGCGCTGCCGGCGGAGATCGTGACCGCCTGGCCGGCCCATCGTTTCTGGGAGTCGGCGTTCGAGGAAAGCAGTGAACTGCTGGCCCAGTTGCTCTTTCTGTTGTCTTTTCTGAGCGTCCTGCATGGGCGCCTGGGGGTGATGGAGCGGATTTTGAACGCCGAGGGGACAGCGCCATGAGCGACAAGGCGGTGGTGGTACGGGAATACGTGCGCCGGTCGTTGCTCCGGCTGGTGGTCGCCGTGGGGCTGTTCGATCTGTGCTATCCGGTGGTGGTGTTCGCTTACGCCCAGGGGAGCGGCCAACCTTATTGGCGTTTCTTCACCGCCGAGGGCAATTTCACCGCCTGGTGGTCCAGTCTGCAACTGCTGCTGCTCGCCCTGGTCACCTGGGTGATCTACCGTTTCCGGGCGTTGGCCGCAGGGATGGTGAAGACCGGAGTGGCATGGCTCTGGCTGGTGGCGACGGCGGCTTTTCTCCTGTTCGCCATCGACGAGCGTTTCGGGTTCCACGAGTGGTTACGGGATACGGTCTTCCGTCCCCTGGACCTGTTCACCGGCTCGGCTTACGTCATCGACGGGGACGTAGGGCTGTATCTGTTCCTTTCGTTGGGCTTGGCGACGCTGCCCCTGTGGTGGCGGGAGCTGGACCATGTCCCGGCGCGACGGCTTCTGGTCGCCGCCTTGATGTTGACGACGCTGGTGGTGGTCATCGACAGCCTGACCAGCCGGACGGTGCAGCGGTTGCCGTTTTGGCGCTTTTGGGACTATCCCTTCGAAGAAGTGGGGGAAGTGTGGGCCCAATGGTTGTTTCTGGCGGCCTTCGTCAGCCAGTGGCGCCGCTGGCTGACGACCGAGACGGAGACGGCGTCCGGTCCGTGAGATTCCTGCAGGCGCTGATCGATCCGGCACGGCGTTCATGGCCGGCGTTACGGACGGCATCCGTCCAGCTTGATTACGATGGGCTGACTGCGGTGGTGACCGCCCTGGCCGGTCGGCTCGGCGCCGAGGGGATCGGGCCGGGGGATCGGGTACTGGTGGTTTGTCCCAACGGCGCCGAGCATCTGGTGGCGGTGCTGGCGGTGTTATGGCGGGGCGCGGTGGCCGTGCCCCTCGATCCCGGTGTCGGCGAGTATCGGCTGCAGGCCGTCACCGCCGAGGCGGGGGCGGTGGTGACGTTGACGGACCTTTTCACGGCCCTGCCCGGGAATGGCACCGGCGTGCTGCGTTTCGGGGTCGATGGAAACCGCCTGGTGTTTCCGGAAGACGTCGCTGCGGCCGTTCCCCAGGACGCGCCGTTGCCGCTGCCGCCGGAAGCCTTCGCTTTCATCCGCTATTCCTCGGGTTCCACCGGACGACCGAAGGGTGTGGTGCTGGATCACGGCCACCTGGACTGGATGGCCCGTGTCCTGGCGGCCCGTTTCCGCCTCGATCGTTCCCATCGGGAACTGGTGTTGACGCCGATGGCCTATTCCGGCGGCTGGCAGCGGGTGGCGGCGACTCTGTACGCCGGCGGTTGCGTGTTCGTGCCCGACGGACCGGTATCGGTGCCCGGCCTGGTCGAGGATCTCGTTCGCTGGCGGATCACGGGGTTCTTCACGCCGCCGCCTTTGATCCGTGCTCTGTTGGCGCTCGAAGACCATACCTTGTCCGTCGCCCTGGGTTCCTGCCGCTGTGTCGAGATCGGCAGCGCCCCGCTGGAGGCGGAGACGCTGGCGGCCTGGCTGGCGCGGACTCCGGCCGGGCAAGTGTGGCTTCATTACGGGCTGACCGAGTGTTCCCGGGCCACGTTGCTGGACGCCCGCCGTCATCCGTCGCATCTGGGCACCGTGGGCCGGCCGCTTTCCGGCGCCGAGGTGCGGGTCGTCGATGGGGCGGGGCGCGGTGTCGAAGCGGGCGAAACGGGCGAGATTCATGTCCGTGGTCCCCAGCAGGGGCGGGGCTACTGGCGAGGGGCGGAGGTGTCTCCGCTGGCGTTGGCGGACGGCTGGATCGCCACCGGTGACGAGGGGGTTCTGGACCAGGCCGGTTTTCTCGTCTGGCGTGGACGGCGCGACGAGCGCATCAACTGCGGTGGGTACAGTTTTTTTCCTGCCGAGGTGGAGGCGGCTTTGGGACCAATTGCGGGGGTGCGCGAATATCTCGTCGCCGGGGTGCCGGATCCCCGCGGCATGTTGGGGGAGGTGCCCTGGGCCTTCGTGGTGCCGCAGGGGAATGCTTCGGAGGCGGTGCGGGCGTTTTCCCGCCTGGCGCGGCGCCGCTTGCCTCCCCACCAGGTGCCGCGCTGGGTGATGCCGGTCGCGGAGATCCCCAAGACGCCCTCCGGTAAGCCGGATCGGCGCCGAACCGTGGAACGTTATGGCAAGCAAGGAAATCGACATGGACAAAGGTGAAATCGCCGAGCAGATCCGGACATTTCTGGAAACCGAGTTCCCCAATCCCGGGGTGCGTCTGACCGACACCACCCTGTTGTTGGAAGAATGGTTCGTGGATTCGATGGCTATCGTCGAAACGGTGCTGTTTCTGGAGAAGCGTTTCGGAGTGCGTATCGGGCGCCGCGACATCAACGGCGTGCATTTCCGTACCGTCGCCACCCTGGCGGAACTGGTGAGCGAGCGTCGCGACGGCTGACCCATGGCCGGTCTGCTGAGGAACGTTCCGGTCGACGACGGGCTGCGCCGTGCCAACGACCGCCACGACTGGCGGGTGGTGGTGGCGGTGCTGGCGGTCCTGGGGATCTATCTGTATCTGTTCACCCATGTCGCCGACGCTTTCGGCTGGCCCCGGCCCCAGTTCCTGGCCTGGCGGTTGGGATGGCATCCGGTCCACGTCTTCGATCGGGATCACAACGTCGATTCGACGGTCGGTGTGACCCTGGCCCAGAACTGGCCCAGCAACGACGACGAGCGCTTGGTGCTGTTTCTGATCGTGGGCGGGGCCTTCCTTTCCGCCTATTTTCTGCCGTTACCCCTCAAGCAGCCGGCTCTGGTCGCCTGGACCGGGCTGGCGCTCCTGCTTCTGTACGGAATCCGGGCCACCGCCGGGCTGTTGTGGTGTCACCTTTGGGTCTATCTGGTGCTGCATCCCCCTTCCCGGCCGGGCTGGCTGACCCTCGCGGGGGGAGTGCTGGGGTATGTGGCGCTATTGTCCGGTGCGAGTGGAGGAGACTGGGCGGTAGCGGCGCTGTTGCTGGTGGCGTCCTGTGTGGGTCACTGGGTCGGCTATCGGTTCGTGATCCGGCCGTTGCTGGACCGTCCCCGCCCGGCGGCCTGGTTGCGGACAGCGGTGGTCCAGTCGGCGATCCTCACCGTGGGGATGGGAGCGATGCTCCAGGGGATGGGGGCTGGCGAATGGTCTCTGCCCCTGGGCGTCCTGTTGTTCTTCTGGCAGTGGGAGCGGCTGATCCTTTATCACGTGGATCACAAGGACGGTCTGATTCCCGCAGCGGTGCCGTTGTGGCGCTTCCTGGCGGTGTTCTGGAATCCAGGAGTGCTGCCCAACTGGAACTGGGGTGTGACCATCGGCCAGGGGTACAGTTACGTCCACAACAACTTCCTGTGCGATGACAAGAACCGCCTGGTACTCAGCGGCGTACGCATCTGGCTGGTGGCGTTGCTGTATCTGGTGTTCTGGAACGAGATCCGCCACCTGCTGGTGACCGGGTTCGAGGAGATGGGTATTCCGGTGTACCGAGCCTACACCCGGGAAATGGTGCGTCGTTTCATGGCCGGCGAAACGGTGACCACCGCTTCGGTCCTGGCCACCACCTTCCTGGATCTGACCCGCTGGACCATGCTCTGGGCCGGGGTGGTCCATTTCAAGGTGGGCGTCTGGCGTATCTGCGGCTACCGTATGGATCCCTACATCAACAAGCCCTGGCTGGCCACTGATCTGGCCACCTTCTGGGCCCGCTTCACCTTCCATTACCGGGAATTTTTGGTGCGGGCGTTCTATTATCCGGTGTTCTTCCGCTGTTGCCGACGCCGCCCTTATCTGCGGGTGCTCGTCGCCACCCTGGCGGCGGCGGCTTTCGGCAATCTGGTCTGGGGCCACGTGACCGAGCGCCTCTACTACCGTGGTTTGACATGGGAGAACGTCATCCACGTCTTGGGCACCTGGCCCTATTTCGTGCTGCTGGCTCTGGGTATCGCCGCCTCCCAGATCTATCTGTTGAAATTCCGGCGCCGCCGCCGACCTTGGACCTTCGATCGCCATTTGTGGAAGGATGTGGTCGCGGCTTATTGTATGTTGCAGTATTATGCGCTGATCCACATCTTCGCCCGGCCTGCCTCTGGCAGCTCGATCGGTGATCTGGGACGGTTGTTTTTGACCGGTCTCGGAATCCGGTTGGACTGAAGGAGTTTCACCTGGGGCAAAAAAGGCGGCGATTAAACTTGCTTTCGGCCCCGAAAGGGTGCTAGCTTGTATAAGCATATTCTGATTTAACGCAGCGGTTGAGAGGAGTGCGGCATGAGTGACCGAATCGATGCGAAGCGACGCCATCTGTTACAGGCGATAGGGGCCGGGTTGGCGCTGGCGGCGGCGAAGCCGGCTTTTCCGGTGATTTTGAAGCCCGGGGCCTTCAAGGGCTACAAGCGGGAAGCGACTGCCGCCTTCGCGCCGGACGTGGAAATCGAACTGGTGGCCGCCCCCGGCAGGGCTCAAATTCTTCCCGGACCGGCGACCCGGGTGTGGCGTTACAGCGCCCGGGTGGTCAAGGGCGATCCGGGCGCCGTGATTCCCCTCCCCGATACCTATCTGGGGCCGATTCTCCGGTTTCGCACCGGACAACGGGTGCGCATCACTCTGCACAACCGCCTGCCCCAGCGCTTCATCACCCACTGGCACGGCATGCACGTGCCCTTCGAGGCCGACGGCCATCCCAGCTACGCCATCGGCCCGGATGAAAGCTACGTCTATGAATTCACGGTGGAAAACCGGGCCGGAACCTATTGGTACCATCCCCACACCAACATGATCACCGGGGCGCAGGCCTATGCCGGGCTCGCCGGTCTGATCTATGTCGACGACGACGAGGCTGATCAGGTGCCGCTGCCCCGCGGTGATTACGACGTGCCTCTGGTGCTGCAGGACCGGACCTTCGACCAGGGCAACCAGCTCCGCTACGACCGCCGCGGTCCGATCGGCATCATCGGCTTCCTGGGCGAACGCATCCTGGTCAACGGGCGGCCGGATTTCACCCTGGACGTGGCTTCGCGTTCCTATCGCTTCCGGATACTCAATGGTTCCAATTCCCGGATCTACAAGCTGGCCTGGAGCGACGGCGAGCCGGTCACCGTCATCGCCACCGACGGTGGTCTGCTGGAACGTCCGGTGACCCGTCCCTATCTGATGATCGGACCGGGGGAACGCTACGAACTATGGCGCGACTTCAGCAAGGCCAAGGGGAGCGAGGTCCGTCTGGAAAGCCTGGAATACCACGGCATCATGCCGCCTCCCTACGAGCGGATGATCGCCGCGGGTGGCGGCATGGGCATGATGGGCGGCATGGGTGGAATGATGGGCGGCATGCGTGGCGGCCGTGGCATGGGCGGTATGGGCATGATGGGCGGCATGATGGGAAGGCAGGAGATCAGCGGCCCTGCAGGCATGATGGGTGGCATCGGGCCGATGATGCTGATGGCCAACCACATCCCCCAGGGGAGCCGCTTCACCGTCGCCCGCTTCCGCGTCACCCGCAAACCCGAGACCCTGGACAACCAGGAACTGCCGGACAAGTTGCGGCCGCTGCCGCGGTTGCGGCTGGAGGACGTGGTCAATCCCGACAAGCCGCGTCCCATCGCCATCGGCAATCACGGCCGCCAGTTCACCCTCAACGGCCAGGCCTTTTCGATGACCGGGGCGCTGCCGATCGAAACCTTCCCGGTCAACACCATCCACCTGATGGAAATCTTCCACGAACACGGTCCCATGGAGATGGAGGGCGAGCACGGAGAGACCGCCGAACACGGTGGCCCCAGTGCGATGGGTGGCCAGGGCGGCGGCATGGCCATGGCGATGATGATGGCCATGGTCCATCCCATTCACCTGCACGGTCACTATTTTCAGATCGTCCGGCGCCAGGCCCCGGAAGCCGGGGGCGGGCACGGCAGCGTCGAAGGCTACGAAACCGTCAAGGACGGCTTCGTGGACGAAGGCTATCAGGACACGGTGCTGGCGATGCCCGGCGAACGCATCCGGCTCATCAAGCCCTTCGACAAGTACAAGGGCCTGTTCCTGTATCACTGCCACAACCTCGAACACGAGGATGGCGAGATGATGCGCAATTTCAAGGTGGTCTGAGTTTCCGACCGCCAAGCTGTCAGCGGCCAGGGAGGGCCCCGACTTTCCTATCCCACCCAGACCCGGGCGTTGCGGAACAGCCTCAGCCAGGGGCTGTCCTCGCCCCAGTCGTCCGGATGCCAGGAATACTGTACCGTGCGGAAGCAGCGTTCCGGATGGGGCATCATGATGGTGAAACGGCCGTCCCGGTTGGTCAGGCCGGTGATGCCCAAGGGGGAGCCGTTGGGATTGAAGGGATAGGCTTCGGTGCGCCGGCCGTGGTGATCCACGTAGCACAGCGTCACCTGGCCGGCGTCGATCGCCTGGCGGGGATCCCGATCCTGTCCGAATTCGGCCCGGCCTTCGCCGTGGGCGACGGCGACCGGCAGGATCGATCCTTCCATGCCCTGCAGCAGGATCGAGGGGGAAGGCAGGATCTCCACCAGCGACAGGCGGGCCTCGAACTGTTCGGACAGGTTGCGTTCGAAGCGGGGCCAGTGGTCAGTTCCGGGAATCAGTTCCCGGAGCTGGGCCAGCATCTGGCAGCCGTTGCAGACCCCGAGGCCGAAGGTGTCGGAGCGCTGGAAGAAACGCGCGAAGATTTCCCGGGCCTTCGGATTGAAAAGCACGGATGCGGCCCAGCCGGAGCCGGCGCCGAGCACGTCGCCGTAGGAAAATCCTCCGCAGGCGGCCAGCCCGACGAATTCATCCAGGTCCCGGCGTCCGGAGAGCAGGTCGGTCATGTGGACGTCCACGGCCTCGAAGCCGGCCCGGTCGAAGGCAGCGGCCATTTCCACGTGGCCGTTGACCCCCTGCTCCCGCAGAATCGCCACCCTGGGGCGTCTGCCATGAACGAAGGGGGCGGCG
>JALSSF010000186.1 GCA_026984375.1 Methylothermaceae bacterium | reverse complement strand
AGCACGACGAACAGAGAGGTCATGGCGGGATGGGCCAGGAACTCCTCGTGGCGGATCTTGATCTTATAAACATCAGGAATGGCGTTCATTGATTAACCTCCTCTCAGTGCTAACGCGGGCGCTTGTCGGTTTCCAAAATCCCGGATACCAGCATAGCATTATAAAGGCTCGCTTTCCCGGCGGCGACAAGGGTTTGCCGGATGCCGGGAAATCGGAGGGTGTGGTAGGATTGCCGCAATAGCAAACAAGGAGATCGCCATGACCGAGGAAAGCAAACGCAAGCTCAACGAAGGATTGGAGCGGTTGCGGGCCGAACTGAAGACCCTGGAGACCGACGACGCGATGCGGCAGCGCTTGGAGGATCTGGCCCGCCGGGTGGAGCGGCAGCTCCAGGAAGGGGGGGCGGAGGCGCACCCCAGTCTGGTGAAGGAACTGGAAGACGAAATCCTGCGTTTCGAGGTGGCCCATCCCCGCCTGACCGCCATCATCAACGATATCATGGTGGCGCTGAGTCAGATGGGAATTTGAATTCGACGCATAAGAGCTTTGCCGATTCTGAATCTGGTCAAAAAGTTGCTGAAACCCGAATTCGGGCCTGACCGGGAGGTTCGGCCGCGGGTCTATCCACGTTCGGAGCATTCGATTTCGCGGGCCCAGATCAGCCCCAACGCTCTCAAGGTGTTGTATCGCCTCCACAAGGCGGGTTTTCGGGCCTGCCTGGTGGGGGGGTGTGTGCGCGACCTGTTACTGGGCCGCGAGCCCAAGGATTTCGACGTCGCCACCGATGCCCATCCGGAGCAGGTTCGGCGTCTGTTCCGCAACTGCCGGCTGATCGGCCGCCGGTTCCGGCTGGCCCATGTCTGTTTCGGTCAGGAAATCATCGAAGTGGCCACGTTCCGCGCGGCCGCTCCCAAGTCGGGGGGCGACTGGGCGCTGGAGGAAACCACCGGGCGGGTGCTGCGTGACAACGTCTACGGCACCATCGAGGAAGACGCCTGGCGCCGGGATTTCACCGTCAACGCCCTTTATTACGACATCGCCGATTTTTCCGTGGTGGACTACGTCGGCGGGATGGAGGATCTGCGCCGCGGGGTGCTGCGTCTGATCGGCGATCCCGAGGTGCGTTACCGGGAGGATCCGGTGCGGATGCTGCGGGCCGTGCGCTTCATGACCAAGCTGGGTTTCGTGCTCGAGAGGGGCTGCGAGGCGCCGCTGTCCCGGCTGGCGCCGTTGCTGGAGGACGTGCCGCCGGCCCGTCTTTACGACGAGGTGTTGAAGCTGTTTTTGTCCGGCTACGGGGTCCAGGTTTTCGAATCCCTGCGCCACTACGGTCTGTTCCGCTCGCTGTTTCCCCTGACCGATCAGGCCCTGGCCCGGGAGCCGGAGGGTTTTCCCCTCGTCTTCCTGGCCAAGGCCCTGGAGAACACGGACCGCCGACTCCAGGAAGGAAAGGCGGTCACTCCGTATTTTCTTTTCGCCGCCCTGCTTTGGGAACCGGTGCGTCTGGAGGCCTGGAAACGCCAGGAGCAGGGTGCGGCGCCGGTCATGGCCATCCAGGAAGCGGCCTGCGAAGTGGTCGCCCGGCAACTGGACCATGTGGCGATTCCCCGGCGCATCTCGCTGCCGATGCGGGAGGTGTGGCTGTTGCAGCCGCGTTTCGAACGCCGCCAGGGGGGCAGACCGTTCAAGT
>JALSSF010000185.1 GCA_026984375.1 Methylothermaceae bacterium | reverse complement strand
AGTTCTACGTCGATTTCTGGTTCCCGACAGGCACCGACATCAAGGAAACCGCCCGTCGTCTGACCGAAGCCGAGACCCTGTTGAAGCGCCAGGACGGCGTCACCGCACTCACCACCCAGGTCGGCGGCGGCCAGCTGCGCTTTCTGCTTACCTACTCCCCCGAGAGCGCCTATCCCAGCTATGGCCAGATTCTCGTGGACGTGGACGATTACCGGCGCATCGCGACCCTGGTTCCCGAAATGCAGCGGGTCTTGGAGAAACACTTTCCCGACGCCGTCGTCAATGTGCGCCGTTTCGTGCTCGGCCCTTCCACTGGGGGCAAGATCCAGTTGCGCATCTTCGGCCCCGATCCAGCGGAGCTGCGCCGCCTGGCGGCCAAGGCCCAGGCCGTGCTCGAAGCCGAGCCCAGTCTCAAGGCGGTCCGCAACGAATGGCTGGCGCCGGTGAAGACGATCCGCCCCCGCTTGGCCGAGGCCCAGGCACGCCGTGCCGGTATCGACCGCGCCGACGTTGCCGCCGCCCTGCGTGCCTATTTCGAGGGTCTGCCGGTGGGGGTGTACCGGGAGGGTGACGAGCTGATCCCCATCGTCGCTCGCGCTCCGGCTGATGAGCGGACCGATCTCGACAGTCTCGCCGCCATTCCCATTTGGAGCCCGGCGGCCGGAGGCATGATCCCGCTCGGCCAGGTGGTCGCCGCCTTCCCGCTGGCCTTCGAGGACGCGCACATCTGGCGCCGCGACCGTCGCACCATGATCCGTCTCCACGCCGATCCCCGCAGCGGCTGGCTCCCCAGCGAAGTGCTGGCCAAGGTCAAGGCACCGATCGAAAAGGCTCTGGGCGTCGATGCCGCCGCAGTGCTGGGTCGTCCGGTGGACGAAGCGGAATGGGATGCCGACACCCTGCCGGTGGTCAGCGACGCCCTTTGGCCCCTGAAGGGTAGGCCGGGCTATTATCTGTCCTGGGGCGGCGAGGCGGAGGATTCGGCCCGGGCCAACGCCAACCTGGCCGGTTCCCTGCCGGCCTTCTTCGGCCTGATGGTGCTGATCGTGCTGGTGCTGTTCAATTCCGTCAAGAAGACCCTCATCATCTGGCTGACGGTTCCCCTGTCCCTGATCGGCGTCACGTTGGGGCTGTTGCTGTTTCGCCAGCCTTTCGGCTTCATGGCTCTCCTGGGGCTGATGAGCCTGTCGGGCATGCTGATCAAATCGGCCATCATCCTCATCGACGAGATCGACGCTCAACTGCGTCGGGGTGCGGCGCCGTTCCAGGCCGTGGTCGACGCCGGCGTCGGCCGCTTGATTCCGGTGAGCATGTCGTCGAGCACCACTATGTTGGGCATGATCCCTTTGTTCACCGACGCCTTTTTCGTCTCCATGGCGGTGACCATCGTCTTCGGCCTTGGCGTGGCGACGGTGCTGATCCTCATCGTGGTGCCGGTGCTCTACGCGCTTTTCTTCAACATCCGCGAAGATAGCGGGGAATCGGCATGAGGCGTCCGCGCCTGATCCTCGCGCTGACCGCCGTTCTCGCCGGCTGCGCCGTGGGGCCTGACTACCGCACGCCCCAGGCCCCGGTCGCCGCCGACTGGGTCGGTGCGGCCGATCCGACCCTGAAGCGCACCGAGGTCGATCTGGCCCGTTGGTGGCAAGTGTTCGGCGATCCGATCCTGAACCGGCTGGTGACCCTGGCCCGACACCAAAACCTCAG
>JALSSF010000184.1 GCA_026984375.1 Methylothermaceae bacterium | reverse complement strand
AGATGTGGGGCACGATGGGGGCGAGCATGAGGACGATGGCCTCCAGTCCCTCGCGCCGCAGCGCCCGGCCCTGGGGGGTGTCATCCTCGAACCGGGCCAGGGCGTTGAGCAGTTCCATGTTGGCGGCGATGGCGGTATTGAAGGTGTAGCGGCGGCTCATGGCGTCGTCGACCCGGGCGATGGTCTGGTGGATCCGGCGGCGCAGGGCCTTCTGCTCCGGGGTCAGGGCGTCCCTGTCGAGAGGCGGCACCTCACCGTCCTCGTTGACGAAGGCCGCCACCTGGCGCCACAGGCGTTTGAGAAAGCGGAAGGCGCCTTCCACGCCGCTGTCGGACCATTCCAGGGACTGCTCCGGCGGGGCGGCGAACAGGATGAACAGGCGCACGGTGTCGGCGCCGTATTTCTCGATCAGCGCCTCGGGATCGACCACGTTGCCCTTGGACTTGGACATCTTGGCCCCGTCCTTGAGCACCATGCCCTGGGTGAGCAGGTTGGCGAAGGGTTCGTCACAGCCCACCAGACCGGCGTCGCGCATCAGCTTGTGGTAGAAACGGGCGTAGAGCAGATGGAGGATGGCGTGTTCGATGCCGCCGACGTACTGGTCCACCGGCAGCCAGTAGTCGGCCTTTTCCCGATCCACCATGCCGGCGGCGTAATCCGGGCAGGTGAAACGGGTGAAGTACCAGGACGACTCCATGAAGGTGTCGAAGGTGTCGGTCTCGCGCTTGGCCTTGCGCCCGTCTGGCAGGGTGACGTCGATGAAATCGGGATCGCGCTTGAGAGGGGAATGGACCCCGTCGATGGTGACGTCGAGGGGCAGTTCCACCGGCAACTGGTCCTCGGGCACCGGGATCGGGGTGCCGTCCTCCAGATAGAGGACCGGGATCGGCGCGCCCCAGTAACGCTGGCGCGACACCCCCCAGTCGCGCAGGCGGTACTGGACCCGCTTACGCCCGAGGCCCCGTTCCTCCAGCCAGCGGGCGACGGCCTCGAACGCTTCCTCGGAGGTCAGGCCGGTGAAGGGACCGGAGTCGATCAGCACCCCTTTTTCGGTGAAGGCGCCCCGGTCCAGATCGCATTCGTTGCCGCTGCCGGGGCGGGGCACGATCACCTGGCGGATCGGCAGGCCGTACTTGCGGGCGAACTCCCAGTCACGCTGGTCGTGGGCCGGTACCGCCATCACCGCGCCGCTGCCGTATTCCATCAGCACGAAATTGGCCACCCACACCGGCACCTTGTCGCCGCGGATGGGATGGACGACGTACAGGCCCGTGGCCCGGCCTCGCTTCTCCATGGTCGCCAGATCCGCCTCCGCGACCGTGGTCTTGCGGCATTCGTCGATGAAGGCTTTGAGTTCGGGATCGGTTTCGGCGACCGCGAGCGCCAGGGGGTGTTCCGGGGCCAGGGCCAGATAGGTCACCCCCATGACAGTGTCGGGACGGGTGGTGAAGATGGTGATGGCCTGGTCCCGACCGTCGAGGGGAAAGCGCATTTCCACCCCCACCGACTTGCCGATCCAGTTGCGCTGCATGGTCTTAACCTGCTCGGGCCAGCCTTCGAGCTTGTCCAGATCCTGGAGCAGTTCCTCGGCGTAGGCGGTGATCCTGAGGAACCATTGGGGGATCTCGCGCCGCTCCACCGGCGCCCCGCTGCGCCAGCCGCGACCGTCGATGACCTGTTCGTTGGCGAGTACGGTCTGATCCACCGGGTCCCAGTTGACCGTGGCCATCTTGCGATAGGCCAGCCCGCGGTCCATCAGTTTGGTGAAGAACCACTGCTCCCACTTGTAGTAACCGGGATCGCAGGTGGTGATCTCCCGCTTCCAGTCGTAGGCGAATCCCAGGCGCTTGAGCTGGCACCTCATGTATTCGATGTTCTCGTAGGTCCACTTGGCCGGATGGATGCCGTGCTTGGCGGCGGCGTTCTCCGCCGGCAGACCGAAGGCGTCCCAGCCCATGGGCTGGAGCACGTTCTTGCCCAGCATGCGCTGGTAGCGGGCGATGGCGTCGCCGATGGTGTAGTTGCGCACGTGGCCCATGTGCAGCCGCCCGGAAGGATAGGGAAACATCGACAGGCAGTAGAACTTCTCCCGGTTCGGGTCCTCGGTGACCTCGAAGGCGCGGGTCTCCTCCCAGAGCTTCTGGACCTTCTCCTCGATGGCGTGGGGGCGGTAGTTTTCGTCCATGCGTCTCGATTAACCCTGTTGACAAAAGTGTTAGAATGACAGGCGATCGGTAAATTTGGTGATTTTAACCAACCAGTTGGGGCAGGTCTAATGCGTCGCGTGATCTTCAACCAGAAAGGCGGAGTGGGCAAATCCACCATCACCTGCAATCTGGCGGCCATCAGCGCCGCCGAGGGCAAATCCACCCTGGTGGTGGATCTGGACATCCAGGGCAATTCCACCCATTATCTGCTCGGCGGCCGGATCGAGGATCCCGAGGAAACCCTGGCCAAGTTCTTCCGCGACACCTTGAGCATCAACCCCTTCGCCAAGAATCAGAAGGCCTCGGCCCGGGAACTGATCCAGGACACCCCCTATCCCAACCTCTACCTGCTCGCCTCCCACCCGGACATGGAGGAACTCCAGACCCGGCTGGAGTCGCGCCACAAGATCTACAAACTGCGCGAGGCGCTGGAGCAGCTCAACGACTTCGATCACATCTACATCGACACCCCGCCGATCCTCAACTTCTATAGCCGCTCGGCCCTGATCGCCGCCCAGCGCTGCCTGATCCCCTTCGACTGCGACGCCTTCTCCCGCGACGCCCTCTACAAGCTACTGGAGGCCATCGCCGAGATCCGCGTCGATCACAACGAGCACCTGATCGTCGAGGGGGTGGTGGTCAACCAGTTCCAGAGTCGCGCCCGCCTGCCCCAGCGGCTGGTGGAGGAACTGAGCGCCGAGGGTCATCCGGTGCTCAAAACCCGCATCTCCCCCTCGGTCAAGGTGCGCGAATCCCACAGTCAGGCCCAGCCACTGATCCATTACGCACCGGATCACAAGCTGACCGAGGAATTCCGGAGTCTCTATCGCGAACTGCACGGCGAAGCGGCATGATACGGTTCATGGTGATCATCGGCCTGGCGCTGGCCGGGCTGTCGCTCGCGGCGGCCGCCGGCGGCCGGGACATCACCGTCGGCGCCCTGGCCTACGGCACCTTCAACTGGGAATTGGCCGTCATCGAGCGCGAGGGGCTCGACCGCCGCCAGGGCTTCAACCTCAAGGTCCGCCAGCTCGCCAGTCCCCAGGCCGGGCGCATCGGCCTCCAGGGCGGCAGCGTCGACCTGATCGTCACCAACTGGCTCTGGGTGGCCCGGCAGCGCAACAGCGGCCACGATTTCACCGCCGTGCCCTATTCCCTGACCCACGGCGCTTTGGTCGTCCCACCCGCTTCCGCCATTCAGGGCCTCGCCGACCTCGAGGGCAAACGCATCGGCGTCGCCGGCGGCCCCCTGTACGAAAACTGGCTGCTGCTGAAAGCCCTGGCGCGACGCCAATACGGGCTGGACTTGGAAAAGGCGGCCGAACCGGTGTTCGCCGCCCCGCCCCTCCTCAATCAGCAATTGCGGCAGGGCCGCCTCGACGCCGTGCTCAACTACTGGCATTACGCCGCCCGCCTGGAGGCCGAGGGATACCGGCGTCTGCTGGACGGCGGTGGGCTGCAGCGCCGGCTGGGGATCGAACCGCCGGTTCCGACTCTCAGCTACGTGTTCCGGCAGCGCTGGGCCGCCGACCGCCGGGACACCGTCACCGCCTTCCTGCGCGCCGCCTACGGAGCCAAGGACGCCATCTGCAGCGACGCCCGGGTGTGGCGCTACGTCGCCCCCCTGACCGGCTCCGAGGATCCGGCGGTGCAGGCCACCTTGCGGCGGCGTTACTGCGAAGGCCGGATCCGCCGGTGGGGACCCGCCGAACGGCGGGCGGCGGCCGAGCTCTACGAACTGCTCCACCGGGTCGGCGGGGACACCCTGACCGGCACCGCCCCGGCCCTGCCCCGCGGCACTTTCTGGAAGGATTTCGTGGTGCCGCGTTAGGAACGGCAAGCTGCCTTCGATGAATGCACCTTTCGTCCCGCGCATGCGGTGGGAGGCGGCCAATTCACTGCGGGCCGCGACCGTGCCCGCCGCCTCCCTGCTTTCCCTGGTGCTGATCTGGCAAGTGGCCGCCTGGTGGCTGGCATCGCCGCTGCTGCCTTCCCCGGCGGTCGTGTTCGCCACCTTGGGCCGGGGCATCGCGACCGGCGAACTGCTCCATCACCTGGGCATCACCCTGCTGCGCCTCGGCATCAGCTTCGCCCTGGCCATGATTCTGGGATCCATCCTCGGCATTCTCCTGGGTTATCACGCGACCCTGGACCGCTGGTTCGATCCCTGGCTGACCGTCTTCCTGAACATTCCCGCCCTGGTCACCATCATTCTCTGTTACGTCTGGTTCGGGCTGAGCGAAACGGCCGCCATCACCGCCGTGGTGGTGAACAAACTGCCCAACGTGGCGGTCACGCTGCGGGAGGGCACCCGCCACCTGGACCGGGGGCTGCTGGAAATGGCCCGGGTCTATCGTTTCGGGACGTGGAAGACCCTGCGCCACGTGATCTGGCCCCAGCTCTATCCCTTCGTGGTCACCGCCGCCCGCACCGGTCTGGCCCTGATCTGGAAGATCATCCTGGTGGTGGAACTGCTGGGCCGCAGTGACGGCATGGGGTATCAACTCCATCTGTTCTTCCAACTGTTCGACGTGGCCGGCATCCTGGCCTATACCCTGGCCTTCGTCATCGTGATTCAAGCGATCGAGTGGATCCTGCTGCAACCGCTGGACCGCTACGCCAGGCGCTGGCACCGATGATCCACATTCACATCGAGCGCAAGACCTATCCCGCCAGCGGCCGGGCCGAATCCCACACCGCCATCGCCGGCCTCGAGCTTCACCTCGGGGAACACGAGTTCGTCTGTCTGGTCGGGCCTTCCGGCTGCGGCAAGACCACCCTGCTCAATCTCATCGCCGGTCTGGACCGCGACTTCCAGGGCACCATCCACCTTTCCAAGACCGGAACGCCGCGCCTCGGTTACGTGTTCCAGGAACCGAGACTGCTGCCCTGGCGCACGGTCCGGGAGAACCTGGAGCTGGCCCTGCCGCCGCGGCGCGATCCGGCGGTCATCGACGAGCTGCTGGTGCTTACGGGATTGACGGAGTTCCAACACACCTATCCCCAACGCCTTTCTTTGGGAATGAGCCGCCGGGTCGCCCTGGCGCGCGCCTTCGCGGTAGAGCCGGATCTGCTGTTGATGGACGAGCCCTTCGTCTCCCTGGACGCCCCGACGGCGGAAAAGATGCGTCGGCTGCTGGCGGATCTGTGGCAACGCCGCCCGCACACGGTTCTGTTCGTCACCCACGATCTGCGCGAAGCCCTGGAACTGGCGGACCGACTGGTGTTCCTGACCCCGCCCCCGAGCCGGGTGGCGCGGGAAGTGACGCTTCCCCACGCCCCGCGCCTGCGCAGCCCCGAGGTCGTCGAAACCCTGTACCGGCGCCTCGCCCCCAAGTGAGTCATTTGCCGCTGCCAATCGGGCAATTGCCCCAGCCTGACGGCCCTTTTTCCCGGATCGGCGGCAAGCTCATTCACGCCCTCTTTGAAATTCAATTGGTTACAGAACTGGCACGGCGGCTGCATTATAGAACGTGCATAACCTCTTCAACCGCTTTGCCGGTGTCCCGGTCTTTCACTCCTCCTCTCAAGTCGAAAGACGGCAACCACCCACCCATTCGGGACACCGGCCTTTTTTTCGGATATCACCCGGTTCGCCGGATCACGAACATGGCATCCCCGTAGCTGAAGAAGCGATAGCGCCGGGCCACGGCGTGACGATAGGCCGCCATGACCGTCTCATGGCCGGCGAACGCGCACACCAGCATCAGCAGGGTGGATTCCGGCAAATGGAAGTTGGTGATCAGGGCATCGACGCACCGGAAACGATAACCGGGCCGGATGAAGAGGTCGGTCTCCCCCCGGCAGGGGCGGAGTTCCCCGCTGCGGGCCGCCGATTCCAGACTCCGTACCACCGTGGTACCGACGGCGATCACCCGCCCGCCCCGGGCCCGGGCCCGGGCGACCGCCATCACCGTCGCCGCCGGCACCTCGAACATCTCCCGGTGCATGCGGTGTTCCGCAGGATTTTCGACTCGAACCGGCTGGAAGGTCCCGGCGCCCACGTGGAGGGTCACGAAAGCGGTCTCGACGCCCTTTTCCCGAAGCCGGGCCAAGAGCGCTTCGTCGAAATGCAGTCCGGCGGTCGGTGCCGCCACCGCCCCCGGCCGGCGGGCGAAGACGGTCTGGTAACGTTCACGGTCGGTTTCGGTGTCGGGGCGGTCGATGTAGGGAGGCAACGGCACATGACCGATGCGGTCGAGTATCTCCAGCAGGGGCGCCCCTTCGAAACGCAGACGGAACAGATCTTCCGCTCGCCCCTCCACCCGGCAGCGGAAGCCCTGCTCCAGCTCGACGACCCGTCCCGGTTTCGGCGCCTTGCTGGCGCGCACGTGCGCCAAAGCCACATCTTCGGCCATCAGTCGTTCGATGAGGATTTCCACCCGCCCGCCGCTGTCCTTGCGGCCGTAAAGACGGGCGGGAATCACCCGGGTGTCGTTGAACACCAGTAGATCGGTCGGTTCCAGCAGATCGACGAGGTCACGAAAGCAGCGGTCGGCGACCGAACCGGTGTCACCGTCCAGCACCAGCAGGCGGCTCGCGCTGCGCTCGGGCAAAGGGGCGGCGGCGATGAGTTCCCGGGGAAGGGAATAATGGAAATCCGAGGTGCGCATCTTTTGCCTGAAATGTCGATGATCAGTATAATTGTGCCTCACTTGCCGAGGTGGCGAAACTGGTAGACGCGCCAGACTCAAAATCTGGTGGTGGCAACACCGTGGGAGTTCGAGTCTCCCCCTCGGCACCAGTCCTCTCCCGCTATGGACTCATCGAGTGGACCTGGAAGGCTGTATCGAAACCTGAACTTACGGACGGAAGTCCGGTCCGGTAGATTCCTTCTACACGACCCGATTCACAGACTTCGGCCGCCGTCCACGGCGATCACCTGGCCGGTCACGTAGGGAGCGTCACAGACCAGATAGCGCACCGCCCGGGTGACGTCCGCCTCCGTTCCCATCCGCCGCAGCGGAACGGCATCGAGCAGGGCCTGCCTGTCCGCCTCGGCGACGGGGCGCTCCGGCCACAGGATCGCCCCCGGGGCCACGGCGTTGACCCGGACGTCCGGGGCCATTTCCAGGGCCAGCGCCCGGGTCAGGGCGGTGAGGCCGGCCTTGGCGACGCTGTAGACCGGATAGCCCGGCCGGGGTCGGAGACCGTAGACGTCGGTGATGTTGACGATGCAGCCGCCCCGGAGGCGCAACTGGGGGAAGGCGGCCTGGGACAGGAAGAACGGTGCCTTCAAATTGCTGGCCAGCAGTTCCTCCCACTGGGCCTCGCTCGCCTCTCCCAACGGGGTGGGATAGAAGGCCGAGGCGTTGTTGACGACGACGTCGAGCCGACCCCAGCCGCCCACCGCCTCGGCCACCAGCGCCTCGACGGCGTTCACCGAGGCCAGATCGGCGGCGATCAGCCGGACCGAATCCGGACGCCGGGCCTCCAGACGCCGGCGCAACGCCAGCGCCGCCGGTCTGGAACTGCGGAAATGGACCACGACGTTGAATCCGGCGTCATGCAGGGTCTCGGCAATGGCGGCACCGATACGGCGTGCCCCGCCGGTGATCAAGGCGACCGGATCAGCCACTGGACAGCATCTTGACGGCGATCAGAACCAGCGCGGCGGCGAACAGGCGCTTGAGGGTCCGCGCCGGCAGACGGTGGGCCAGCCCCGCCCCCACCGGGGCGAGCAAGGTGCTGGCGGCGACGATCCCCAGGAAAGCCGGCAGATAGACGTATCCCAGGCTGCCGGCCGGCAGACCGGGCGCATCCCAGCCGAGCACTCCGTAACTGGCGGTCCCGGCGGCGGCCAGAGGCAGGCCGGCCGCGCTGGACACCGCCACGGCGCTGCGCATGGACAAGGCCC
>JALSSF010000183.1 GCA_026984375.1 Methylothermaceae bacterium | reverse complement strand
TTGTCAGCCCGGCCGGCCCTTCCGGCCACCTGGACGATCAGCTGGGCCATGCGCTCCGGCGCGCGGAAATCGACGCTGTAAAAGCCGGCGTCGGCGTCCAGTACCACCACCAGGGTGACCCGGGGAAAGTGATGGCCCTTCGCCAGCATTTGGGTGCCGAGTAGAATGTCGATTTCCCCGGCGTGCACCTGTTCGATCACCGCTTCCAGGTTGCCTTTGCGGCGGACGACATCCCGGTCGATGCGGGCCAGGCGAGCGCCGGGGAACCGTTCGCTCAGTTCCGCTTCCACCCTTTCCGTGCCTTGGCCCAACGGCACCAACGCCCGGGAGGCGCAGGCGGGGCAGGTTTCGGGAATCACCTTATCGTGGCCGCAGTGGTGGCAGCGGAGCCGGCCGTCGCGGCGATGGACGACCAGGCGGGTGTCGCATCGCCGGCATTCGGCGACCCAGCCGCAGTCGTGGCACATCAGGATCGGTGCGAAACCGCGGCGGTTGAGGAACAGCAATACCTGTTCCCCCCGTTCCAGGGTGGCTTCGATCCGCTCGCAGGTGGCCGGCGCCAGACCGGCGCGCAGCTTCTGCCGGCGGATGTCCTGGAGACGCAGCCGAGGCGGTCTGGCGTTGCCGGCGCGGTGGGGAAGGCGCAGGTGATGGTAACGCCCGCTCCGGGCGTTGTGAAGCGATTCCAGGGAGGGGGTCGCCGATCCCAGTATCACGGGGATTCCCTGGATCCGGGCCCGGATCACGGCGACGTCCCGGGCGGAAAAACGAAAGCCTTCCTGTTGTTTGAAGGAGGGGTCGTGTTCCTCGTCCACGACGATCAGGCCGGGGCTGGCCATGGGGACGAAAACGGCCGAACGGGTACCCAGCAGCAGGGGAAGTTCACCGTTTCTGAACTTCAGCCAGGCCTGCAGCCGCTCGCCGTCGCTCAGGCCGGAGTGATAGACCCCGACCGGGACGGGTAGGCGCCGCTCGAACCGCTGCTTCAACTGGGGGGTGAGGGCGATTTCCGGCAGCAGTACCAGGACCTGGCGCTTCTGGGCCAGGATGCGCTCGATGAGGCTGAGATAGACTTCGGTCTTGCCGCTCCCGGTGACCCCTTCCAGCAGGAAAGCGGCGAAATGCCCCAGATGCGGCACGATCGAATCGACGGCGCGGCGCTGGTCGGGGTTGAGGGGCGGCGGTGGATCGGGCGGGGAGGCGGCCGGTTCGTTTTCGGCGTTTTCCAGCCGGAGAAACCCTTTCTCGGCCAGGGCCCTGGCCACCGGGCGCCAGTTCCACTCCAATCCCCCCAGGGCTTCGGTCTTCACCACGCCGCCCTGGCGCTGCAGCAGGCGGAGCAGGGCCGCCTGACGGGGGGCCTTGAGCGTCGCCAAGGCTTCCCGCCCCGCCGGCGTCAGGCGCAGCTGCCGCTCGTGCCTGACGCGGGCCGGCCGTCCCTGCCGCAACGGTGCCGGCAGCGCGCCCGCCGTCACTTCCCCGATGGGATGGTGGTAATAGCGGCTGGCCCATTCCAGCAGGCGGAGGTCGTCGGGGCCGAACAGGGGCTCGGTGTCGAGCATTTCCAGAACCGGGCGCAGGCGCCGGGGGTCGACGGCGCTGTCGCTGTCGGTCCGCAGCAGGATGCCGATGCGGGTGGTGCGCCCGAAGGGCACCCGGACCCGGCAACCCGGCCGCAGGGGGAAGCCGGGATCCGGCTCGGGGGGGAGATAATCAAAACAGGTGGCGACCGGCGCCGGAACGGCGATCTTCAAAATGGTTTTCATCGGTGTCCAGGGTTTCAATCGCCTCTGTTTTTGAAGTATTATCCTCGTCGGAAAATGGTTTCTCTCATCAGAGGAAACAATTGCCGGCGGGGCGGTTTATTCACAGAATCGGTGGACAAGGCTGTGGAAAGGTTGCGGAAACGGTTTTCCCAGGCTCATGAAATCAGGGAAGCGGGACATTGGTCATCTTTTCGTCACACGGATCCGGGAAAGTAGGGGTTCGACCGGTTCACCGCGGCCCTTCCGGGGCGTGCTGGCGGCTGACGGTTGCATGATGGTTGGCACGAGGGGAATTTTCAATCAATCCGGGTGGAGGCCTTGATGAATTCGCTGTCTCTTCAGGTGTTGCGTACCGATGCGGCCGGCATGCCGCTGGAATGGATCGACTATCAGGAGGCGGTCAAACTGTATTACCTGGACCAGGTCGCCTACGCCTGCGGCACCTTGCTCTACAAGGTCCGGGGCGGTTTCAACGCCCGGACGGGCAGGCGCAGCGTCATCGAGGTCAATTCCATCATCGCCACCTACGGTCAGCGAAGCAGGCCGCACGGTGCCGATTACGTTCCCCCCCTTAACAATCGTACTCTGTTTCGCCGGGACAATTTCCTCTGTCTGTACTGCGGACAACGGTTCCCCCATCGAGACCTGTCCCGGGACCACGTCACCCCTCTGAGCCAGGGAGGCCAGGATACCTGGACCAACGTGGTCACCGCCTGCAAACGCTGCAACAATCACAAGGCCGGCCGCACGCCGGAACAGGCCGGTATGGAGTTGCTGGCCATTCCTTTCGTTCCCACCCATGCCGAATACATCTATTTGCAGGGTCGGCGCATCCTCAGCGATCAAATGGAGTTCCTGCGGGCCCACTTCCCCCGCAAGAGCCCCCTGCATCAGCGCCTGCGCCAGGCGGCCTAGGAGCGGCGCCAGCCGAGCCAAAACCCCCAGCCGGCCAGCAGGAGAAAGGCGAGCAGAGTCCAGGCCGGGATGCTCAATCCCAGGAAGGTCCACAACACCTCGCTGCACTCTCCGGTACCGCTGACCAGGAGACGCACGGTCTCCGTCAGGGGGAAGTGCCGGAACACGTAGCCCAGACCGGGACCGCAGGCGGGGACCTCGTCCTCGGGCAGGTTTTGCAGCCAGACGTGACGGGCGGAGAGGAAGGCGCCGCCCATGGCCGTCAACCCGCTCAGGGTGCCGTACAGTCTGGGATGACGGTCGTGGAGCCAGGCGGTCAGATGGAGGAACCCCACCAGCAGCACCACGACCCGCTGACTGATGCACAGGGGGCAGGGCTGCAGATCCCGGACGAACTGGAACCAGGCGGCTACCGCCAGCAGGAGGGTGCAGAACAAAAACCCGAGCAGAAAACCGAGGCGGGTGGAGATCGTCGGCATGGATTCGGTCACCGGTTGAAAGACACCAATACCTTAACAGATTCCGCTCATCACCTATCAATCGGGTTTTCCGAGGGCCGGGAAATTCGTCCATAAATTCGGGTCCGGTGCGGTCCTGCCGGAGATGAGAACGGCAAGCCCGTCGGTTTGCTTTCCGGGAAGCGGTTCGATCCAGTCGTTTGGGGGCGACAGCAAATTTTACCGGAGATCAACGAATTGTCCCGTTTCCGAAAATATACTGTCTCCTGGCAGCGACATCACTGCCGGGCCATTTTTTGCCGATTCCTGCAACCGGTTGATATTACAGGAAAAGATGGAGTTGGCATCGTACGTGCTGTCAGGTCTGTGCGAGCGTTCGCAATGGTTGAACAAGAAATGTACGTAATGAGGTTTTCTATGCGTAAATTAGCCATCGTCTCTGTCATCGCTTTGTTTTCCGGCCTGACTTTTGCCGGTACCACCTACGAGGATCTCGACGCCAACAAAGACGGCGTGATCAGTGCGGAGGAGGCCCAGGCCAATCCGGAACTGGCCGGCAAGTTCAAGGATCTGGACAAAAACCAGGACAACCGGCTGGACGCGGCTGAATTCGCTCAGTTCGAAATGACACCGGCCCCAGAGCAGCAAGGCGCTGAAGCCACCCAATAGTTTCCTCCGGGCTTGACCGATCAGGGAGCAGCTGCCAAGGACGGCTTTTGTCCCGACGCCATTTCCCTGCCTTGACAACCGCTGAGGTGGATTTCCGGTGGATCGACCGAAATGCTGAAAGGACTCAGCCGAGCCAGGGTGTTCAGACCTAGTATCGCCCGCCGGCTGTGGGGAAAGACCGCCACCACCACGTTTTCCAGGAGGCACTGCCCGCCGATCCGCAACCGTCCGATCCGGTACAGCGGCACCGAAATCGCTTGGCCGTCGGCCAAAACCCCTTGTTGCGACCGGAGGTAGACGACGTTGCCCCGATCCTCTTGCTGCAGTCGCCGCAGCATGGCGTCACTCAACGTGGAAAAACTGGAACCGGTGTCGACCAGCATGCGGGTGGTGAGCCCGTCGCCGAGATCGCTTTCCACGTAGAAGGTTCCCGTACCCGGATCGATCAGCGGTATCGTCAGCCGCCGTTCCTGGCAGTCGCCGCTGCAGATCCAGACCCCGAGCAGTAAACCCAGCCAAGCTTTCATGAACTGCGCCCCCCTCGTCTGCCCCTTCCTCTGAATTGTAGTCCAGAAATTCAAAACGGCTTGACGGTGGCCAGGATGACGATGGCGATCAGGAAGAGAACCGGTATCTCGTTGATCCAGCGATAGAAGACATGACTATGGACGTTGCGGTCCCGTCGGAAATCCAGCAGCCATTTGCCGCAGGCCAGATGATACAGAACCAGGCCGCCTAGCAACGCCAGCTTGGCGTGCAGCCACCCCTGGGCGCCATACAGGTCCCAGGCGTAGTCCCACAGCATCCAGAGTCCGAACAGCCAGGTGAGGAGCATGCCGGGCGTCATGATGCCGAAATAGAGCTTGCGCTCCATGATCTTGAAGCGTTCCCGGCCGATCTCGTCTTCGGCCATGGCGTGATAGACGAACAGCCGGGGCAGATAGAACAGACCGGCGAACCAGGTCACCATGAAAATCAGATGAAACGCTTTCAGCCACATGATCGCGGTCAACCTCGTTCGAGATGACGTTGCAACAGGGTTTCCAAGCGCGCTGTGTCGGGAATGCCGGTGTGGCGCCAGAGGATTCGGGCGTCGGACCCCAGCAGGATCCAGGTGGGGATCAGACGGACCTGAAAGGTGGCGCTGATCCGGCCGGAAGGGTCCAGCGCGACCGGGTAGGGGGGACGGTGGCGCTTGACGAACGCCACCACCCGGTTGGGGGGATCGTAGGGCATGGCTACAGCGACGATCCGCAATCCCTTGGGATGATACTTCCGGTACAGGCGTTCCAGTTCCGGGATTTCTTCGAGGCAGGCGGGGCAGCCGGTGGCCCAGAAGTTGAGCAGCACCGGGCCCCGGTGATCCGGCAGGATGATCGTTTCGCCGCTCACCGTGGTCAAGGTCAGCGCCCCGGGTTGCCTGTACCATATCAGAAAGGCCGCCAGGGTCACGATGACCGCGGGGAGCAGCAGCCGTTCAAGCCGGCGGCCGGAGATCGCGGACATAGGGTTCGGTCAGGGTGTCGTACAACGGTCTGGGATTGAACAGTTTCGCAGCCCCCGTGGCGATGAACGCCGAGGCCATCAAAGGCAGCAACAATTCATGGGTGTCGGTCATCTCCATCACCAGGACGAAGGCCGTCATGGGGGTTTGCAGCATTCCACTGAAGTAGGCGCACATGGTGAGCAACACCATCGTGGAGAAGGGGGCGAGGGGAAACCAGAGATGCAGGTCGGCGCCCAACGCCGCGCCTATCGACAGGGAGGGCACGAACAGACCGGCGGGAACGCCGCTGAGCGCCGTGGCCAGCGTGGCGGCGGCTTTTTGCAGCGGATACCAGACCGATATCGGAGCCGTGTCGGTGACGATCTGGACGAGCATCGGGTAACCGGTCCCGAGGGTTAGCCCCTGACTGACGCTGCCGAGCCAGGCGATCGCCAGGCCGAGCCCGAGAACCCAGACCAGACGGCGCCGGCCGGTGACGCCGCCGATTCGTCTTCCCAGGCGCAACAGCAGATAACTGAAGATTCCGCCCGCCAGACCACCGACGATGCCGCAGACGGGAATGGCCAGCCAGCCCCGCCCGGGGGGCAGGATCACCTGGCGGGCTCCCAGAAAGACGTAATGGTTCAGGATGACGAAGGCGGTCATGCCGGCAAGGATGATGGCGGTCAGCACCAGGCTGCCGATTTTTTCTTCCAATGACCGGCCCAGTTCCTCGATGGCGAAGATGATCCCGGCCAGGGGGGCGCTGAACAGGGCGGCGAACCCGGCGGCGCTGCCGGCGAGAATGAATCCCCGTTCCAGGTAATGGGGTGGAAAGCGCGCCGCCTTCCCCAGGGCGGTCATGATGGAGGCGCCGATTTGAATGGCAGGCCCGCCGAGACCGGCGGAAGCGCCCGACAGCAGTCCCAGATTGGTCAAT
Source organism: Methylothermaceae bacterium (assembly GCA_026984375.1). Classification (GTDB taxonomy): domain Bacteria; phylum Pseudomonadota; class Gammaproteobacteria; order Methylococcales; family Methylothermaceae; genus Methylohalobius. The sequence goes on along the minus strand of JALSSF010000183.1, from coordinate 1,907 downwards.
ATCACCTTGCCGACGGCGATGTCGAACGACACGAAGCGCCGCCTTAGTTTGAGATCGTGGGAAATCGCCAGCGCCGCCTTGACCTGGGGCACGCCACTGGCGCGGGCGCCGGGAAACCAGCGTTCCGTCAACCAGACCGTGACCGCCAGTCCGAGGGGACAAAGGAAAAAGAATTCCCTGGGGTATTGTCGGGCGAAGAGGCGTACTTCGGCGACCGCCTTTTCACTCAGCAGAGTGAGGGTGCTGATGAACAGCCCCACCAGCACCGCCCCGCTCCAGAAGACCAGGCGCTGTTTCCAGCCGGCGGCGGACAACAGTGAAGAGGACGAATCGCTGGTTGACGGTTCCATGGGCCACTGGCGTCAGGGATCACCACCGATGGGTTTCCCGTCCCCTGTCGGGGAAGGGATCGGTGATCCGGTCGTCGGAGGCGGTTGAGTATAGCAAAACGCGCATTGTTATAATTGACATTTTACTCTGGAGTCACGGCGCCATGATCAAAGCGGCGATTGTGGGGGGTACCGGCTATACCGGTGTGGAACTGATGCGGATTCTCAGCCGACACCCCCAGGTGGAGCTTGCCCTCGTCACGTCCCGGACCGATGCCGGCAAGGCGGTCGCCGAAGTCTATCCCAGCCTGCGGGGGGTCGTCGATCTGGCGTTCCGGGAGCCTGACGTGGAAGCCCTGGGCGACAACGACGTCGTCTTCTTCGCCACCCCCAACGGCACGGCGATGCATTATGCCCGCTCCCTGCTGGACCGGGGGCGGGTGGTGATCGACCTGGCCGCCGATTTCCGCCTCAGGGACCCCGGGCTGTGGCAACGATGGTACGGGGAGCCCCACGCCTGTCCCGAATTGCTGGAGATGGCCGTCTACGGTCTGCCGGAAGTCAATCGCGAGCAGATCAAGAAAGCGCGCCTGATCGCCTGTCCCGGCTGTTATCCGACCGCCGTGCAGCTGGGGTATCTGCCCCTGTTGCACCACCGCCTGATCGAAGTGACCGGATTGATCGCCGACTGCAAGTCCGGGGTTTCCGGCGCCGGCCGCAGTGCCCGCCTTTCCAGCCTGATGGCGGAGACCGGCGAGGGTCTGAAAGCCTATTCGGTTCCGGGGCACCGGCATCAGCCGGAAATCTGTCAGGGACTTCAGGCCATGGCCGGCAAGGCGGTGGAGTTGACGTTCGTGCCCCATCTGGCTCCCATGATCCGGGGGATTCATGCCACCCTGTACGCCCGCCTGCAGGAGGAGGTCGATCTGCAGACCCTGTACGAAGACCACTACCGCCGGGAACCGTTCGTCGACGTCCTGCCGCCCGGATCCCATCCCGACACGGTGGACGTGCGCGGCGCCAACCGGTGTCAGATCGCGGTGCACCGTCCGGGCGACGGGAGGCAGGTGGTGGTGTTGGCGGTGATCGACAACCTGGTCAAGGGCGCGGCCGGACAGGCGGTGCAGAACATGAATCTGGTTTTCGGCATGCCCGAGACCCAGGGATTGGAACGGGCCGGCCTGTATCCCTGAAGGCGGCGGGCACTATTTTTGACCGAAATGGTCAGGTACTGGGATAATCACTGTCGTCATTTCAAGGAGAGCGCCGATGAGCAGCAACGAAACGCCCATCATCTTCACCGACAGCGCCGCCGCCAAGGTGGCGGAACTGCTGGCCGAAGAGGACAACCCCGACCTCAAGCTGCGCGTTTACATCACCGGCGGCGGGTGTTCCGGTTTTCAGTACGGGTTCACCTTCGATGACGAGATGGCCGAAGACGACACCCTGATCGAGAAGAACGGCGTCCAGGTATTGATCGATGCCATGAGTCTGCAATACCTCAAAGGGGCCGAGATCGATTACAAGGACGATCTCTCCGGCGCCCGCTTCGTCATCCGCAATCCCAACGCCAGGACC
>JALSSF010000182.1 GCA_026984375.1 Methylothermaceae bacterium | reverse complement strand
TGAACGACCGTCTATCACGAGGAGGGCTTGACATTGTTTGGACGCAAGCGTAAGCACGATCATCCGGTTTCCATCGACAACCTGCTCGACACCGATCTTCGCGCCGGTCTGACCGAGGCCGAGGCCCGACGTCGGCTGGAAATCTTCGGTCCCAACGAGATCCCGGAGAAGGAGCCGTCGTTCTGGTACCGCCTGTTCAAGCGCTTCTGGGGACCGATCCCGTGGATGATCGAGATCGCCGCCGTCCTCTCGGCTCTGGTGCACAAATGGGAGGATTTCACCATCATCGTCACTTTGCTGCTGGTCAACGCCTATATCGATTTCCGCCAGGAATCCAAGGCCATCAGCGCCCTCAAGGTCCTGAAACAGAAATTGTCCAAGACCGCCCTGGTGCTGCGCGAGGGGCGCTGGCAGACCGTGCCGGCACGCCAGTTGGTGCCCGGCGACGTGGTCAAGCTCAAGATCGGCGACATCGTCCCCGCCGACGTCCAGCTCAAGGAGGGCGACTACCTGCTCCTGGACCTGTCGGCCCTGACCGGCGAATCCCTGCCGGTGGAGAAGAAACCCGGTGATCTGGCCTACAGCAACGCGGTGGTCAAGGCCGGGGAGATGACCGGGATCGTGACCGCCACCGGTCTCAACACCTATTTCGGCAAGACCGTGGCCCTGGTGGCCAAGGCCGAACGCGAGGAGCGCAGCCACTTCCAGGAAGCGGTGATGACCATCGCCAACTTCCTCATCGCCGTCACCATCGTCCTCGCCCTGGTGATTCTGGTGGTGGCCTACCGCCGCCACGATCCCATGATGGAGATACTGCGCTTCACCCTGGTGCTGGTGGTGGCCTCGATTCCGGTGGCGCTGCCGGCGGTGCTGTCGGTGACCATGGCCGCCGGGGCCCTGCGCATGGCGCGCCGCAACGCGGTGGTAAGCCGGCTGGCGGCGATCGAGGAAATGGCCGGCATGGACATCCTCTGCAGCGACAAGACCGGTACCCTGACCCAGAACCGCATGGAGATCACCGAGCCGGTCACCTATCGCGGCTATCGGTTCGAGGATCTGCTCCTCTACGCCGCCCTGGCCAGCCGGGAGGAAAATCAGGACCCGTTGGAAATCCCCATTTTCCGCAAACTGGAGGAAATGGGCCTGAGGAACCGGTTGGCTTCCTGGAAGCCGTTGGCGTTCGTGCCGTTCGACCCGATCCGCAAGCGCACCGAAGCCCTGGTGGCCCACGACGGCGAACGCCTCAAGGTGGTCAAGGGCGCGCCTCAGGTCGTCTTCGCCCTGTGCGAGCGGGACAATCACCACGAGGAAGTGCTGGATCAGGCCCGAGAGCAGGTGGAGGCGTTCGCCGAGAAGGGGTATCGCACCCTGGCCGTCGCCGTCAGCCGTGACGAGGGCGAAACCTACGAGCTGGTAGGTCTGATTCCCTTCTACGATCCGCCCCGGGAGGATTCCGCCCCCACCATCGCCGAAGCCCGGCGGATGGGGGTGGACGTCAAGATGGTCACCGGCGACAACGTCGCCATCGCCCGCCAGATCGCCCGCATGCTCGGCATTGAAGGGGAAGTCCACGACATCAAGGCGTTTCACGCCGGCGTCGAACAGGAACTGCTTCTGGTGGCCCGGATCATCGCCGAAACCCTGTACGCCGAGCTCAAGCCCGACGCCACGCCCAAGGAGATCCATCGGGCCGCCCGCAAGGTGTTGCACAACCTCGAGGAGGCTCTGGTGAAGACCG
>JALSSF010000181.1 GCA_026984375.1 Methylothermaceae bacterium | reverse complement strand
TGTACACCATCGCCCTCTCGGACCGGGCCGATCACGCCCTCCTCAAGCAGCTGGCGGTGGCCACCGACGGCTGGAACGAGGTCGCCGCCTCGGCCGACCAGCTGCACCGCACCTTTCTCAAAATCTTCAAGAAGGCGGTCCCCCGGGACACTCTACCCCTGGAGAACAACTGCTTCCAGGTGGACACCGGGGTCCGGGAGTTTTCCCTGCTGGTGTTCCGGCAGCCGGACAGTCCCCCGACGGAGCTGGTCAAGCCCAGCGGCCAGCACTGGACCTTCGAGGACCACCCGGAATCGGTGCGCTGGCACCGGGAGGCCAACTACGACCTGGTCACCGTCGCCGATCCGATGCCCGGCCAGTGGCAACTGATCGCCCGGACCGATCCGGACAACCAGGTGATGATCGTCACCGACCTTAAGCTCAAGGTCGGGCCCCTGCCCAATTACCTGGTCGGCGGCGAATCCCTGACCGTGGCGGCGGAACTGACCGACCACGACCGGCGCATCACCCGGGAGAACTTTCTCCGCCTGGTTCAGTTCCGGCTGCGCCGGGAAGACGACGAATCCGCCCAGTGGCCCCTGATCCCGGCGGAAGACCCCGGCGTGTTCGCCGCCACTCTGGAACCGCCGACCCAGCCGGGCACCTACACCTTCACGCTCACGGCGGCGAGCAAGACCTTTCAGCGCCGCTGGGAACAGAGCGTCGAGGTCATCGCCAATCCGGTCGAGCTCGACCTCGCCCTACCGGAGCAGGTGGGCGGGGAGGCGGTCGTGCGCCTGATCCCGGACCCCCGCGTGATCGACCTGAAAAGCTTCCGGGCCACGGCGGTGCCGGAAAACGGCCAGACGGTTTCCCTCGTCCCCATCGGGGAAGGCCACTGGGAAGGACGCATCCCGGTGGGCGCCGAGGCGGTGACAGTCACCCTGCAAGCGGAAGCCCGGGATCACGCCGGCCGGCCCCTGCCCCTCGCCTTCAAGCCCCTGACCCTAGAGGTCCGGGCCGCCTCCCCGACCGAGGCGGAAGAAACGGAAACGGTCGAGGAGGAAGACCCGGAGGCCGAGCTGGAGGAAGAACTGCTCGAGGAGGAAAGCGCCCCCCAGTGGTGGCGGGCGGCGGCCATCGCCGGCGCCGGCAACCTGGTCCTGGCCCTGCTGGGCTTTCTCGCCTGGCGCTGGCTGGCGAAACAGAATGAAAAACGACGACAAGCATTACTGGAGCGTCTGGGCGAATGACCAATCCGATCACGATCGACCCTCTGGTGCTGGCGTTCGTCGTCGAGGCCCTGGCTCTGGCCCTAGCGGTGTTGGCGGCGGTCTTGTGGCTGTGGCACCGGCACCGCCACCGGGAGCACGACGCCGCCCGCCGCCTCGTCGACCGGCTCAGGAAGACCCTCCCCGGCCAGGGCGAGGAACTGAACACGGTGCTGGGAGAAATCGCCGCCCTGGCGGACGAACAACGCGATGAATTCATCGAAGCGGTCCTGAGCCGGGAAAAGGCGCTGTACCGCCATGTTCTCCGGCTGTTCCTGGAACAGGACGGGCGCCTGCTTTCCCGGCTGGAACAGCAGGTCCGCGCCCTGACCGAACCCTACCGGGAACTGCTGCGTGACCTGCCCGGCGGCGGGAACGAGGCCGAACCGGATCCGCGAACCGACGAGGAACTGCGGCTCGCCCGGGAGCAAATCCGGCGTCTGGAAAGCGAAAACGAGGAACTGGCCCGGCAACTGCAGATCGCCATGGAAACCATCGAAAGCCTGTCGTCGGAATACACCCGCATGTTCACACCGGACCGCACCGGTGCGGAACTGGAACAAAGCCGCCGGCGCATCCTGGAAACCCTGCAGGCCAGCCAGCGGCGTCTGCAACGCGCCCCGGAAACGCCCGACGACGAGGAAATCATCATCGTGGAAGGAAACGGATGAGCGACACCCTGCGCTTTCTCGCCGTCGAACTGGTCCTCCTTCTGGGGCTGGGCACCGCCGCCTGGCTCGTCGGCCTCTGGCGCGCCCGCCGGCGCCGCACCGCGGAACTGGAAGCCCTCCTGGACGCCCTGGAAAAGGTGGCCCCGGCGCGTTGCGAACGTTACTGCCAATGGCTCAAGGCCCATTGCGGCATCGACGAGGAGCGGGCACTCCTGACCGCCAGCGCCTGGCTGGCGGCGGAACGGCGCTTCTGGCGCCATTTCGTCGCCTGGTGCCTCGAAGCGGACCCATCCGGGCTGCCACGGCTGCCGGAGCAGCTACACCGCTGTCTCGACGACCGCCTCGAGGCCCTGGGTCCCCTGCTGCGACCCGAAGAAGCGGCGGTGGAGGCGGAACCGGTTGCCGCGGAAGACGCTCCGCAAACGCCAACGGACGAATCCCCGGACCCGCAACCGCCCGAAACGGAAAACGGCGGTGACACCGGGAGCAGCGAAGCGGATGAAGCATCCTCCTCTCCCGAGGAAGACGAAGCGGAAGAAGCGGAAAACGACAGCGACACGGGGGACGGCGAAGCGAACGAAGACGCCCCAGATCCCGAGGAAGACGAGGACGACGAGGTCGTCATCCTTTCCGACAACGAACCTGAGGAGAACGAAGTCAAGGACGGCGGAGAAGCGGCGACCGACGATCAGTCGCCGGAAGCGCCCCAGTAGGCCCCCAACAGCATCGCACCGCCCAATCCTGCCAGCGCCAAGGTGACCGGGGACAGCAGTCCCTGGCCGATCAGCACGCTGGCCGACACCAGCATGGCCCCACCTCCCACCGCCGCCACGGTGCAGCGGTGATTGCGCCGCAGCCGCCGCTCCAATCCGGCGATTTCCGCCGACTGCCACTCGAGGCGCAACTGTCCCCGGCCGGCCTGTTCCAGCACCTGCAGCGCCCAGACCGGCGCCTCGGGAAGCCGCTCGGCCCACACCGGGAGCTGTTCCCAGGCCCGGTTCACCAGGGTGCGCGGGTGGACGCGGCGCCGGAACCAGTCCTCCAGGAACGGCTTGGCGGTCTGCCACAGGTCCAGCTCCGGGTAGAGCTGGCGTCCCAGGCCTTCGATCTGCAACAGGGTCTTCTGGAGCAGCACCAGTTGTGGCTGGACCTCCATACGGAAACGGCGCGCGGTCTGGAACAGGCGCAGGAGCAACTGGCCGTAGGAGATCTCCCCCAGGGGTTTGGCGAAGATGGGCTCGCACACGGCGCGGATGGCCGACTCGAACTCCTCCACCCGCACGTCCGGCGCCACCCAGCCCGACTCCACGTGCATCCGCGCCACCTTGCGGTAGTCGCGGTTGAAGAAGGCCAGCAGATTGGCAGCCAGATAGTACTGGTCCGCCTCCGACAGGCTGGCGACGATGCCGAAGTCCACCGCCATGTAACGGGCCGGCCGATCGGGATCGACGAACACGTTGCCCGGATGCATGTCGGCGTGGAAGAAATTGTCGCGGAACACCTGGGTGAAGAAGATTTCCACCCCGCGCTCGGCCAGCAGCTTGAAATCGACTCCGGCGTCGCGCAACGCCTCGACGTCGGCGACCGGGATGCCGTGAATGCGCTCGATCACCAGCACCCGGGGACGGGTCCAGTCGAAATAGACCCTGGGGACGTAGAGGATCTCGGAATCCTCGAAGTTGCGCCGCAGCTGCGCCGCGTTGGCGGCCTCGCGCACCAGATCCAGCTCGTCGTGGATGGTCTTGTCGAACTCGGCCACCACCTCCACCGGCCGCAGGCGCCGGGCCTCGGGCAGGAAACGCTGCAGCAGGCGGGCGACCAGGTACATCAGGGCCACGTCCTCGCGGATGCGGCGCTCCACCCCGGGACGCAGCACCTTCACCACCACTTCCTCCCCGCTCTCGAGGCGGGCCGGATGGACCTGGGCGATCGAGGCCGAGGCCAGCGGAGTCGGGTCGAATTCGGCGAAGACCTCGGCCAGCGGCCGGCCCAGCTCCCGCTCGACGATGGCGACCGCCTGGTCGCCGGGAAAGGGGGGCACCCGGTCCTGGAGCTTTTCCAGTTCGACGGCGATGTCGTCGGGGAGCAGGTCGCGGCGGGTGGAGACCGCCTGGCCGAACTTGACGTAGATCGGGCCCAGCTCCTCCAGGGCGCGGCGGATGCGCACCCCCCGCGGGGGGCGGTGGCGCTCGGGGGAAAGCCGTCGCAGGAAACGCAGCGGCCGCAGCCACGGCAATCCCAGGATCATTTCGTCGAGGCCGTGGCGCAGCAGGATGCGCTGGATCTGCACCAGGCGCCAGCAGGAACGCAGCGCGATCACCCGGTCGCCTTCCTCCGCAACCGTTGCAACCGGGCCTCGAGACGCTCGACGTCGTCGCGCAGCTCGCCAATGCGGCGGTACAACGCCTCCGTCTCCAACGGGGCGGGCAGCGCCCGGGTTTCCTCCTGGAGGAATTCGGCCAGATTCCACTGGAAGGTGCGCCAGGCGTGGCGGTGCCATTCCACCAGACCGCGGGCGGCCGCCGCGGCCCGCTCGCCGGCGGTCTGCGCCAGCCAGCCCTCCCAGTCCAGATCCAGGCGTCGCAGCAGATTCTGCAGCCGTTTGGCGGTGTCCATGTTCCCCTCGACCTCGACCGCTCCCTGGAACAGGCCGGTCTCGGGGCGTTCGGCCACCAGCAGGCGGAGAAAACCCGCCGGACCGCCGCGCAGCACCACGTCGGGCGAACCGGGACACCGGTCCAGCACCAGCACCGTCTCGGTGGTGGGACTGAGGCAGAAACGCACCCCCGGCGGGGTCAGCTCCACCGCGACGATCCTGCCGGCCAGGGGCCGGAGCAGGCGCCGGGCGTCGGGATCGAGGCGCAGCAGGCGGGCCACCGCCGCTTCGAGACTCTGGGACAACAGGGCGCGGGCCAGCATCCCGTCACCCACCGACTTGCCCGCCGGAAGGCGGGGAAAGATCCGACGGAGCGGCCCTGCCCCGCCCTCTCCCGTGGAAGTGATCGGTGACGAAGCGCACCATGTCAGAGCTTGTAGCCCCGGTGGATGGCCACCACCCCCCGGGTCAGATTGAAATAGTCGATGTTCTCGAATCCGGCCTTGGCCATCATGCCCTTCAGAGTGTCCTGGTCCGGGTGCATGCGGATGGATTCGGCCAGATAGCGGTAACTGTCGGGATCGCCGGCGACCAGTTTGCCCATGAGCGGCAGCAATTTGAAGGAATACAGGTCGTAGAGTCTGGTGAACAGTTCACCGTCGGGTTTGGAAAACTCCAACACCAACAGGCGGCCGCCCGGCTTCAACACCCGGTACATCGACGCCAGGGCCTTGTCCTTGTCGGTGACGTTGCGCAGGCCGAAACCGATGGTAATGCAGTCGAAGCTGGCGTCCGCGAAGGGCAGCGCCTGGGCGTCCACCTGAACGTAGCGGACGCCGCGGACGATACCCTCGTCGGTGAGGCGGTCGCGCCCCCGGCGCAGCATCGAGGCGTTGATGTCCGCCAGCACCACCTCGCCCTCGTCTCCCACCCGGGGATGGAACAGCCGGGTCAGATCCCCGGTGCCGCCGGCCAGATCCAGCACCCGCTCGCCGTGGCGCACCTGGCTGAGAAACACGGTCAGGCGCTTCCACAGGCGGTGGATGCCGAAGGACATCAGGTCGTTCATCAAATCGTACTGGTCCGCCACCGAATCGAACACGTTGCGGACCAGTTTCGCCTTCTCCCCCACCGGCACCCGGCGGAAGCCGAAGTGGGTGGTTTGCTTTTCGTCGTTCATGATTGGAACGTCACGGCTTCCGCCTCACAGGATGTACCGACTCAGGTCCTCGTCCTTGGCCAGGTCGGCGAGATGCCCGTCCACGTAGGCGGCGTCGATGGTGACCGTCTGGCCGGCCAGGTCCGGGGCCTCGAAGGAGATCTGCTCCAGCAGCTTCTCCAGCACCGTGTGCAGGCGGCGGGCGCCGATGTTCTCCACGGTCTCGTTCACCTGCCAGGCGATCTCGGCGATGCGGGCGATGCCGTCGTCGGTGAATTCCAGCTTCACCCCCTCGGTGGCCATCAGGGCCTTGTACTGCTCGGTCAGGGAGGCGTCCGGTTCGGTGAGGATGCGGATGAAATCTTCGACCGACAGGGCGTCCAGCTCCACCCGGATGGGAAAGCGCCCCTGGAGCTCGGGAATCAGGTCGGAGGGCTTGGCCAGATGGAAGGCCCCGGAGGCGATGAACAGGATATGGTCGGTGCGCACCATGCCGTACTTGGTGCTGACGGTGCTGCCTTCCACCAGGGGCAGGAGGTCGCGCTGCACCCCTTCCCGGGAGACGTCGGCGCCGGAGCCCATTTCCGAGCGCCGGCAGATCTTGTCGATCTCGTCCAGGAAGACGATGCCGTTCTGCTCCACCGCCTCCAGGGCGCGCAGCTTGATCTCCTCCTCGTTGACCAGCTTGGCCGCCTCCTCCTCCCGCAGCGCCTCGAGGGCGTCCTTGATCTTCATCTTGCGCTTGCGGGTACGGCCGCTGGCCAGGCTCTGGAACAGACTCTGCAACTGGCTGGTCATCTCCTCCATCCCCGGCGGGGCCATGATCTCCACCCCCATCCGCGGGGCCTGGACCTCGATCTCGATTTCCATGTCGTCGAGCTGGCCGGCACGCAGTTTGTCGCGGAAGCGCTGGCGCGCCGCCGACTCCTTTTCCGCCGGGGTTTCGCTCCAGCCCGAAGGGGGCGGCACCAGCACGTCGAGGACCCGTTCCTCGGCGGCCCGCTCGGCCCGGGCCCGGACCTTCTCCATCTCCGCCTCGCGGGTCTGTTTCACCGCCACCTCCGCCAGATCGCGGATGATGGATTCCACGTCGCGGCCCACGTAGCCCACCTCGGTGAACTTGGTGGCCTCCACCTTGATGAAGGGAGCGCCCGCCAACCGGGCCAGGCGGCGGGCGATCTCGGTCTTGCCCACCCCGGTGGGGCCGATCATGAGGATGTTCTTGGGGGTGATCTCCTCGCGCAGGGCCGGGTCCACCTGACTGCGGCGCCAGCGGTTGCGCAGGGCGATGGCGACGGCGCGCTTGGCGTCGGCCTGGCCGATGATGTGCTTGTCGAGCTCGTGGACGATCTCGCGGGGGGTCATGGTCATTTGCGCGACTCCAGCTCCTCGATGGTGAGGTTGTGGTTGGTGTAGATGCAGATGTCGGCGGCGATGTTCAGCGACTTTTCGACGATCGCCCGGGCCGGCAAGTCGGTGTTCTCCAACAGGGCGCGCGCCGCCGACAGGGCGTAGAAGCCGCCGGAGCCGATGGCGATGAGATCGTTTTCCGGCTCGATCACGTCCCCGGTCCCGGAGATGATCAAAGACGCCTTGGCGTCGGCAATGGCCAGCAGGGCCTCCAGCCGGCGCAGCATCCGATCGGTGCGCCAGTCCTTGGCCATCTCCACCGCCGCCCGCACCAGATTGCCGCGGTGCTTCTCCAGCTTGCCCTCGAAGTGCTCGAACAGGGTGAAGGCGTCGGCGGTCGCCCCGGCGAAACCGGCCAGCACCTGGTCGTGGTAGAGACGGCGGATCTTGCGGGCGTTGCCCTTCATCACCGTGTTGCCCATGGACACCTGGCCGTCGCCGCCGATCACTACCCGGTCCCCACGGCGTACCGACAAAATCGTCGTTCCCCGAATCGGTTCCATCCTTCCCGCTCCAAAATCGATCGATCCGGTCATTATACTGCGATCCCGGCCGAAGTGGCGGGCCGTGACCACCCGTCCCATCGAAACCCGCCGCAGACGACCCCGTCCCGAACCCCTACGACAGAAGTGATCGGTGGTTTCAGGAAGTTCGGGAAGGGTCCGCTAAACCCAGCGCCAGCCGTGGCGCCGGAAGAAGCGCCAGGCCGAGCGGACGAACCACCAGCGATGGCGCCACCCTTTCCGGGCCGCCTGCCCTCCCAGATGGACGACCTCGAAGCCGGGAACGTAGGCCAGCCGCGTCACCCGCCCTGCCCGCAGGGCCAGGTCGAAATCCTCGAAATAGAGAAAATACCCCGGATCGAAACCGCCGAGCTCCCGCCAGACCCGCTCGCGGATCAGCAGGCAGCAGCCGCTGACCACCGCCAGATCGGTGCGCACCCGCTCCCAGTCACGGTCGCGCATTTCGTAGGCGGCCAGCAGACCGGCGAAGCGCCGCTGCAGCCAGGCAGGGGCGAAGCCGCGCAACGCCAGCACCGCCACCGAGGGATGGCGTTTGCACAGATGCAGGTGCCTGCCGTGGGGGTCGCGGGCCCGCGGCACCACCAGGCCGACGGCCGGATTGTCCCGGAGAAAGGTCAGCGCCCGCACCAGGGCGTCGGAAGCCAGAAAGACGTCGGGATTGAGAATCAGGCGGTAATCGC
>JALSSF010000180.1 GCA_026984375.1 Methylothermaceae bacterium | reverse complement strand
ATTCCCTATGCCAGCCAGGAAGCGGTGGAATTCGCCGACCGCAGCATGGAGGCGATCAGCTATCACGCCATCGACGCCTCCGCCGATCTGGCCCGGGAGCGGGGTGCCTATGCCAGCTTCCAGGGTTCCCTGTGGAGTCAGGGCATTCTGCCCATCGACTCCATCGACCTGCTGGCCGAGGCCCGCGGCGACTACCTGGACATGGACCGCACCTCCCGGCTCGACTGGGACACCCTGCGGGAAAAGGTCAAGCAGGGGATGCGTAACTCCAACTGTCTGGCCATCGCCCCCACCGCGACCATCTCCAACATCTGCGGCGTGTCCCAGTCCATCGAGCCCACCTATCAGAACCTCTACGTCAAGTCCAATCTGTCGGGCGAGTTCACCGTGGTCAACCCCTACCTGGTGGCCGACCTCAAGGCCCGCGGTCTGTGGGACGAGGTGATGATCGCCGATCTCAAGTACTACGACGGCAGCGTGCAGCAGATCGATCGCGTCCCCGACGACCTCAAGGCCCTGTACGCCACCGCCTTCGAGATCGATCCGCGCTGGCTGGTGGAAGCCGCCTCGCGGCGGCAGAAGTGGCTCGACCAGAGCCAGTCCCTCAACCTTTATCTGGCCGAGCCTTCCGGCAAGAAGCTCGACGCCTTGTACAAATTCGCCTGGCTCAAGGGGCTCAAGACCACCTACTACCTGCGCACGCTGGGGGCGACCCGGGTCGAGCGCCACACCGCCGCCCCCCAGGCGGCGCCGGAGGCTCCCAAGGTGTGTTCGATTCTCGATCCCGACTGTGAAGCCTGCCAATAACCGTCCGTCACGAGGAGACACGACCATGCTGAACTGGGACGATCCGCTCGAAAGCATCCAACGGAAGAAGAAAGCCGCCCCCGCCGCCAAGACCTATTTCGAGCCCGTCGCCGCCGACCGCGAGGCGGCGGGTGCGGTGGAAGGGGAGAAGCGACTCATCGGCGGCAGCGACCTGACCGCCAACATCGCCCCCATCAAATACCACTGGGCCTGGGACGCCTACATCAAGTCCCAGCGCAACTTCTGGCTGCCCACCGAGATCGGCATGGGCGAGGATCTGATGGCCCTCGGCCGCCTCAACGAGCACGAGCGCCACACCTTTTTCACCACCTTCGCCACCCTCACCACCGCCGACGCCCTCCACCAACGCAACCTGGCCCTGGCGGTGTACGAACGCATCACCGCCCCCGAGGTGGGCATGGCCGTCATCGCCCAGATGCACCAGGAAACCATCCACTCGATGAGCTACCAGCACATCATCGAGTCCCTCAACTTCGACGAGGACGAGATCTACCTGCTCTACCAGCGGGTACCCCAGATCCGCGCCAAGTTCGAATACAGCAACGCCCGCACCCGGGCCCTCCAGGGCCAGGGGGGCGATCTGGGCGAATACGTCCAGGGGCTGTTCTTCTACTACATGGTGTTCGAGGGGATCTGGTTCATGGCCAACTTCTGTCCCATCTTCTCCATGCAGCGCCGTCGCCTCATGGTCCGCACCGGCGAGCAGCTCCAGTACATCGCCCGCGACGAATCCGGCCACGTTGCCTTCGGCCGCGCCCTGATCCACGCCCTGTGGCAGGAGCACCCCGAAACCCGCCTCGACGAAGCGGCGGCCCACCGGTTAATCGCCGAAGCCATGGAACTGGAACAGGCTTACGCCGAATACGCCGTCCGTCCCATGCTCGGCTACGACCTCGACATGCACCTGCGCCACGTCCGTTACCTCGCCAACCGCCGCCTCCTCGACATGGGCTTCAACCCGTTGTACGGCGAGCAGGAGGCCGAATGCCTGCCCTGGTGGGAGGAACAGATCGGCTTCCGCAAGGAAAAGAACTTCTTCGAAACCCGGGTGACGGAGTATCAGACGGGCGGGGCGCTCAGTTGGGATTGAAAACTAAAAACGTCTCGATGGGTGTAGGCGTATGAAGCTCAAAAAAGACAGAGATTTGTTTGTCGATAATCCGGATAATACACAATTCCTCATTGATAATGAGGAATTGTGGATGAGAAGGCAACAAGAAACGGAATCCTTGGATTCGAAAGAAGAGATTGAATTCCTTGATGATGGGGATTGCCGCCGAAAGCAGTCGCGATCTCAGCCAGGTTGACGCTGTGAACTTGGAACAAGACCGGCAGGAGCTGCGCCGGGAAATTCAACCGACTATCATGCCTGGGCGGATGTTCACCTAGAGCGGCTCGAAGCGACCGCATCATCCTTCATGATGATCTTTGCTGTCGTGCAAATATGCCTTTGAACACTAAAAACATCAATAAGTTGCATTTTTGTCCTGTGCCGAAGTGGGGTTTATAAGGCGCTTTCTCCAGGGAGACCAAGATCGGCTTGCGGTTGCATCCGTTCGAGCGCTTCGAGCACCAGCAGTCCAGCTTCGTTGATGTTGGCCCGGCCCACCAGCCCGGCGGCGCGAGCCATTTCCAAGGCGTTGTCGAAAGTCTCCCGGGGCAGGCCGCTGCGACGGATGGCTTCCTTCCACTGCCGGGGCAGCACCCGAATCTTCCGTTCCTTGACATAGAGGGTGCCGACATCGGCCAGGGCTTTGAGCAAGCGTACGATCACCGGGTTGATCGGATTGCCGAATCCCATGGGGACACCGGCGAGCGCCCGGTCGGGCAAGGCGCCAATGGGGGTCTCCACCGCGTTGCTGTCGGGCAGTACGTCGATCAGATGCCGTGCTTCCAGTTTTTCCAAAGCCCAACGAACTTTATGGCGAGGATGGTTGGACGGGCAGGAGCCACGAGTACCAGCGGGATTGGATCGCTACCGCAAGGCGGGTGATACCGGAAAGGGTAGGGAAAGGAATGGAATGGTGCCGAGGAGAGGACTTGAACCTCCACGGGGTTTCCCCCACATGGACCTGAACCATGCGCGTCTACCAGTTCCGCCACCTCGGCGAAGAAGGCGAAAATATAGCCTGCGGATGCTAAGATGTCAACTTTAGATCTGACTCTTGTGGAAATCGATGGCACGGACTCCGAAACCGAAAACCAAGACCAAACGCTCGCTGCTCAAGAAGGGACCGTCGAAGCCGGGGCGGGACAAATCCAGGCCGGCTCAGTCTTCCGATGCGGGCAGGGAACAAAGATTCCGCATCCCCGATCCCTACGCCGAACGCGAGGCCCGGAAATACGGTCGCCCCATTCCCAGCCGGGAGCTGATCCTGGAATTGCTGGAAAGCAAAAAGGCCCCTCTTTCCTTCGAGGAGATCGCCGACGAACTGGGGGTGACCGATCCGGTGGACTTGGAGGCGCTGCAACGTCGCCTCCGGGCGATGGAGCGTGACGGTCAGCTGCTGCGCAACCGGCAGGGCCGTTATTGTCTCATCAACCGCCGGGACCTGATCAGCGGGCGAGTGATCGCCCATCCCGACGGCTTCGGCTTCCTCAAACCGGACGAGGGTGGGGAGGACCTGTTTCTGTCGCCGCGGGAAATGCGCCAGGTGTTCCATGGGGACCGGGTGGTGGCCTGTGTCACCGGCGTCGATCGGCGTGGCCGCAGGGAGGGTGGCGTCGTCGAGATCCTGGAGCGGGCCCACGAGCGTGTCGTCGGCCGGTTGTTCGTGGAGCGGGGGGTGGCCTACGTGGTGCCCGACAACAAGCGCATCACCCATGATGTTCTGATTCCGGAAGAGTATCTCGACGGGGCCAGCCCCGGACAGATCGTGGTGGCCGAGATCGTCGAACAGCCCAGCAAGCGGCGCCAGCCTATCGGCCGCATCGTCGAGGTCCTGGGTGAACATATGGCGCCCGGAATGGAGATCGAGGTGGCCATCCGGGCCTTCGACATTCCCCACGAGTGGCCCCCGGAGGTGCTGGAGGAGTCCGCCGGCTTCGGGCCGGAAGTGCCGGAGGCGGACAAACGGGGCCGGGTCGACCTGCGCAAGCTGCCCCTGGTGACCATCGACGGGGAGGACGCCCGCGATTTCGACGATGCCGTCTACTGCCAGCCCACCCCGAAAGGCTGGCGCCTCATCGTCGCCATCGCCGACGTTTCCCACTACGTGAAGCCGGACAGCGCCCTGGACCGGGAAGCCCTCAACCGGGGCAATTCGGTGTATTTCCCCCAGCGCGTCATTCCCATGCTGCCGGAGATCCTGTCCAACGAGCTGTGCTCCCTGGTGCCCGACGAGGATCGTCTGTGCATGGTCTGCGAGATGCTGGTCAACCGGGAGGGGCGGGTGATCCGGTCCAGGTTTTACGAGGGGGTGATGCGCTCCCACGCCCGCCTCACCTATACCCAGGTGGCGGCGATGCTGGTGGCCCGGGACCCGGCCGTGCGGGCCCGATACCGCCGTCTGCTGCCGCACCTGGAGGAGCTGTACGCGGTGTATCAGGCGTTGCGACAGGCTCGGGAAAGACGCGGAGCCATGGATTTCGAGACCGAGGAATACCGCATCGTCTTCGGCGAGGGGCGCAAGATCGAGCGCCTGGAGCGGGTGGTGCGTACCGATGCCCACCGGCTCATCGAGGAATGCATGATCGCCGCCAACGCCGCCGCCGCCCGTTTCCTGGATCGGAGGAAGATTCCCTATCTGCGGCGCATCCACGAAGGTCCGGATCCGGAAAAGGTAGCGGAAGTGCGCCAGTTTCTCGCGGAGCTGGGCCTCCAGCTTCCCGGCGGTCCCAAGCCGGAACCCGGGGATTTCATGGCGGTGCTGCGGCAGGCCCAGGGGCGGCCGGACTATCATCTGATCCAGACCGTGCTGCTGCGGACCATGCCGCCGGCGGTCTACAGCCCGGAGAAGAAGGGCCACTTCGGTCTGGCCCTGGACGCCTACACCCATTTCACCTCGCCGATCCGGCGCTATCCCGATCTGCTGACCCACCGGGCGATCCGTCACGCCCTCCGGGGCGGCCGGCCGGAGGAATTTTTCTACTCCGAACCGCAACTGCAGGCCATCGGCGAGCATTGCTCCATGACCGAGCGCCGCGCCGACGAGGCCAGCTGGGACGTGATCGCCTGGCTCAAGTGTGAATACATGCGCGACAAGGTCGGGGAAGCGTTCGAGGGGGTGATCTCGGCGGTGACCTCCTTCGGGTTTTTCGTCGAGCTCAAGGACATCTTCGTGGAAGGGCTGGTGCACATCTCCACCCTGGGGCAGGACTTCTACCATTTCGATCCCCTGCGCCACTGTCTGGTGGGTGAGCGGACCCACGTCACCTACCGGATCGGCGACGTGGTGCGGGTCCGGGTCGCCCGGGTCGATCTGGACGAGCGCAAGATCGACCTGGAACTGGTGGCCCCGCTGGCGCCGGCCAGGCCGAAGAAATCCAGAACCAGACGACGGCGCAGTCGGGCCAAAAAGACCGCATGAGTCAGCGGATCTACGGCCTCCATGCCGCGGCCGCGGCTTTGAAGCATGCCCCGGAACGGATCCAGCGGGTCTGGGTGGACGGGAAACGGCGGGACCGGCGTCTGGAGGAGTTGCGTCAGCGTCTGCAGGAGCTCGGTATTCCGGTGGTGGAGACCGAGCGCAGCCGGCTCGATCGTCTGGCCGGTGACTCGCACCATCAGGGGATCGTCCTGGAGGTGATCCTGCCGGCCGCCGGCGACGAACAGACCCTGGCCGAACGGATCAAGGGGATTCGGAAACCCTTCTTTCTGGTTCTGGACCAGGTCCAGGATCCCCACAATCTGGGGGCCTGCCTGCGGACCTGTGATGCCGTGGGGGCTCACGGCGTGATCGTCCCCAAGGACCGCTCCGTGGGCCTGACCCCGACGGTGTGCAAGGTGGCCAGCGGCGCCGCCGAAACGGTGCCCCTGTACCGGGTCACCAACCTGGCTCGGACCCTGGTCTGGCTCAAGGAGACCGGTCTTTGGCTCTACGGTGCGGCCGGAGAGGCGCAACGGACCGCTTTCGAAGCCGATCTCTCCGGTCCTCTGGCCCTGGTCGTCGGTGCCGAGGGCCGGGGGCTGCGCCGTCTGACCCGGGAACGCTGCGACCTGTTGATCGGGCTGCCGATGAAGGGCCAGGTGGAAAGCCTGAACCTGTCGGTGGCGGCGGGCGTGCTCCTGTACGAATGTCTGCGTCAGCGGGAATATGCCGGCTGACGTTCGGCAAGTTCCTCCAGGCACAACGCCAGGGCCTCGTCCCATCGGGGCAGGTACAGCCCGAAGACGGCGCTCAGTTTGCCGGTATCCAGTACCGACCAGGCCGGGCGTCGCGCCGGGGTGGGGTAGTCTGCGGTGGCGATGGCGTCGATGCGGGCGGCGCTTTCCGGCAGCAGGCCCAGCGCCGTGGCCCGGCGGTGGATCTCGCAGGCGAAGCCGTGCCAGGTGGTGTGGCCGGCGCAGGTGAGATGATAGGTGCCGGTGGTGTCGGCCACCGGGTGGCGGGCGAGCATGGCGGCGGTGGTTTCGGCGATGGTCCGGCTCCAGGTGGGGGTGCCGGTCTGGTCGGCGACCACCCCGATGCGGTCGCGCTCGGCCATCAGTCGCAGCATGGTGAGGAGGAAATTGCGGCCGCGGGCGCCGTAGACCCAGGCGGTGCGCACGATCCAATAGTCGCAGCCGGCGGCGCGCACGGCTTCCTCCCCGGCCAGCTTGGTGCGGCCGTAGGCACCTTGCGGGCCGGTGGGATCGTCCTCGCGGTAGGGGCGGTCGCCGTCGCCGGGGAAGACGTAGTCGGTGGAATAGTGGATCAGGGCGGCGCCGAGGCGTTTGCTTTCCTCGGCGAGCACCCCGGGGGCGGTGGCGTTGACCGCCGCCGCCCGTTCGGGTTCCGTTTCCGCCCGGTCCACGGCGGTGTAGGCGGCAGCGTTGACGATCAGTCGGGGTTTCACCTGCCGCAGCGCCCGCACCAGGGTGTCGGGATCGGCCAGATCGACGCCCGGCTCGCTGCGGCGGTCGAGGGCGACGACCGGCCCCAGGGGCGGCAGGGTGCGGCGCAGTTCGAAGGCTACCTGGCCGGTGCGGCCGAGGATCAGGATCGGTCGCATGGGTGGTATGCCGGCAGATCGGTTTCCGGGATGTCCTTGAGGCGGAGGCCGGCCCGGTCCTTGTCGGACAGCAGGGGATCGGCCACCGGCCAGGCGATGCCGATGTCAGGATCGTTCCATGCCAGACTGTGCTCGGTGGCCGGGTTGTAGAAGTCGGTACACTTGTAGGCGAACAGGGCAGTCTCGCTCAGGACGCAAAAGCCGTGGGCGAAGCCTTCGGGAACGTAGAGCTGGCGGTGGTTGTCCGCCGACAGCTCCACTCCCACCCAGCGGCCGAAGGTGGGCGAGCCTTTGCGGATGTCCACGGCGACGTCGAACACCGCCCCGGACAAAACCTGCACCAGCTTGCCCTGGGGCTGGGGCCACTGGTAGTGGAGACCGCGCAGGATGCCGCGGCGCGACAGGGACAGGTTGTCCTGGACGAAGTCGAGATCGAGGCCGGATTCGGCGTAACGGCGCCGGTTCCAGGTTTCCATGAAGAAACCGCGGGGGTCGCCGAAGACGTCCGGTTCGACCAGGAGCACCCCGGGCAGTTCGGTTTCGCGCACGTTCATCGGACCGCTCCCTGTTCCAGTACCCGGCGCAGGTAGGCGCCGTATTCGTTCTTGGCGAACTTGTCCGCTTGGCGCGCCAGTTGCTCGGCGTCGATCCAGCCGTTGGCGTAGGCGATTTCCTCCGGGCAGCAGACCTTGAGGCCCTGGCGCGCCTCGATGGTCTGGATGAACTGGGACGCCTGCATCAGCGATTCGTGGGTGCCGGTGTCGAGCCAGGCGATGCCGCGTCCCAGCCGTTCCAGGTGCAGCCGGCCCTGGTCCAGGTAGCGGCGGTTGAGGTCGGTGATCTCCAGCTCGCCCCGGGCCGAGGGGGTCAGGGTCTTGGCCAGTTCGCACACCTGGCCGTCGTAGAAGTAGATGCCGGTGACCGCCCAGTGGGAGCGCGGCCGTTCGGGCTTTTCCTCCAGACCGATGACCCGACCGGCGGCGTCGAATTCCGCCACCCCGTAGCGTTGCGGGTCCCGGACCCAGTAGCCGAACACGGTGGCCCCGTCTCTGCGGGCGTCGGCGGCGGCGAGCAGGTCGGTGAGGCCGTGGCCGTAGAAGATGTTGTCGCCGAGCACGAGGCAACTGGGGGCGCCGCCGAGGAAGTCCTCGCCGATGAGGAAGGCCTGGGCCAGTCCCTCCGGTTTGGGCTGGACCGCATAACGCAGATCCAGGCCCCACTGGCTGCCGTCGTCGAGCAGGCGGTGGAACAGGGGGGCGTCGTGGGGGGTGGTGATGACCAGAATCTCGCGGATTCCCGCCAGCATCAGGGTGCCCAGGGGATAGTAGA
>JALSSF010000179.1 GCA_026984375.1 Methylothermaceae bacterium | reverse complement strand
CCCGCGCAATCCGAGCGCCCGGACCAGACGCCGAGCCGCGGCCACGACCCGATCCGCCAGGCGACGCGGCAACCGGGCCCGGTTGACCGCCCCCGCGAACAGGAACGGCAGACGGGCATTATAGGACGTATGATGGAGGGTGTTAAAGCCGTGCCACAATAGGCGGCTTCCGTCGGCGAGAAAAGCCAGAGTGAAGACCTCCCCCGGCATCCACTTCTGAAAATAGCCCTTTCCGTTCCAGTCACCGCCGCACCACCGCCGCACTCCCATTCCCCCGCAGCCGCCGCACTTGTGCAGCCAAGCCGATTCCGCCGGCGGGGTCCAGCGGACGGGAGGATAAGCGATTCCCAGACGATCGAGGAGGGGGAAAAACCGTCCGGGATCCAAACATCGACGCAGCACCACCGCATCGTTGCCGTACAGGGGACAGCGCGACGCCAAGGTCCGCACCAGATCCAGCATGGCCTCCACACCCGCCCCGTAAAGCCAGCCGACGGGGCGATGGCGCCTGATGAGCTCCAGGGCCGCAGCCACCACCGTCTCGGCCCGGAAATCGGCCACCGGGATGCAGACCCGGGCGAGACGCCGGGTATCCCGGTCGCCGAACCGGTCCACGACCAGGGGGACATAGCCGGCCCGCCGCGCCGAGGCGGCCAGCATGCGCCCCGATTGAGCCAGGATCAGCAATCCGGGGCGCATCGGGTGAGGATTTCCGCCCCCCGGTTGCGGCTGGCGACCACCTGAAAGCGCAAACCGGTGGCGGCGAAGGCCGCTTCCAGAGCACGCAACCCCCGCGCCGCCGTCTCGGGATCCGGCAGCAGGCAAAATCCGGTCGGCCCCCAGGAACTCTGCCCCAGACCGCTCCAGCGGCGGCGCCGGAGCCAGGCCAGGACTTCGGCCACCCGGGAACTGGCGTAGCGTCCTCCCTGGGCCGGGGCGAAGTATTCCCCATTGGCCCGCTGAATCACCGCCAGCACCTCGCAGAAAGCCCGGTAGTCCCCCTCCGCCAGAGCCGGCAGCCCCTGGATCAGCAGGCGATGACACAAATCGGCGGCGACGCTGCGGGAAAATCGTGGCAACTGGGCGAACGCGGCGTGCTCCCGGACTCCGGAAAGCCCTTCGGCGCCGGGATCGTAGATCAACAGCCAGCGCCACTGGGACGGCACCGGAAAACGGGCGATCAGCGGCGGCGTCACCGTGGCTTCCCCCCGGCCGCCGTCGACCAGAAAGCCCCCCTGTTCGAAGGCGGCGATGCCGATCCCCGAACGCCGACCCCTGCCGACGATGCCGGCCACCTCACGCGCCTCCAGCCGGCGGCCGTGAAAACGGCAGAAAGCCGTGCCGACGGCGAGCGCCAACTGGGTCCCCGATCCCAGCCCGGCATGGGGTCGGATGGCCTCCTGGACGTGGACGTGCCCGCTCAAAGGAAGCCCGAGGGCCGCCCGCAGCCGCTCCACGACGAGCCGGACCGGGCGATCCTGATATCCGCTGATCCGGAAACCATCGGCGGCGGAAACCCGCACCCGGGTGACGATGCCCTCCAGGGCCACCCCCACGCTGCCGTAGCTGCGCCCCAGATGGGCGCCGGGATCGAGAAAACCCAAATGCAGGCGCGCCGGAGCCTGCACCTGAACCGTCACGGGAAACTTCGCTTCGTCAACCATTAAAGTCCTGCCACTCGTCCAGACTAGCACGCCCGCCGGTGCTCGCGCCAATGTTCATAAATCCCCAGCAGGGCCGGAATGACCAACAGCACCAGCACCGTTGCGAACAGCAGCCCGAAGGCGATGGAAACGGCCATGGGTATCAGGAAACGCGCCTGCAGCGAAGTCTCGAACAACAACGGCAGCAGACCAGCCACCGTGGTCAGGGAGGTCAACAGCACGGCGCGCAGACGCTGACAGGCGGCCTCTTCCAGGGCCCGGGACAAGGGCAGTCCCCGGCGCCGCAACTGATGATAGAAGCTGACCAGGATGATGGAATCGTTGACCACGATGCCGGCGAGGCCGAAGATACCGAACAACGACAAGATGGTCAGATCGATTCCCATGACCACGTGGCCGAGCACGGCACCGATCAGACCGAACGGAATCGCCGCCATCACGATAAGAGGCCAGCCGTAGGAACCGAACACCCAGGCCAGGATCAGATAGATCAAAATCAGTCCCAGCATCCCCCCTTTTTTCATGTCCGAGATGGTCTCGGCCCGGTCCTCCGCCCGGCCGGAGGGGGCGAAATCGATGCCGTGGCGTTCGGCCAGGCGCGGCAGAATTTCCTTCATCAGGGTTTCCATCACCCGCCCGGGTTTGTTGACGTGGACGTTGATGTCCGCGGAAACCTCCACCGCCAGGCGCCCCTCGGCATGACGCAGGATCTCGAATCCCTGCCGGGTGTCGGCCGTCGCCACCGAGTGCAGCGGAACCCGGTCGCCGGACGGCAGGCGGATCTGCAGTTTGCCGAGCACGTCCAGATGGTCCCGCTCCCGCTCCGCCAGCCGCACCCGGACCTCCACTTCGTCGGGGCCGTCCTGGAAGATCTGTACCAGACGCCCGGCGAAAAAACTGCGCAGCTGACGCCCCAGTTCAGCCGGCGTCAGCCCCAGCATCTCCCCTACCGGGGTCAGGTGATAAATCCACTGCTCGCGCCCGTAGGGCAGGTCTTCGGTCACGTCGCTCAGACCGGGGATCTGCTTCATCACCCCGACCAGTTCCAGGGCGGCCTGTTTCAGGCGCTGGGGATCGTCACCGATCAGGCGCACACTCACGTCCCTTCCCGGCGGCCCCACCTGACGGGCCATAAGAATCAGGTTGTCCAGACCGGCCGCAGGGGGAATCATCCTGCGCCAGGCCTCGATCACCTGCCAGCTGCGCACCGCGCGCCGTTCCGAGGGAATCAGTTCGACGACCATCGCCCCCAGATGATCTCCCTGCTGCTGCAAGGCCCCCGATCCCGACAGGGCCCGCCCGTGAATGCGGATGGCGGTACGCACCAGGGGACGGTCGGGTGACAAGCGGCGCTCGGCCCGGTGCAGGGCCGCTTCCAGGGTCTGGAGATAGCGCGCCACCCGTTCCCTGGGAGTTCCTGGAACGAACGCCACGGTAGCGTAGAGAATGTCGGCCTCGGGGGCGGTGAAAAAGACGAACGGCACCCGGCCGCCCGCCACCAGACCGAGAACGGCGATCAGCAGCGCGATGGCCGCCGCCAGGGTCACGCCGCGATGTCGCAAACAGGCCCGGACCAGCGGGCGGAAGCGCCGCTCCCGGAAACGGCGGAACGCCACGTCGAAACGCCGGCGCAGCCGGCTTTCCCGGTGCACGTCCATCTTCTCGAAGGCGTGACGCAGATGGGCCGGCAGCACCCAGAAGCTTTCGATCAGGGAAGCGGCGATGACGGCGATCACCACCAGGGGAATGGCGAACAGGATCTTGCCGGTGGAACCGGAAACCAGCATCAGGGGAAGGAAGGCGGCGATGGTGGTGAGAGAGGAGGCCAAAACCGGAGCCAACATGCGCCGGGCGCCGCCGGTGGCCGCCGCCACAGGCGACTCCCCCATTTGATAATGGGCCAGGGCGTCCTCCCCCACCACGATGGCGTCGTCGACGATGATCCCCAACGCCATGATCAGGCCGAACAGGCTGATCATGTTGATGCTGCCGCCGGCCAACCACAGAATCAGCAGGGTGGCCATGAAGGACACCGGAATGCCGACGGCCACCCAGAAGGCCACCCGGGAGCTCAAAAAGACGTAGAGAATGGCCACCACCAGGATCAGGCCGCCGAAACCGTTCCTGAGCAACAGTTCGATACGCTCCTTGATGAGCTGCCAGGTGGGCTGGTAGACGTGGAGTTCGACCCCCGGCGGCAGGGTGGGACGGGTTTCGGCTAGCCACTGGGTGAAGACCGCCGCCGCCTCGAAGGCGTCGCCGTGTTCGGCACGGCGGATCTGGAGTTCGACGGCCGGGCGTTCCCGGAACACCAGTTCGACACCGCCCTTGCGGGGTTTGCGCTCGATGGCGGCCACCGAACCCAGCTCGATACGCTCGTCCCCGGCGGTCAGGGGAATCTTGCCGAACGCCCAGGGGGTGCGGCGCTGCTCAAGCACCCGCACCAATTTCTGGTTCTCCCGGTCGCCGAAGCTGCCGGCGGGAACGTCGCGGCTGAAGCGCCCGATGCGTTCGGCGACCCGGTCCAGATCGGCCCCCAGAGCGTCGAGGGTGGCCGGGTCCAGCTCGATGGCGATTTCCTCTTCCGGCAACCCGACCAGATCGACCTTGTCGATGCCCCGGTGGAGCAATTCGCGCTCGAAACGGTGGGCCAGCGGCCGCAACACCTCCAGCGAAGGCCCGGAAAGGAGCAGCTTGGCCACCAGTTCGTGGCGGGCGAGATGCACCACCTCGGGGTCCTCGGCCCCGGCGGGCAGGTTGCGGAACTCGTCAACCCGCTGGCGCACCTGGGCCAGCGCAAGCAGGATGTCGGTGCCTTCCCGGAACTGGAGGGTGATGGCGCAATGCCCCTCGCTGGACGTGGAGGTCATGCGGCGCAGGTCGTCCACGGTCTTCAGCTGCTGCTCCAGAGGGGTGGTGAGACTGCGCTCCACGTCTTCGGCGCTGGCACCGGGCCAGTCGACCCGCACCCGGATGATATCGAGCTGGAAATTGGGAAAGAACTGCACCCGGAGCCGGTCCAGGGCGAAGAGGCCGCCGATGATCATCAGCACCATGACCAGATTGGCGGCGACCGGATGGCGGATGAAAAAGACGATCCAGCCGCGTTCCGGAGTCAAGAAACCGCCTCCACCAGCCGAGCCTTCACCGCCAGACCGTCGGCGGCGTTGGGCAGATGAGTGATCAGAATCCGGTCCCCCGGGCGCAGTTCCGGACTGTGGACCAGCAGCCAGCTCCGGCCGTCGTGAGGATAATCCCCCAACGGCTCCACCGTCAGCGATTGCAGCCGGCCGTCGACGATGCGGTAGATCCGCCGGGAACCGTACAGCGCCGTATAGGGCACCGCGACCGCGTGGTCACGCGCCGGCCGCTGCAGCCGCACCGTGACCGGCAGTTCCAGGCGCAGCCGCCGGGCCCCTTCGGTGACCCGGAAGAAGGCGTCGATCCCCCCCGCCTCCGCCCGGCCGGCCAGGCGCTCCAGACGCAGCCGAATCCCCAGGCCCAGGCTTTTTCCTTCCGCCCGGAGCCGATACCCCCGTTCCACGGCGCGGCGGATTTCCCGGTGAAAAGGGGCGGGGATCTTGGCCCGTACCTCCAGGTCCCGCCAGGAAAAAAGGCTCACCAGGGGCTGGCTCGCCCCCACCATATCTCCCTCGGCCACGGCGACCTCGGCCACCACCCCGGCGAACGGTGCCGTCACCCGGCTGCGCTGCAGGGCGACCTCGGCCTGGTGCAGGCGGGCCCTGGCTTTTTCCAACTGGGCCTCCAGCTGGCGCAGGCGGGCCGGATGCTGATCGACCGCCAGTCGCCTGGCGATGACGGCCATCGCCTGGCGTTCCGCCTCCATGCGCGCCTGATCCAGGGCCGCCGCGGCCGCCAACCCGCGGCGTCGCAGCTTCTCCATGCGGGCC
Organism: Methylothermaceae bacterium; assembly: GCA_026984375.1. Taxonomy (GTDB): domain Bacteria; phylum Pseudomonadota; class Gammaproteobacteria; order Methylococcales; family Methylothermaceae; genus Methylohalobius. The sequence goes on along the minus strand of JALSSF010000179.1, from coordinate 31,414 downwards.
ACCTGATTCTGCAACAACGTCAGCAGACGGCGTTCGTGAACCAACGCCTGGACGTCGCTGCGAGAACGTTGCCGCTCCAGTTCCAGGCGGGCCTCCAGTTCCGTCACCGCCGCCCTGGCCTGCCGGACGCCGGGACGGAAATCCCTCGGATCCAGGGCGACCAGCAACTGCCCAGGCCTCACCGTTTCGCCTTCCCGAACCCGCACCTCGGTCACCTGACTGGCCGCCGGTGCGGTGGCCCGCATCAGGGCGGGGGCCTCGACCCGGCCGTAGAGGGTCAGCACCGGATGGAGACGGCGGGGCTGCACCGCGATCGCCTCCACCTGCCATACCCGGGGCCGAACGGCCGGGGCCGGCTGCCGGGGACGGGTGGCCACCAGGACGACGAACACCGTCACCCCGAGCAACAGGATCCCCCAGGGCCAATAGCGGCGGTCAATGGTCATGGAATCACGGAAACAGCGTGGATCGACGGCATGCGCTTCGCCACCAACGGCGAAGGCGACCTGCAAAGCCGTTTATGATAGCAGAAACGCCCGGACTGCCTGAAAGTCGAAGGGGCTGCCGGACCGAAATTCGGCCGTCAATTCAGGCCCGGCTCCACCCCCCTGGCGGCCGACAGACTCTCCCGGTAATCGCCGACAAGCCGGTTTCAGGGGGCGGGATCGGGAATACGGTCGTGAATGGCCTCGATGCCGGCCACGACCTCCTCCGGCAGGACCAGGTCGACGCTGGCGATGTTCTCCCGCAGTTGCGCCAGGGTGGTGGCGCCGATGATGTTGGCGGTCACGAACGGACGGGAGTTGACGAAGGCCAGCGCCATCTGGGCCGGGCTCAGGCCGTGGCGCCGGGCCAGAGCGACGTATTCCTGGGTCGCCCGGACCGCGTTCTCTCCCGAATAGCGGCGGTATTCGGAAAACCGATTGAGCCGGGCACCGGGGGCGGCGCTCCCGTCCAGGTACTTGCCGCTCAACACCCCGAATCCCAGGGGGGAATAGGCCAACAGCCCCACCCGTTCGCGCAGGGACATTTCCGCGAGCCCCACCTCGAACAGACGGTTGAGCAGATTGTAGGGATTCTGGATCGACTGGACCCGGGCCCAGCCATATTTTTCCGCCAGCACCAGGTACTGCATCAGACCCCAGGGGGTCTCGTTGGAAATCCCGATGTAGCGGACCTTGCCCGCACGGACCAACTGGTCGAGGGCTTCCAGGGTTTCGCCGATGGATTCCACCGTCTCCGCCTCGATCCGGCAAAGGCCCCGTTCGCCGAACTTGTTGACGGTACGGGCGGGCCAGTGGACCTGGTAGAGGTCCACATAATCGGTCTGAAGCCGTTTCAGACTGGCGTCGATGGCCTGATGGATCTGCCGGCGATCGAGACGGGGACCGCCGCGGATGTAACGCACCCAGCCCCTGGTGTTGCCCGCCACCTTGGTGGCCAGCACCAGATCGTCGCGCCGCCCCCGTTTTTTCAGCCAGTTGCCGATGATGGTCTCGGTGCGGCCGTAGGTGCGCTCCGAGGGGGGGATGGGATAGAGTTCGGCGGTGTCGATGAAGTTGACCCCCTGGGCCACCGCATAGTCCAGCTGCTCGAACGCTTCGGCCTCGCTGTTCTGCTCCCCCCAGGTCATGGTGCCCAGGCAGATGACGCTGACCTCGAGATCGGAGGTGCCCAGCTTGCGGTATTGCATCGTTCCGTCACCACAATTCGGTGAAGTCAAATCCCATCCAAGTACCCAAGTTCGGGGTTCGGTTATGATAGCGCGATCGCACCGCGGCTGACATCCAAACCGCCTTGGGATTTTTCCCACTTCAAAATCCACCGCCCGCCTGGGCTAAAATGGAGAAAAATTCCGGGACGGATCCATGGCCAAGCTGCACATCGGTTTCATCTCCACCCGCCTGGCCGGTACCGACGGCGTCTCGCTGGAATCGGCCAAGTGGTCCCAGGTTCTCGAAGAGGCGGGGCATCGATGCTTCTATTTCGCCGGGGAGCTGGACCGGCCGGCCCAGCTCAGCTATGCGGTGCCCGAGGCCCATTTCAAACACCCCCTGATCGCGCGCATCAATCAGGATCTGTTCGACGACATCTACCGCACCCCGGTGACCTCGGAAACCGTCGCCGCCCTGCGCCGCCGTCTCAAACAGCACGTGCGCTGCTTCGTGGAACGCTTCGGGATCGATCTGCTGATCGTCGAAAACGCCCTGTCCCTGCCCATGAACGTCCCCCTGGGCCTGGCCCTGACCGAGTACATCACCGAGACCCGCATTCCCACCATCGCCCACCATCACGATTTCTACTGGGAGCGGCCCCGCTACGCCCTCCATGCCGCCGAGGATTATCTCAAGGCAGCCTTTCCCCCAGCCATGTCCTTCCTCCAGCACGTGGTCATCAACTCCTACGCTGCCGAACAGGTCGCCCTGCGCACCGGAATGCGTTCGGCGCTGATTCCCAACGTGATGCCCTTCGAGACCCCGCCGCCCCAGCCCGACGAGATCACCGCCACCCTGCGGCCGGAACTGGGCATCGGCGGGGACGAGGTCCTCCTGCTGCAGCCGACCCGCATCGTGCCACGCAAGCGCATCGAACGCGCCATCGAACTGGCCCGCAAACTGGAGCGCCCCTGCTGCCTGCTGATCACCCATTCCAGCGGCGACGAGGGCGACGCCTACCGCCGCTATCTGGCGGAATACGCCGAGCTCCTGGGGGTACGTGTCCTGTTCGCCGCCGAGCGTTTCAACCACCGCCGCGGCACCACGGCCGACGGCCGCCCGATCTTCTCCCTCGCCGACGCCTATCATCAGGCCGACCTGGTGACCTACCCTTCCACGCTGGAAGGATTCGGCAACGCCTTCCTGGAAGCGATCTACTATCGCAAACCCTTGCTGATGAGCCGCTACGAGACCTTCAAAACCGACATTCAGCCCAAGGGCTTCCAGGTGATCGCCTTCGACGACTTCATCGACAACGGCATCGTGAGGGCGGTCCGGGAACTGCTGGACCATCCGGAAAAGGCCAGGGCGATGGTGGAGACCAACTACCGCCTGGCCCGGCGCCACTTTTCCTTCACCGTACTGCGCAAACGCCTCTGTCCCCTGGTGTCCCAATGCTGTGAAGCGGGCAGATGTTGATCCGCCATGGGACTGCCGCGCACCGTCATCGTCCTCAGCCTGGTATCGTTCCTCAACGACGCCGCCAGCGAGATGATCACCCCGCTGTTGCCCCTGTTCCTGACGGGGGTGCTGGGAGCGGGACCCGCCGCCCTCGGGCTGGTGGAAGGGGTCGCCGAGGCCAGCGCCAGCTTTCTGAAGATCGTCTCCGGCAGACTGGCCGACCGGGGCTGGCGCCACAAACCCCTGGTGCTGGCGGGCTACACCCTGTCCAACTTCTGCCGGCCGTTGATCGGACTGGCCGGAACCTGGGTCTGGGTGTTGGCACTGCGCTTTCTCGACCGGGTGGGCAAGGGCATCCGCACCGCCCCCCGCGACGCCCTGATCGCTCATACCACCCCACCCGAACTCAGGGGACGGGCCTTCGGCCTTCACCGTGCTTTGGACAATGCCGGCGCCGTCCTGGGACCGCTGCTGGCCTTCGCCCTGCTGCAACACCACCTGCCGATGCGGCAGGTTTTCCTATGGTCGGCGATCCCGGGCGTCTGCGTCCTGCTGCTGTTGGCCCTGGGGGTCCGCGAACCGGCGCGGCCGCCGGTCACGCCGCCACCCCCGCTCCGCTGGCGGAGCCTGGACGCCCGCCTGAAGGGGCTGATCCTGGCGGCCGGCGGCCTGTCACTGGCCGCCGCTCCGGAAACGTTCGTGATCCTCTGGGCCAGCGAAAGGGGGTTGGCGACCGCCTGGGCACCCCTGCTGTGGGCCGGCGCCAGTGCGGTCAAGACCCCGATCGCGCTGCTGGGGGGTGAGCTGTCGGACCGCACCGGCCGGCTGCCGGTCCTGCTTTTCGGCTGGGGCGCCCGCACGGCCCTGTTGATCGCCCTGGCGACCGCCGGTGACGCCCCGTGGCTGACCTGGGGACTGTTTCTCGGCTATGCCGCCAGCCTGGCGCTGACCGAGGGTCCGGAACGGGCGCTGATCGGCGATGACGCCCCTCCCCGCCTTCGGGCCACCGCCTTCGGCCTGTACCACATGACGATAGGCCTGGCGGCGCTGCCCGGCGGGTTGCTGTTCGGCGCTCTGTGGCAATGGCGGGGACACGCCGCGGCCTTCCTGTGCGCCGCTACCATCACGGCCGTCTCGGCGGCCGTTTTGGCGGTGTTGGCCCGGCGGCCTCAATCCAACTGAACCGGCCCCAGTCCCGGAAACAGGGTGACCAGGCCATTGGCGATGATCTGCACCGCGATCCCGGCCAGAATCAAACCGGCGACCCGCAGCAGAATGTTGGCACCGGTGACGCCGAGGAAATCGGCGACCGGTTCGGCCTTTTTCAGCAACCACCAGAGGATTCCCATCACCAGCACTGCGATGACGGACAACGCGACCCGCCCCAGGAAACCGCCGGCCTCGTCCGCCAACAGGATGGCCATGCTGATCACACCCGGCCCCACGATCAGGGGCATGGCCAAAGGTACCACGGCGATATTTTCCAGCTCAGCCGCCTCCTCTTCCTCGGCCCGGGTCCGCGCCATGGCACTAGGGCGGGCCTGCAGCATCGAAATGGCCATCAACAGCAAGATCAAACCGCCGCCCACTTCGAACGCCCCGATGCCGATGCCGAAAATTTCCAGGACCAGTTCCCCCAGCCAAATGGCCGCCAGCAGAAAAGCCGTCGCCGCCAACGTCGCCACCCGGGCGATGGCCTGGCGCTCATCGAGAGGACGGTCGGCGGTGAGGGCGAAGTAATAGGTCAGACTGTCGATCGGATTGACCACGATCAGCAAACTGACGAAGGCTTTGAACAAAAACAACATGGCACCCCTCCTCCTTATTTATTTTTCCGGAACTCAGTTCAGGATTTCGATCGTCACCCGGGCCATCAATTCGGACAAAGCACCCGGATCGAACAACTCCGTGCCCGGCTGTGCCACCGTCCCGGCACTGCAGGCCACCGCCAGTCTCAGGATCTCGGGTTCATCCAATCCCCGGGCGAACCCGGCCACCAGTCCCGCCACCAGCGTATCGCCGGCCCCCACGGTGGAACGCACCTCGACACGGGGCGGCAAGGCGCGCCAGGTCCTCGAAGCGCTGCTCAGGATCGCCCCTTCCTCGCCCAGGGAGACGCAGACGTAGTCGATGTTTCCCGAACGCCGGATCAGGCGGCGGACTTCCGCCACCACATCCTTCATCCCGTCCAACTTTCGCCCCACCAGCTGCTCGATTTCGTAACGATTGGGCTTGACCAGGAAAGGACCCGCCCGAACCCCCTGGCGCAGCAGCTCGTGATGGGCGTCGAGCACCGGCCGGCCGCCGGCGGCGCGGATGGTTCCGATCAGATCGGCATAGACCGAATCGGGAACACCGGGCGGCACCGAACCGGTCACCACACCGTAGCCGTCGGCCACATGGCGGGTGAAGGCATCCAGCAACTCGGAAAGGTGGCTCCGATCCAGACGGGGACCGATACCGCTGACCTCGTACTGACTGCGGGTTTCCCGTTCCCACAAGGTGCAGTTGATGCGGGTCTCGCCGGGAATGTGGACATAGGCCGGATCGTCCAGGTGGCGATGCAGCAGGCGTTCGAGGAACTGACCGGTCTCTCCGGCCAGAACGCAGTAAGTCCGGGCCGGGATGTTCAAGCGCTTCAACGCCCGGCCGACGTTGATCCCGTTGCCGCCGGGATCGTAACGGGTCGCCAGGGCATGGACCTTGCGGTCCGGAACCAGACGACGGATCTCATGGGTCACATCGACGGCCGGATTGAGCGTCAGCGTAGCGATAGGCATGGTCGTTGCGGTTTCGTCAAAAAAGATTCACTATAGCGGCGGCCGCTCCGGGAGGAAAGACCGGGGCTCGTCACACCCGCCATCCATCGCTTTCCCGCCTTCCGGAAAGCGAATCGGCAGGCAGTGGCCACGACCCCGGCATTCCCCCAGACAGATTGGGACAAACAGCGAGAATCCGGATGAGCCCCACTCCTTTCGTCGCCCTGCTGATGTTCCTGATGTTCGTGACCGCCGCCCTGTTCGCCATGTTCGGTCAGGGTGGCGGCGCCGTCTACACTCCGTTGCAGGTGCTGTTCGGCATCGACTTCCACGTGGCCGCCGCCACCAGCCTGTTCCTGATCATGATCGGCGCCCTCGCCGCCCTGCCGGTCTATCACCGGGCCCGCCTGATCGACTGGCCCCTGGCCCTGACCCTGGAGGCGGCGGCGATGACCGGGAGCTTCGGCGGCGGTCTGGTCTCCGGGCGATTCCCGCCGCAAACGCTGTCCCTGATCTTCGCCCTTCTCATCGGCGTGGTGGCCGTCGTCACCCTCGCCGACTTCCGTCTGGAAACCTGCGCCCGTGTGCCGGCATTCGCCACCCGCTTTTGCTGGCAGCGCCGCCACGGCGACCAGCGCTACCGGGTCAATTTACTGTTGGGTCTGCCCTTGGGCGCCGTCGCCGGCTTCGCCAGCGGCCTGCTCGGCATCGGCGGCGGCCTGTTCCTGGTACCGCTGATGGTGCTGGTGCTCAACGTGCCGATTCAGATCGCCATCGGCTCCAGCGCCCTGATGGTGGGTCTGACGGCGGCGGCCGGGTTCACCGGTCACCTGCTGGCCGGCCACTGGGACTGGCGCGCCTCCCTGCTTTTCACCGTGGCGGTGTTCACCGGCGCCCGCCTCGGCGCCCACCTGACCACCCGGCTCGACAAACACCGGGTCCAGACCATCTTCGGCTGGTTTCTGTTGGCACTGGCCGTTCTGATGTCGATACGGGTCGCCGTTGCGGCATGAGAGGCGTATTGCTTCTGCTCGTCGGGTTTCTGATCGATACCGCCCACGCCGCCGAACCCATCCTGCCGCTGCCGGAAACACAGCCACCGGCGACACCGGCATCCCGTCTGGGACGACGCCTGTTCCACGATCCCCGCCTCAGCGGCAGCGGCCGCCTGAGCTGCGCCCACTGTCACCGCCTCGACAGGGGTGGGGACGACGACCGTCCTCTGCCGCCGATCCCCACCGGCCCCCATCCCCACAACACCCCCACGGTGTTCAACGCCCGCTACAACCATTACCTGCACTGGTACGGCGATCTCGACACCCTGGAAGATCAGGCCCGGGTGGCGCTGCAGCGCGACATGCAGGTGAACTGGCCGACGGTGCTGGCGCGCCTGGCAGCCGATCCGGACTACGCCTCGGCCTTCCACCGGCTTTACGACGGCGTGAGCGAGGCGGCGGTGATCGCCGCTTTGGTGGCCTTCGAACGCACCCTCGTCACCCCCGACGCCCCCTTCGACCGTTTCCTGCGCGGTGACACCGAGGCCCTCACGCCCCGCCAGCGCCGCGGTTACGTCTTGTTCAAGCGTCTCGGCTGCAGCGCCTGTCACCAGGGGGTCAACGTGGGCGGCAACCTGCGCCAGAAACTGGGGGTCTTCGGCCGCTATCCCGGCGACGATCCCGGACGCTTCGCCGTCACCGGCCGTCCCGAAGACCGAGGTGTCTTCCGGGTGCCGAGCCTGCGCAACGTGGCTCTGACCGCTCCGTACTTCCACGACGGTCGGGTGAAGACCCTGGAAAAGGCGGTCGCCCTGATGGCGGAGCTGCAACTGGGGATCCGCCTGAGGCAAGCGGAAATCCAGGATCTCGTCGCTTTCCTCCACAGCCTGACGGGGCGGTGGAATGCCGAGGAAACGTCGCGATGAAATCCCTAGGACTGGGCATTCTGCTGGCTCTGGTTCTGGGCGCTGTGACCACCCTATACCGGTTCGCCGACCTGGAAGCGGCCGGCGCCGCCCGTTTCGCCGCCGCCCTCACCGCCCTGCGCCTTCACGACGCCGGATTCAACCGGGATCTGCTGCGGCTGCGCCACGGCGATTTGACCCATTACGACACCGTCAACGCCGCCATCCGCGCCATCGAAGCCGACCTGAGGGCACTGGCCGCAGCGGCCGACGAACTGGCGCCGGAGGTGGCGGTCTTGCGGCTGCTGGCACGGCACAAACGCGAACGCCTGGAGGCTTTCAAGAGCGATAACGCCCTGGTACGCAATTCCCTGGCCTACGTGGTCCACCGCCAGGAAGAGCTGGCCCGCCGCCATCCGGCGCTCACCGCCCTGGGAGCGGCGCTGCTGCGCTTTCTGCGCCATCCCGACGAACGCCGGCGACGGGAAGTGACACTGCAGCTGTCCCACCTGCCCACGGGCGGAGAATTCGATTCCCTGAGCGCCCACGTCCGGCTGATCCTGGAACGGCTTCCCCGTCTGGAAGCGACCCTCGGCGAGCTGTTGAACACCCCGTTGGGAGCGGTCGCCCGGCGCCTGGCGGACGTTCACCTGGCGACCCAGACACGGCTGCAGCGCCGTGCGGACGCTTTCCGCCTGGGCCTGTATCTGGCCGCCCTGGCGTTCCTCGGCTATCTGCTGGTCACCCTGGCACGGCTGCACCGGGCCAATCGACGGCTGCAGGCGGAGATGGGCCGGCGTCTGGAAACCGAGCGGCAACTGCTACAGGCCCAGAAGATGGAAGCCCTCGGCACCCTGGCCAGCGGCATCGCCCACGACTTCAACAATCTACTCACCGGCCTTCAGGGCTACGCGGTGCTGGCCCGGGAACAGCTCGAGGCCGGCCGGTCGCCCACCGACGCCCTCGGTCGTATCGAAGCCATCGTCGCCCGGGGACGGGAACTCGCCGCCCGCCTGCTCCAGTTCGCCCGACCCGGCGGCGGCCGCTGCGAACGATTCGCACCGGGCGCGGTGGTGGCCGAGGCCCTTGACTTCGTCCGCTCCGCCCTGCCGAGCCGGGTGCGACTGCGCTTCGACGATCGTCTTCCGGCGGAACGAAAAGTCACGGGACGACCCGGCGAATGGCAGCAGGTAGTGATCAACCTGGTACGCAACGCCGCCGATGCGGTGGGCGGGGACGGGGAAATCACCGTGTCCCTGACGGCGACGGCCGAAGGGGTGCTGCTGGAGGTAACCGACGACGGCGAAGGCATCGCCCCGGAGCGACTGGCGACGATCTTCGAGCCCTTCGCCAGCGGCAAGCCGGCAGGGAGCGGCAGCGGCCTGGGGCTGGCGATCGTCGAACGCATCGTCCACGCCCACGGGGGCCGCATCGAGGTGGAAAGCCGCCCCGGCCGAACCGTCTTCCGCATCCGGTTTCCCTGGCAGGTACCGTTACAACGGTAACATTTCGCCGTCTTTCCGCAATTCTCCGGTAACCGGCAGGGTTTAGCCTGTAGCCGTGTCCAACCGTTATTGAGGAGGAGATGGGTACATGATCTGGGAAAAACCCGCCTACCGCGACCTTCGCCTCGGTTTCGAAGTCACCCTGTACATTCATCACCGCTGAGGGGGCGCCGATGAAACCGATTCCCGCGACCGTAGCCGGGCTCTGCCTGACCGTCGCCGTCAGTGCGGCGGAGGTGCGTCTACCCGGAAAGCGCGACCTGCTGGGGCTGCCGCCGGTACCGGTACCGGCGGACAACCCCTTGACCCTGGAAAAAGCGGTCCTCGGCAAAAAGCTGTTCGAGGACCGCCGCTTCAGTGCCGACGGCACCATCAGTTGCGCCCACTGCCACCGGCCCGAGCTGGCGTTCCAGGACGGGTTGCCGGTGTCGGAGGGCATCGGCGGCCGGAAGGGCACCCGCAACGCCCCGACGGTCATCAACGCCGCCTACTACACCACCCAGTTCTGGGACGGCCGCCGTCCCACCCTGGAGGCCCAGAGCAAGGACCCCTTCGTCAATCCCATCGAACACGGCCTGAAAAGCCACGATCCCATCGTCGGGGTGGTCCGGAGCGATCCGGCGTACCGGCAGGCGTTCGAACGCGCCTTCGGCGTGAAACCGGCGCAGATCACCATCGACCACGTGGCCCGGGCCATCGCCAGCTTCGAGCGCACCGTGGTGGCCGGAGACAGCCCCTTCGACCGCTACCTGTACGGCGGTGACAAGAATGCCCTGTCACCGGCGGCGGTGCGCGGTCTGGCGGTGTTCCGGGGCAAGGGACGCTGCGTGAGCTGTCACGTGATCGAGGCATCGACGGCATTGTTCACCGACAACGACTTCCACAACCTGGGGGTGGGATTCGACCGGATCGCCGACCGCCTGCCAGAGATCATCGCCGCCTTCCGCAAGGCCAAGGCCGCCGGCAAACCGGTGGACGAGGCGGTCCTCTCCCAGCAGGAGCTGTCCGAGCTGGGACGTTTCGCCGTCACCGGGGAAGTGAGCGACCTCGGCAAGTTCAAGACCTCGACCCTGCGCAACATCGCCCTGACCGCCCCCTACATGCACGACGGCAGCCTCAAGACCCTGGAGGAGGTGGTGGACTTCTACGACCGAGGCGGTTTCGACAACCCCATGCTCGACGGTGGCATCCGTCCGCTGGGGCTGACCGCCCAGGAAAAGGCCGATCTGGTGGCCTTCCTCAAATCTCTCACCAGTTCACGTTTCGCAACGACCGGGAGGTGAGCGCATGAAACGCCGACAATTTCTCAAAGGGATGGGGCTGGCCGGCCTGGGCGCCACTCTGCCCTTCAGCCTAGTGGAAATCAGTTTCGGCATGGGCACCAAGCCCGCCGAACACGAATCCTTCACCTTCGCCTACATCTCCGACTCCCACCTGACCCACCTGGGCGGCACCCGCTTCACCCGCAATTTCGATCAGGGACTGCGCAAGGCGGTGATGGAAGTCAACCTCATGGAGCCGAAACCGGACTTCGTCGTCTACGGCGGCGATCTGGCCCAACTGGGCAAACGGGAGGAACTGGATCACGGCCTCGAACTGTTGTCAGCCCTGCGCCCGCCCATCAAGTGGGTCATCGGGGAGCACGACTTCTACCTGGACATGGGCCGGTACTGGGAGGACAAGATCAGCCCCCTCCATTACAGCTTCGACCACAAGGGGGTTCACTTCGTGGTCCTCAACAGTATCCTCACCTACGAGGACTGGATCGCCCGCTGGCCGACCGCTGAGGAGCGGATGGCCAACATGGCCCGCCTGGACAATCCTCACGGATCGCCGTTCCTGGTGGGGGAAGCCCAATTGCGCTGGCTGCAGGAAGACCTGGCCAAGTACGACGCCAACGTTCCGGTGGTGGTGCTGTCCCACTCGCCCCTCTACAAGATCTTCAAGCCCTGGAACTTCTGGACCGACGACGCCGAACGGGTGCAGAAACTGCTGCAACGCTTCCACCGGGTCACGGTCCTGCACGGCCACGTCCACCAGGTGCTCTACAACCAGATCGGCAACATCACCTTCTACGCCATGATGGCCACCGCCTGGCCCTGGCCGTATCCGGTCAGCTACGTGCAAAAACCCAACCAGGTGCCGAAGCTGACCGTGTTCATGAACCGCGCCGATCCCTTCCACGAGCGCGACGGCACCGGCTGGGACATTCTCGACCTCGACAGCGGCGCGATCACCAATCACTATCAGCTGTGGCTGAACGAGAACCGCACCGTGGCGTTCGACTTCAAGCTCAAACACCCGGTGGACCTGAAATACCAGGATCCGGACAAACGCATTCCCCCGCAGTTCCATTACTGACACCGAGGAGGTCGCCATGAAACGCATTCCCGTCTGGCTGATGCTCGCCGCCCTGGCCGTCCCGGCACCGGGAGACGAGTTCACCGAGGAAGACCTGAAACGCTGGAAGGCGGAATACATGAAGGTCATGGAACGGGGTGAGAAGCTGTTCCACAGCCCGCTGGGAAGCAACAACGTCTCCTGCGACCAGTGCCATCCCAACGGTGCCAACACCCATCCGGAAACCTATCCCAAGTTCCAGAAGCAGCTCGGCAAGGTGGCCACGTTGCGGGAGATGATCAACTGGTGCCTGCAAAATCCTCTGGAAGGCAAGCCGTTAGGCCTCGATAGCGACGAAATGATCGCCCTGGAAGCCTACATTCACTGGGAACGGCGCGGCGTGCCGCTGGCGCCGGGCAAACATTGATCGATGACTTCGACCCCGGTGTCGAAGCGGTAGCCGGCGCCGCGCTCGGTGACGATCAGCCGGCCGGCCTCGCCCAGCTTGCGGCGCAGGCGGAGCACCTGGACATCGACGGCCCGGTCGAAGACCGCATCCCCGTGGGGATGGCAGCATTCCAGCAGACGCTCCCGGGTGAGCAACCGGCCGGGATGTTCCAGGAAGGCCAGCAGTAGCCGCAGCTCGCTGCGGGTCAGCCGGCGCCGGTCGCCGTCGGCGAGGATCAGCTCCCGGGTTTCCGGGATCAGGCGGCAACCGGCGAAACGGTATTCTCGCCCGCGGGAAGGCGGAACGGTGCGGCGGCAGCGCCGCAGCACCGCGCGGATCCGAGCCAGAAGCTCGCGCGGATCGAAGGGCTTTCCCAGATAGTCGTCAGCTCCCAGCTCCAGACCGACGACCCGGTCGGCATGGTCGTCCAGCCCCGTCAACAGGATCACCGGCACGGTGCTTCGAACACGCAGCCGTTTCAACACTTCGAAGCCGTCCTCGTCCGGCAGACGGACGTCGAGAATCACCAGATCTGCCCCATCCCGTCCCAGCCGCGCCACTCCCGCCGCTCCGGTGGCCGCCACCGCCACTTCGAAACCGTACCGTCCGAGGTAGTCGCGCAGCATGACACCCAGATCGGGGTCGTCGTCGATGAGAAGAATCCGTCCGCTCATGCCTCCACCAACCGATACCATCGTCTCATTCTGGAGTATCATCTGTATCCCCACAGCATTTTTCCACTGCCATGCCCTTCGTACCAACCCGGATCCGGAAAATTCCGCAGGCAGCGGGCGGCCATCCGTCATGAAATCCCTGACAGGCATAGCGATCGCGGTTTTGCTGCTTTTCATCCTGGCAGACCGCTTCAAATCGATGCGACCGGAGATCCCGCCCCTCACCACCCTGCCGCCCCTGACGCCGGAAGAGCGCCGGCTTCAGAGCCGGCTGCGGCAGCACGTGACGGTGCTCGCCGGGCGGATCGGCCCGCGGAATCTCTGGGAATATCCGAAACTGCAGGCAGCGGCCGGGTATATCGAGACGGAACTGCAGCGTTACGGTTACCGGGTCCGGCCGGTCTGCTACCGGGTGCTGGATAAACCGGTCTGCAATCTGGAAGCGGCCCTGCCCGGAAGGGAGCATCCCGAGGAAGTCGTCGTCATCGGCGCCCATTACGACACCGTCCCCCATTCCCCGGGCGCCAACGACAACGGCAGCGGGGTCGCCGCCCTGCTGGAGATCGCCCGGACACTGCGGGACTTCCACCCCCGCCGGACCTTGCGTCTGGTGGCTTTCGTCAACGAGGAGGCCCCCTTCTACCGCACGGGGGAAATGGGCAGCCAGGTCTACGCCCGGCGGGCCCGGGCCCACGGCGACGACATCGTCGCCATGCTGTCGCTGGAAACCATCGGCTACTACAGCGACGCGCCGGGAAGTCAGCGTTTCCCCAATCCGGTCTATGCCTGGTTCTATCCCGATACCGGCAATTTCGTCGCCTTCGTCTCCAATCTGGCTTCCTGGCGCCTGCTCCGTCGCTGTCTGCACCATTTCCGCCGCCTTTCGGAATTTCCCGCCCAGGGGGTGGCCGCCCCCGGCTCGCTGACCGGCATCGGCTGGTCCGATCACGCCAGCTTCTGGGACCAAGGCTACCGGGCCTTGATGGTCACCGACACCGCGCCGTTCCGCTATCCCCATTACCACCGTCCCAGCGACACGCCCGACAAGCTCGATTACGACGCCTTCGCCCGGGTGACGGCCGGACTGATCCGCCTGACCCGCGCCCTGGCCCGGATGCCGTGACTCGTTGGGAGCATCCCGTTCCCCTGCTATACTTCTTCCCCCAACCCGCTTCACACAAGGATTTCCCATGTCTGGATGGATCGCTGCGCTGGCCGTTGCCGCCACTGCTTTCTTGGGTGCTTTCCTGGCCGGCATGATTCCCCGTTATTTCCACAAGACCCCGAGCGGCACCTGGATCTCCGTCACCGCGGTGGCAGCAGGCCTGCTGCTGGCCTCGGCGATGGTGATCGTCATCCCCGAAGGCTTCGAGCTCCTTTTCCTGGAACACGTCCGGGGCGCCGTTCCCCACGCCGACCGTTTCCTCGGCCTTCCGCCGGTACTGGCTTCCGGCTTGGCTATCCTGGCCGGATTCCTGCTGATGCTGGTCCTGGAGACCCACGGTATCGCTCACGAATTCGACGAGGAAACCCGCACCTCCACCCTGCTGCTGCTCGGTCTCGGCATTCACGCCTTGACCGACGGCCTGGCCTTGGGCGCCAGCACCGCGACCGGCGTCATGGCCATCACCGTGCCGATCCTACTGGCGGTCATGGTACACAAGATTCCCGTGGCCTTCGGCCTCGGTGTCTTCGTCTGGCAGGGGCGTGCCGCCAACCCCCTGCAGCGGATCCTGATCTTCAGCCTAGCCACTCCGACCGGGCTGCTGGTCACTTTCCTGTTTCTGCGCCAGCTGGCCCACGAGTGGATCGGACTGATTCTGCTGTTCTCCGGCGGCACCTTCCTTTACGTCGCCACCATCGACGTCCTCCCGCGCGTGCAGCGGCACCATGAGGCGGGCGCGACGCTGTTCCGGCGGATCGGACTGGGGGCCCTGCTGGTGGTGATCACCCTGATCCTGTTCCACCATTTCGGGTTCGAAGAAGCCGCCCATGGTCGATAGCGAAACCGCACCGATCCTGATCGCTTTCGCCGGCGGTCTGCTCGTCGGCGCGTTTGTCAAAAAAATTTACAATCAATGGGTTTTTCCATGCCCCATGGCAGCATCTCAAGAAAATTTTTTTATTATCAGATACTTATAAAACAGGCATAAAATATGCATTATCAAAAACGCACCGCTTCCGTCTGAACGGAAGCAAAGACCAGAGTCCCTATCTTGCAAGAATTCAGGAGGGTCCACCATGAAGCTATCAAAATCGTTACTTTCCCTTTTAACCCTGTCCCTCACTGGATTGGGTCTGGCGTATGCCCCCACGACCTACGCCGCAGCCGTCATCACCAATCCGGCCGGCACCGTCGCGATGGGCATCAACGACGAAGGCCACTTGAACACCTCCGTAGGCAACATCGCCGCCAATGCCGATGCAACCGGGCTCGCATTCAAATTTCCCGATGGCAACTTCTATGACGCCACCTCTCCAGGATGCCTCTGTGAGGGTTGGGGTGTTTCCGTGAACGACAGCATTTCCGGATATGCCAACGTCTCCACGGACGGCGTCGTGAACCTCACGGTAGACAGTTTCAGCGCTACCACCTCCACCGCCACCTCGACGGTCCATCTCACCAGCTTGCCGGGCCTGACGGTCACCCACGAATACGCCCCGGCACCCAACGCTCCGAATGTCTTATTTCGGGCTACGGTCACCGTGACCAACGACACCGGCAGCGACGTCACCAATCTCAAGTACGTTCGGGTCATGGACTGGGACATCCCACCGACGGAGTTCAACGAATTCGTCACTATTCGGGGGACCGGGACCACCACCTTTCTTGAGGAATCCCATGACGATGGGTTTTCGACCGCCAATCCCCTGGCGACCACCTCCCCCATCGATCCGGCAACGCTCAACACCGACTTCGTCGACAACGGCCCCAACGACCATGGCGCCTACTTCCGCTTCAATTTCGGCGATCTGTTGGCGGGTGAATCCCGCGTCTTCGAGATCTTCTACGGCGCAGCGGCCACGGAAGCGGCGGCGCTGGCTGCAATCAGTGCGGAAAGCATCGAACTCTTCTCTCTGGGACAATCCAACGGCGGCCAAACGAGCGGCAGTCCAGCCACCTACATCTTCGGCTTCAAAGGGGTCGGCGGTACCCCGATCATCCCTCCACCCTCCGTACCCGAACCCTTTTCCCTGGCCCTGCTCGGGATCGGACTGGCCGCCTTGCGTCTGAACCATCGTAAGCGTCCGCATGCCTGACCCTGGAACGACGGCCCCTCCGGGCCGTCGTGCTTTCAAGATCCGACGAGCCAAATGAAGACGAAACGCTGGTTTTCCCTCATCCTCGCTCTGACGTGGCTCCAGGCGGCAGCGTTACCCGCTGGTTTCAAACTGGTTCCCACCACGTCCCTCCCCACTGTAAAAAAAGCTGACAAGCTCTATCACGAGGGACTCCAGTATCTGGCCAATGGCGATCTCGACGCCGCCGAAAGTGCCTTCCGCCAGAGTTTGGCGATCTACCCGAAAGCCGATAGAGCCATGTTGGGGCTGGCGGAAGTCGCTTTCCGCCGAGGCAATCTTCAAGCGGCCGGCGAATGGATCGAAGAGGCGCGCACCATTGCCCCCGAAGATCCCCATGTACTGGTTTCTCAAGGACGTTATCTCCGCCTGCGGGGAAACATCGCATCGGCCATCGAAACCTTCAGGCAAGCGACCCGGAGCATACCGGAACTCCCGGAAGCCTGGATCGCCCTGGGTGATCTTCAACTTCAACAAGGCAAACTCAAGGAGGCGATCGCTTCGTACCACAACGCTATTACCATCGCCCCGGATAACGCCGCAGCCCACTACGCTCTAGGTATCGCTCTCTACAAAAAAGGGGACGCTGTTGAAGAAGCCTTGAATGAACTACGAAAAGCAGGCACCCTTGCCCCGCGTAATCCCCAGCCACACCTAGAAACAGCTCGTATCCTCGTTCGACAAAACCAGCTGGAGTCAGCGCTCGCTGAAGTCCGGGAAGCACTGGCCCGAAACCCTGACCTCTGGCCTGCCGGCCTTCTGGAAGGCGACATTCAAGCCAGACTGGGACGTATCGAAGCGGCTGAGGCCATCTACAAACGTTGGATGCGGAAATATCCCGAACTATCCGCCCCTGCCCTTGCCTTGGCAATGTTGCACCAACAACAGGGGAATCTTCCGGAAGCAGAACGTCACTATCGCCGTGTCCTGCGACTCGATCCCAAGTCGGCGCTGGCCTGCAACAATCTGGCATGGATATTGGGAAAAAGAAAATCCTTCCCCGAAGCAATTCAACTCGCCTTACGAGCGGTCACACTCCAGCCGGACGCCCCCCAATTCCACGATACCCTGGGTTGGCTCTATTTTCAGCAAGCACGATTCAAGGAAGCCTGCGAACATCTACGCCGAGCCATCACTTCAGATCCCGGCTCGTCGCTACTCCAAGATCACTGGCGACAAGCGGTATCTCATTGCCGACAAGACGAAAAAACCATCACCCCCTGACACACCTGGTCCTTCATTGAGGCAGGATCGGACGCCGCTCGATGGTAAACTTCGGCTCCTTTAGCATGAATTCATCGGGAGCAAATGACGATTCTCGAATCGACGTGGTTGATTCCTGGGCTGCTGGGATTCATTCTCGGTATACTCGTCACCGTTTTGTTCCTGCAACGCCGGCTCGCCAATCGAGACAAAGCCTTGGCACTGAGTGAAGAGGGGCGCCGGCAAGCCCTGTCCGAAGTGGAATCGCTTCGGCAACAGTTGATGGAGGCGGAAAAAACACGTCAACACCTTCTGACACAAAACATCGAACTGAATACCCGCCTGGAGGAACAACGGCGCCACCACGAAGACAGGGTCACGGAACTGGAAAACGCCCGCCGCCACCTCAAAGCCGAGTTCGAAGCCCTGGCCGCCCGCATCCTGGACGAAAAGGCGCGTCAGTTCGGCGAGCAGAGCCAGCACCGCCTGGACCAGATCCTCGCCCCGGTACGCCAGCAGCTGCAGGACTTCCGCCACCGTATCGACGCCATCCACAGCGAGGAACAGAAACAGCACGGTTCCCTGCTCCAGGAACTACGCCGCCTGCAGGAGGCCAACCACAGGCTCAACCAGGAGGCCGACAAGCTGGCCCGGGCGCTCCGGAATGACAGCAAGTCCCAGGGCACCTGGGGCGAGGTCGTGCTGGAGACAGTGCTGGAACGCTCCGGCCTGCGCAAGGGCCGGGAGTTCCAGGTCCAGGGCACCTTCAAAGACGGCGAGGGCAAGTCCCTCCGTCCCGACGTCATCGTCCATCTGCCGGACGGCAGGGACGTCGTCATCGACGCCAAAGTCTCCCTGCGCGCCTGGCAGGATTTCGTCGACGCCGCCGATGACGGTGACCGCCGGGACGCGCTCAGGCGCCATCTGGAATCCATCCGCCGCCACATCGACGAGCTGAGCGCCAAACGATACCAGGACCTGCCGGGGCTCAACTGCCTCGATTTCGTGCTCCTGTTCATGCCCATCGAAGCCGCCTTCAGCGCCGCCTTCCAGGCCGATCCGGACCTGTTCGTCCGCGCCTTCGAAAAGCGCATCGTCGTGGTCACCCCCACCACCCTGCTGGCCACCCTGCGCACCATCGAAAACCTGTGGCGTTTCGAGCGCCAGCAGGAAAACGTCCGAAAGGTCTTCGAGCGGGCCGCCAAGCTTTACGACAAGCTGTGCGGCTTTCTGGAAGACTTCGAGAAGATCGGTCGCCAGCTCGACACCGTTCACGACACCTATCGCAGCGCCCGCGGCAAACTGACGGACGGTCGGGGCAACCTGATCCGCCAGGCGCAGGCCCTCGTCGAACTGGGGACCAAACCCGGCAAGTCCATCCCGGACGGCCTGCGCCAGGAGGCCGGAGCGGATGATCCCCCATGATTAAACTACTCTGTCTGCTCTGGCTGTTTCTGACGCTTCCCTTCACCGCCGGGGCCGAAACGATCCGGGCGGAACAGGTCGAGCAGGCACGCCAGGCCCTCGAATCCTCCACCCTGGAAGAAGAAGAGCGCAAACAGGCGCTGGAATGGCTGACCCAGGCCCGGCAGTGGCTGCAGCAGGCGGAAACTGCCCGCCGGGAACGCCAGGTGCTGGAACGGAAAATCCACCAGGCCCCCAGACGGCTCGGCGAAATCGAACGCCTGTTGAAACAGCCGGAACGGTTGACCCGTCACTGGACCCGGCTGAATTTGTCCCGCCCCCTGGAATGGCTGGAAACCCGCATCTCGGAAGAGGAAGCCGCTCTGGCGGAATTGCAGCGGACCCTGGAGGAGAAGGAACAGGAACTGACCCAGTTGCTGGAAATCGCCACCACCGGTGGGAAAACCATCGCCGAACTGGAGCAGCAACTGACTGCGGTGGAAAACGAACTCGAAGCCTTGCCCCAGCCCCCGTCCGATCCCCTCAAGCGGGCCCGCTACCTTTCCCTACAGGCCCGCCGCCTCTGGCTGCAGGCGGAACTGGAACGGCTGCGGCTGATCCAGACCAATCTGGCCCTGCTCACCAAACTGGCGCGGGGCGAGCAGGCCTTGCTGAGCCTCGAAGCCGCCGAACGGCGCACCCGTATCGAAAGGCTGCGGCAGGCCGTTCAACTGGCCCGGGAACACGAGGTGGTCAGCGCCAGCAGCGCCGCCCGTCTCGCCCTAAAAACCGCCGAAGGCCCGGTACGCCCCCTGTGGCAGCAGAACCTGGCGCGCTGGAGCGAACTGGAAAAGCTGGTCGCCGAAGCCAGTCAGCTCAAACAGCGGTCCCAGCACCTGAAACGGCAACTCGAATCCCTGCAGAAGGACTTCGAGCGCATCCGCCAGGCCATCGAACTGGCCGGTACCGATCCGGTCGTCGCCCGCCTGCTCCATGAGCGCCTGCACGCGCTTCCCGGCGTCACCCATTTCCGCCGTCAGGAACACATCCGGCGACTGCGCATCAAGCAGATCGTGGTACAGCGTTTCAACGTCGAAGAAGAACTGCGCCGGCTGGAAGACGCCGACCGCTGGATCCAACGCCAGTTGCAGCGCCTGCCCCGGGACCTCCCCCCCGCCCGCCGCGCCCTGATCCACCTGCAGCTGCGGGAAGTCTGGCAGAACCGCAAAGAAGTCCTTCAGGCCCTGCAGCAGGAATATACCCGCTATCTGGGAATCCTATCGGAAGTGGAAGCGGCGGAGCAGCAACTGTACCGGCTGGTGCAGAACTATCGCCGTTTTCTCCAGCGCCAGCTGATCTGGATTCCCTACCCCGGCGAACCAGGTATCGTCCGGGCGGCCCTGGTGGACCTCGGCGACGCGCTGTCACCGTCCGCCTGGCGCCCGTTCGGCAAGCGCTTGCTTTCCCTGCTCCGTGCCGAGCCGTGGTTCCCGCTGGCACTGGTTCTGATCAGCTTGGCTCTGCTCCGGGCGCGCTCCTGGATCGTCCGGGACATCCAGCGTCTGGGACAGGCGGTGCGCAGCATCCGCACCGACCGCTTTCGGAACACCCTACAGGCCTTGGGCGAGACCATCGTGCTCGCCGCGCCGGCACCGCTGCTCCTCTTTGGTCTGGGCGTCTGGTTACAGCGCGCCGCCGTGGCGGACGAGGCCATGATTTCCCTGGCCGACGGCCTGCTGCTCGCCGCCAGGCCCGCCGCCGGTTTCGGCCTGCTGCGCCAGATCTGCCGCCCCGACGGGCTGGCCCAGCGCCACCTGCGCTGGCTCCAGGTCACCCGGGAAAACCTTTGGACCGAGCTGCGCTGGTTCCATCCCTGGGCGATCTTCAGCGCCTTCGTCGTCGGCGTCACCGACAGCCCCAATCTGACGCCGGTCTCCCTGACGCTGGGGCGGTCGATCTTCGTGGTGTTCCTGCTCTCGGCGGTGATGGTGATCTGGAAACTGTGGCGCCGCAACGGCCCGATCATGACCCGACTGGCCGCCTCCCGGCCCGGATGGATCGTCACCTATCATCCGCTCTGGTTCCCCCTCGCCGTTCTCGTTCCGCTGGGACTGGCCCTGGCCGCGCTCGCCGGTTATTACTACGCCGCCTTCTATCTGGCCGAAAAGGGGTTTCGCACCCTGTGGTTCTTCGTCTTCCTGATGCTGCTCAAGGATCTGCTGTTGCGCTGGCTCTTCATCACCGAACGGCGGTTGCGCTATCAGGAAATCCTGCGCAAACGGTCTGAACTGCAGGCGCAAAAAGGGGAACAGAGCAGCGAACTGCCGCCGGTGGAGGAACCGGAGGTCGATTTCGGCCGCCTGAGCGAGCAGACCCGGCGCCTGCTGCGAATCGGATTCTTCAGCGCCGCCGTCGCCGGCCTCTGGCTGATCTGGCGGGACGCGATCCCGGCGCTGAATTTCCTACAGCGCGTCACCCTGCCCATGACCACCACCCGAGTGGTCGGGGGCATCACCAAGGTCGTCCCGCTGACCCTGGCAGACGTGCTGACCGGCGTTCTGCTGGGCGTCCTGACCATGCTGGCGGCGAAAAACCTGCCCGGCCTGCTGGAATTCGCGATCCTGCGCCGCCTGCCCCTGGACCAGGGCGCCCGCTACGCCTGGAGCGCCCTGTCGCAATACCTGATCACCGCCGTCGGCATCTACGTCATCTTCACCTCCCTGGGGGTGCAATGGTCGGAGATCCAGTGGCTGATCGCCGCCCTCTCGGTGGGACTGGGTTTCGGGCTTCAGGAAGTGGTGGCCAACTTCGTCAGCGGCCTGATCCTCCTGTTCGAGCGCCCGATCCGGGTCGGCGACGTGGTCACCGTGGGCGACGTCACCGGTACCGTCTACCGCATTCACATCCGCGCCACCACCATCCTCAACTGGGACCGCCAGGAATTGGTGATTCCGAACAAGAATTTCATCACCGGCCAGTTCATCAACTGGACCCTGACCGACACCACCAACCGGATCGTGATCAAGATCGGGGTGGCCTACGGCTGCGACGTGGAACAGGCGATGGGAATCGTCCTGGAGAGCGCCCGCTCCCATCCGGAAATCCTCGAGGATCCGGCCCCGCTGGTCACCTTCGAAGAATTCGGCGACAACGCCCTGCTCATCATTCTGCGCGCCTATCTCGGCACCCTCGACAACCGCCTTTCCACCATCACCGACCTGCACCGCCGGATCTACCGGAAACTGGCGGAGGCCGGCATCGAGATCGCCTTCCCGCAGCGCGACGTCCACCTCGACGGCAAAACACCGCTGCAGGTGGTGGTGCGTCAGCCGGAAACCTCCAGTTCCTGAAGCCGGATCTCCATGCCCTGGACGACCGCCAGGGGGCGCCGGCACCGGGGACAGAGATCGTAAAGTTCGGTCATCGGCACCCGCCGCCCGCAGGCGGAACAGCAGCCCTCCCCGGCCACGGGAACGATTTCCAGGTGTGCCCCCTCGGCAACGCCGCCGCGCATCACCTCGGCAAAGCAGAAGCGCAGCGCCTCCGGCTCCACGCAGGAGAGGCGACCGACCTGGAGGCGCACGGTCCGGACCCGGGAAAACCCCTGACGCCGGGCCTCGGTTTCGATGATCTCCCGCAGACTCTCAGCCAGGGACAGTTCGTGCATCGGCGAGCCAGGCGGTCACGGATTCCAACGCCCGGGCCAGATGGCGCCGGGCCGCTTCCGAAAGCGATTCTCCCAGGCCGAAGCGTTCGCCGCGGATCGTCACCAGCCAGGTGACGGGCGGCTCACGATGCAGCGCCTCCCGGTAGATGGCCAACAGGGCCCGGGGGCTGAGGGTGTGGGTGAAAACGCCGGGGTCACGAGCGGGATGCAGGCGATCCCAGGTGAACGGCGCTGGCGTCTCCAAACCGGCGTCCACCAGCAGTACCCGGTCGTGGTCCGCGAGATCGAAGACATGCTCGGGCTGCAACTGCAGCGCCGCCAGCAGGGTCACGGCGGTCACCGGGTGCTTTTCGAGCCGTGCCACCAACTCGGGCCCCAGGCCGTCGTCGCCGCGGCCGGGATTGCCGTAACCCAGGATCAGGGTCTTCATGCCGCGGCCACGGCACCGTCGCCGTGACGCACCAGACGCTGCACCGTTTCTCCCTCGGCCGTCACCAGATCCACCACCAGCGGCATCTTGCCGATGGCGTGGGTGGCGCACGACAGGCAGGGATCGTAGGCGCGGATGGC
The DNA here is from genome assembly GCA_026984375.1 of Methylothermaceae bacterium. Classification (GTDB taxonomy): domain Bacteria; phylum Pseudomonadota; class Gammaproteobacteria; order Methylococcales; family Methylothermaceae; genus Methylohalobius. The sequence goes on along the minus strand of JALSSF010000179.1, from coordinate 8,528 downwards.
GATCTCGATGCGGTTGAGAAGCGCCTCGGTCAGTTCGCAGCCGTCGAGATATTCCGCCGCCACCTGACGGATGGCTTCGTTCATGGCGGTGTTGTTATGGGTGGTGGAGACGATCAGGTTCGCCTTGGTCACCAGTCCGTCGTCGTCGATACGGTAATGATGGATCAGCACCCCGCGGGGGGCCTCGATGACGCCGACACCTTCGTGGCACCGGCTTCCCCGGGTTTCCAGATCGCCGGCGTAGAGATCCGGGTCGGCCAACAGATCGCGGATCTTCTCGGCACAGTGGAGGATCTCGATCATCCGCGCCCAGTGATAAGCCAGCGACGCCTGCACCGGCAGCCCTCCGTCCAGCCGCAGAAATTCCCGCCGCGCCGCCTCGGCCTCGGGGGTGTCGATGAAATCACAGGTGTTGATCCGCGCCAGGGGGCCGACGCGGTACCAACCCTCCTCCGGCCCCAGGGCGGCCAGATAGGGAAATTTCATGTAGCTCCACGCCTTGACCTGCTCGTGGATGTAGCCGGTGTAGTCCCGGTCGCAGAGTCCGTCGAAGAGAATCCGCCCGTCGTCGCCCCGCACCCGGATGCGGCCGTCGTAGAGTTCGTGGCCGCCGTCCCCGGTCACCAAAGCCATGAAATGGGAGCGGATGACGGCGAAGCGGTGGTGGTAATCGGCGTTGGCCAGATAAAGGGAACGAACCAGTTCCAGGCCGTTTCGCGCCCAGCGCAACACCTCGTCCAGCTGCGGCGCCAGCCGGTCCCGGTCGGCGGCGTCCAGATGCTTGTTCATGCCACCGGGAATCGGCCCGGTTCCGTGAATGCGCTTGCCGATCACCGCCCGGATCACCTCCTGGCCGAACTTGCGCAGTTTGATTCCTTCCAGGGCGATGTCGCGAAAGCGCCCGCAGCGCAACAGTTCCAGCACGTTGCGCTTCTCCGCCTCGCTGTCGAAGCCGAACAGCAGATCCGGGGAGGCCAGGTGGAAGAAATGCAAGGCGTGGGACTGGAGCACCTGGCCGTAATGGAGCAGGCGACGCAGTTTCTCGGCGGCCGGGGGAAGCGTCTCCACCCCCACCAGACAATCCACCGCCTTGGCCCCGGCGAGCAGGTGGCTCACCGGGCAGATACCGCACAGCCGCTGCACCAGTACCGGTACCTCCCAGTAGGGGCGTCCCTGGATGAACTTCTCGAAGCCGCGGAATTCCACGATGTGAAGCCGGGCCTGGTGTACACGGCCCATCTCGTCGAGCAGGAGGGTCACCTTGCCGTGGCCTTCCACCCGGGTCACCGGATCGATGGCGACCCGGCGCAGATCCCTGGGGTTTTCGGCGGTCTCCAGATGGCGGTAGCGCTGTTCAGTCATAGCGAATCGACTCACCGGACAGTTGCGGTTCGTTGCCCGCGATCAGGGCGGTCAGCACCGTCCAAATGGTGTCGGCCGAGGGGGGACAGCCGGGGATGGAATAATCCACCTTCACCACCTCGTGAATCGGATGGACCTTGTCGAGCAGGAGCGGCAGCTCCGGATCGCCGGGAACCTTGGGGTCGGTGACGCCGATGCCGGTGAGGAAGGCTTCCTCGAGGCAGTCGCCCAGATCGTAGCGGTTGCGCAACGCCGGAATGCCGCCGTTGAGGGCACAAGCGCCGATGGCCACCAGGATTTTGCAATGGCGGCGGAACTCGCGCAGCACCTCGACGTTCTCGGCGTTGCACACCCCACCCTCGACGATGCCGATGTCGCACCGTTCGCAGCGCTTGACGTCGCTCAGGGGGGAGCGGTCGAAATCGGCGATCTCGGCCAGCGCCAGCAGGCGTTCGTCGATGTCCATGAGTGACATGTGGCAGCCGAAACAGCCGGCCAGGGAGGTGGTGGCGATGCGGATCCTGGGCTTCAAGAGACCGCCTCCGCCCGGACACGCCGGAACCATTCGATCCCCTCGTTTTCGATACGACGGCGCAGATTCGGGTCTGCGATATCTCCGGCAAGCACCAGATCGATCCGTTGCGGGATGTCGGTTTCTTCCAGCTCAGCCTGCAACGCGGCCACATCGGCCAAAGTCAGATTTCTGCCGTACAAGGCCAAATCGATGTCCGAAGCCGGCTTCGGCCGCCCCCAGGCGCGGGACCCGAACAGAACCACCCGTTCCACCTTGGGATGGGCCGCCAAGATTTCAACGATGCGGCGACGATATTCCGGTTTCACTTCAGCACCCGTCATTTCGTCTCCAATCGCCCCAACACCCGTTGCAATACCGGAAAGTAGCGTTTTCTGATCAGTTCGACGGCTTCCCGTGCCAGTTCTTCCCGGTAGGTATGCGCCAGCAGATTGCGTTGTCTCAAAGCCTCCAACAGCACCCCTGCATCCGTTTCCGGCAACAGGCCGGCCTCGAACGCTTGGCGAATCGTCTCACGCGGCGTAGCCACCGCATAACCTTCCTCCGAAAGCCAGTCCTTCAGGGTCTTCCAGGCTAATTCCAGGGAAAACTCGAACATCTGAATCAGGCCGGCCCGTTCCAGTTCGCTGTAGCGCTCTCGCCGGCAGGCCTCCCGCAGCTGCGCCATGGCACGGGCGAAGCTTTCCATTCGTTGGCGCCAGCGGGATTCAGCCATCCCCCTCCCCCAGCAACGGCCTCTCTTCCTCGATGCTGACCTCGGCGATGGTCCGGTGATCGTATTTGCGCTGGCCGATCGGCACCCGGAAGGCGGTGTCGCGGAGGACGATCGCCCCCACCGGACAGATGCGGGCGGCCAGATCGCCGGCCTCCAGCGCACTGTCACCCAATCTGCCGCTGGGAGAGTTGACCACCAGGCGGGTATGGACGCCGCGGCCGGCCAGCTCGAAGACGTTCTTGCCCTCGGCGCGGCTGGCACGCACGCACAGTTCGCAGAAGATGCAGCGGTCGCGGTCGAGCAGCACCTGCGGGTGGCTGGCGTCGAGGTCGCGGCGCGGGTAGAAATGGGGATAATGGCTGTCGGTCATCCCGAGGTGATAGCCCATCGCCTGGAGCTCGCACTGGCCGCTCTTCTCGCACGAGGGGCAGAAATGATTGCCCTCCACGAACAGCATCTGGGTCAGGCGCCGGCGCAGGCGGCGCAGTTCATCGGACCCGGACACCACCTCCTGGCCCTCGGCGGCGGGAAAGGTGCAGGCCGAACACAGCCGGCCGTTGACCTTGACGGTGCACAGCTTGCAGCTGCCGTGGGGAGGAAACCGGGGATGCCAACACAGATGGGGAATGTAGACTCCAGCAGCCAATGCCGCCTGGATGATGGTCTGGCCGGGCCGAAAGGAGATTTCCCGGCCGTCCAAGATGAAGCTGGCCATGGCCCTGCTCCGATTCGATCGACCCTCAACTACTATAATGGTTACGAAAATTTTTTCACGAAAACTTGTCAAGTCTGCTATTTTTTAGCAGACTCTAATGCTCACGAATCGGAGGAGGTCCCGCCATGTCTTTGCCTGAAGAAGAAAAACGCCGGATACTCGAATCCCCACCCAAAGGCACCTGGGCGCTCATGCTCATCGTCGCGGCGGGCATGGCGGCAGCCTGGCTGTTCCTATATTACGGTGTCTTCATCCCCCGCGGCGCGGTCCAGTGAGGTGAGCCATGCACATCGATCCGTTGGAGAAGAAATGGCTGTACGTCGCCCTCGGGATGGTCGTTCTGTTTCTGGGTTCGATCTTCCTCTCCCTGGCCCTGGGGATCAAACCTCCCAGTAACGTCGAGACCATCGATTCGGCCCGGCTGCACCTGAGCGAGGAGTTCGCCGAGGACAACCTGGGGGTTCACATCCAGCCCGACGGCAGCATCAAGGTCATCATGGTGGCCGGGCGCTACGGCTTCTTTCCCCGCCACATCACCATTCCCGCCGACACCCCCATCACCTTCCGTTGGGCCAGTATCGACGTGCTCCACGGCGTCCACATGCCCATGACCAACATGAGCACGATGGTGGTGCCCGGCTATGTGTCCGAGGTCACCACCACTTTCCCCAAACCCGGCGACTATCCGATGCTGTGCAACGAATATTGCGGTCTGGGCCACGACTACATGTGGAGCAAGGTCACGGTGGTGGCCAAGCAGACCTGGGAACGCGAACATGCTTCCAAGGGAGGTGAATCATGAACGACCATCAAAGCCGCCGACTGGCCCTGTGGAACTGGACGGTCGCCTTCGCCGCCTTCCTGTTTGCCTCTTTCCTGGGCTTCTATCAGGTGGTGGAACGCAGCGGCCTGTTCGATTTCCTGGAATCCCCCAAGGGATACTTCGCCTCGGTCAGCACCCACGGGGTGCTGATGGCCTACGTCCTCACCACCTTCTTCATCATGGGCTTCGGCTATCTGACCGCCACCACCAGCCTGAAGCGCCCCCTGTGGCAGCCGGGGCTGGCCTGGGCCGGCTTCTTCGTCAGCTTGATCGGCACCGTACTGGCGGCCATTCCCCTGCTGACCGGCAAGGCTTCAGTGCTCTACACCTTCTATCCGCCAATCCAGGCCCACGCCCTGTTCTACATCGGCGCCGCCCTGTTGGTGGTCGGCTCTTGGGTCTGGTGCGCCATCATGGTGGTGATGGCGGTGCAGTGGCACCGGGACAATCCCGGCAGGACGCTGCCCCTGGCGATGTACGCCACCGTCGCCAACGCCCTGCTGTGGCTGTGGACCAGCGCTGGGGTGGCGCTGGAGGTGGTGTTCCAGCTGATTCCCTGGGCCCTGGGCTGGAACGACACCCTCGATCCCGGCCTGGCCCGCACCCTGTTCGCCTGGACGCTGCATCCGATCGTCTATTTCTGGCTGATTCCGGCCTACATCGCCCTCTATTGCTTCGTCCCCCGGGAGGCCGGCGGTTATCTGTTCAGCGAGGAGATGGCTAAGTTCGCCTTCCTGGGGCTGTTGATCTTCAGCCTGCCGATCGGCTTCCACCACCTGTACGTGGATCCGGAGCAGGGTGCCGGCTGGAAGCTGTGGCACGGCGTCGGCACCTTCCTGGTGGCGGTACCGACCCTGGTGACCGGTTTCACCGTGCTGGCGTCGATGGAGATCGCCGGCCGCCTCAACGGCGGCAAGGGTCTGTTCGGCTGGATCGGTACCCTCCCCTGGCGCAACCCCATGGTGCTGGCGGCCATCCTGGCGTTGCTGATGCTGATCCTGGGCGGCTTCGGCGGCATCGTCAACGCCAGTTATGCCCTCAACACCATGATCCACAACACCGCCTGGGTGCCCGGCCACTTCCATCTGATCTTCGCCGGCACCACGGTGATCCTCTATTTCGCCATCGCCTACCACCTCTGGCCCAAGATCACCGGGCGGAAGCTGGTGTCCAACACCCTGGCGCTGATCCAGTTGTGGACCTGGTTCGTGGGCATGACCCTGCTCAGCACCCCCTGGCACGTCCTCGGCCTTCTGGGACAGCCGCGGCGCATCTCCGGAGTCACCTACAACAGCCTGCTGACCCTGGCGTGGCAGCCCTACGAGCTGTTCATGATCATGGGCGGCGCGGTGTTGCTGGGCTCGGCGGTGCTGTTCGGCGTCATCCTGTGGCGCACCTGGAAAAATCCGGAACCCGAAACCGACACCGGCATCGCCTACGCCGAACCGATCCACCCCCCTGAAGGACTGCCCGCCTGGGTGGAAAACATCAAGACCTGGAATCTGGTAATCCTGGTGTTGATGCTGATCAGTTTCGGCTGGCCCATCGCCCAGTTCTTCTTCCTGAAAACCTACGAATCGCTGCCCTGGGGGTACTGACATGAAGTGTTGGATCGTTGGACTGAGCGCCCTGCTGATGACCGCCGCCCAGGCCGGCCCCGCGACTCAGGTCGCCTGGACCGAGGAAACCCTGGAACAGGTGGAGCGCGGCGATCCGGAGAAAGGCAAAGCCCTGGCCGGCCGCTGCGCCAGTTGCCACGGTGAAACGGGCGTCAGCGCCAATCCGGTGTTTCCCAATCTCGCCGGCCAGCTGGCGACCTACCTCTACCGCCAGCTGCACGACTACAAGGACGGCAGCCGGGAGAACCCGATCATGCAGGGCTTCGCCGCCGGCCTGTCGGAGCAGGACATGGCCGACCTGGCCGCCTTCTACAGCCGTCAGCCGCCGGCCAAACCGGCCGCGGCGGCAGGGAAGCTCAGCGCCGGGGTGCTGCGCCTGATCGAGCACGGCGACAGCAAGCGCATCATTCCGCCGTGCCGAGTCTGCCACGGGGATCACGGCCAGGGGGAACGGATCGATACCCCCCGCATCTCCGGCCAGTCCCAGGCCTATCTGGCCCAGACCCTCAAGGCCTACCGCACCGGGCAGCGGCACAACGACATCTACGGCCGCATGCGCCTGATCGCCGAGCAGCTCACCGACGAGGAAATCGAGGGTCTGGCCGCTTACTATGGCGCTCTGGCACCGTAGCCTGATCTTGGCGGCGGCGCTCCTGACCCCGGCGTCGGCGACGGCAGCCCCCGCCGCCAACGCCTGGGATCTGCCGCCGCTGGTTCTGCCCGATCTGTCGGGCCGCCATCACCGTCTCTACGACTGGCACGGCCAGGTGATCCTGCTCAACTTCTGGGCCAGCTGGTGCGGGCCGTGCATGACGGAACTGCCGCACCTGGCGGACTGGCAGCACCGTTACGGCGACCGCGGTCTCCAGGTGATCGGCGTCGGCCTCGACGATCCGGCCAAACTGGCCAACGTGGCCCGCACCCTGGAACTACCGTTTCCCGTACTGCGGGGACCCGTGACGACGGCCACGGCGTTGTTGCGCCGATGGGGCGACACCCCGGGCGTCCTGCCCTACACCGTGGTGATCGACCGCGACGGTACCATCGTCTTCCGCCGTGCCGGACCCTTCGACGAGGAAGCCTTCGCGGCGGTCGTCCGGCCGTTGCTGCCCTGACGCTCCGACGTCACCAGCTCCCATCGGGATCCGTCCCGTCCTCCAACCGTAACCACGAACCCCATTCGGTCCGCTCCGCCATTTCCCGACGGACCGCCTCGGGGATGGCCCGGCCGTGACCCTGCCAGCCCCCGCCCAGCGCCTTGTACAGGCGAACCAACTGAATGGCGACGTCACCGCGTGCCCGGGTCAGGGCGTCCTGGGTGGTCAGCAGGCTGCGCTGGGAGTCGAGCACCCGCTGATAACCGACCAGCCCTTCGCGGTATTGGAGCAGGGAGAGGGCCACCGAACGCCGCGCCGCCTCGTAGCTGTGGCGCAGTTTTTCTTGGCGCACCCGGGCGTTGACGAAAGCGGCGATGGCGTCCTCGGCCTCGCGCGCCGCCGTCAGGACGGTCTGGCGGTAGGTGGCGACCAATGCCTGGAAACGGGCGTCCTCGGCACGGACCTGGTTGCGCAGGCGGCCGTAGTTGAACACGTCCCAGCTGAGGCTGGGCCCGACGAAATATTGGAAGCTTCGGGCGCTGAACAGGTCGGCCAGCTTGCTGGCGCCGCCGGAAGCGAAGGTCAGGGCGGCGTCGCTGGCGCGCAGGTTGAGCGATCCCAGCAGGGAGAAGTGGGGATAGAGATCCGCCTCGGCGACGCCGATCAAGGCGCTCTGGGTCGCCAGGCGCCGTTCGGCACGGCGTACGTCGGGACGACGCCGCAACAGATCCGCCGGTACGCCGATCACCACCGTCACCGGCGGGGCCGGGATGGGACGGGGTTCGGCCACGATCGCGTCCACCGCACCCGGCGGCCGCCCCACCAACACCGCCAGAGCGTTCTTGCCCTGGCGGAGGGCGGCCCGCAGCGGTGGAATGGACGCTTCGGTGGTGTGCAGCAGGCTCCGTGCTTGGAGGAGATCGAGTTCGTCGATGGCGCCACCGCGGTAGAGCGCTTCGGCGATCCGCAAGGTCCGGCGCTGGATCGCCCGATTCTCCTCGGCGACCCGGATGCGGGCCTGCAACGCCCGGACGAGGACGTAGGTGCGGGCGGTTTCGGCAGTGAGAGAGACCAGCAGGTCGTCGCGGTCGGCCGCCGCCGCGGCCAGGTTGGCTTCCGCTGCCTCCACCCCGCGGCGGAACTTGCCCCACACGTCCAGTTCCCAGCCCACGTCGAAACCGATGCCGGCGGTGGTGAAATGGCGGTCCATCGCCGGCGAGGTGTTAGGGGCGTGCTGGCTGACCGTCTGCCGGCTCAGATCACCGGTGAGCCGTTGCCGCTGAGGATACAGCGATCCCGAGGCGATACCCAACCGGGCCCGGGCTTCGAGAATGCGGATGGCGGCGGCCTGAAGGCTGAGATTTTGGTGTCGGGTCAGGGTCACCAGCCGGTTCAGAACCGGGTCGCCGAACACCTGCCACCAACGGGCCAGATCGACCTCGGTGCGCTTCAGGGTCGGATCGGCCGCACCGACCCAGTCGGCGGCGACCGGGGCCCGGGGCGTGCGGTAGTCGGGCCCCACGGCGCAGCCGGCGAGAGCGGCGGTCAGCGCGAGGATCAGGCGCGGACGCCTCATGCCGATTCCCCGCTATCTTCGCGGATGTTGAAGAAAAGCGCGTAGAGCACCGGCACCACGATGAGGATCAGCACCGTCGCCACGCCAAG
>JALSSF010000178.1 GCA_026984375.1 Methylothermaceae bacterium | reverse complement strand
TGACCAGTCCGGGAATCAGGGCATGCCCGGGCAGGCGGACGACTTCCGCCGCCCGGAAGCGGGCTTCTGCCTCCTCCCGCCCGCACAGGGCGACGATGCGGCCGTCACGGACGGCGACGGCGCCGTCCGCCAGTAGCGCCCCGGGAGGGGCGACCGGTATAATCCAGCCGGCTTGAATCAACGTATCGACGGGCTCCATGGGCTCACCCAAGTTGCGAGCCGCAAGACTTTAGCATGGAATTTACCGCAATGCACCCTTCGGACCACGATCGGGTCCGGGCGCTGCGCTGGACCGGGGCGGGACTGGAAATCCTCGACCAGCGCCGGCTGCCCGACCGCACCGAATACCGCCTGTGCACCACCGCCGCCGAAGTCGCCGACGCCATCGCCACCATGCAGGTGCGGGGCGCGCCGGCCATCGGCATCGCCGCCGCCTACGGCGTGGCGCTGGCGGTGCGGCGGTATCACCGGGAAGATCCCGGGCGTTGGCGCGAAGCGGTCGAAGCCGACATCGACCGCCTGTCCCGCTCACGCCCCACCGCGGTCAATCTGTTCTGGGCCCTGGACCGGATGCGCCGGGTGGTGCGGTCGGCGCCGAGCGATCCCGTCACCGCGGCCCTGGCGGAAGCGCGCGCGATCCATGCCGAGGACGTGGCCGCCAACCGGCGCATGGGCGAGCTGGGGGCCGACCGGATCGGCACCGTGACCGGGGTGCTCACCCACTGCAACACCGGTTCCCTGGCCACCGGCGGCTTCGGCACCGCCCTGGGGGTGATCCGCACCCTGTGGCGACGGCATCCCGGCTTCGCCGTGCACGCCACCGAAACCCGCCCCTGGAACCAGGGCGCCCGTCTGACCTTGTGGGAACTGGAGCAGGACGCCATTCCCGCCACTCTGATCGCCGATCACGCCGCCGCTTTTCTGATGCAGCGGGGAAAAGTGCAATGGGTGGTGGTGGGGGCCGACCGCATCGCCGCCAACGGCGACACCGCCAACAAGATCGGCACCTACGCCCTGGCGGTGGCGGCACGGCGCCACGGGGTCGGCTTCATGGTGGTGGCGCCGACCAGCACCGTCGATTGGCACACCCCGGACGGAAGCCGAATCCCCATCGAGGAACGCGGCGCCGAGGAACTGCTGCCCCCCTACTATCGGCACCGGGACGGCCGGGTGAACGCCTGGAATCCGGTGTTCGACGTCACCCCGGCGGCGCTCATCGACGTCATCGTCACGGAAAAAGGAACGGTGCACCTGGAACGGGAAACGCTGGACAAACTACGGCCCTGATGTTCGAAGTCGCCCTGCTGGAGCCGGAGATCGCCCCCAACACCGGCAACGTCATCCGCCTGTGCGCCAACACCGGCTGCCACCTGCACCTGATCGAGCCGCTGGGATTCGATCTGGAAGAACGTAAGCTGCGCCGCGCCGGCCTCGACTATCACGAATTGACGGTGATCCAGACTCACCCGGATTTCCAGACCTTTTCACAACACCTCGGCACGCGCCGCCTGTTCGCCTTCACCACCAAGGCCGGCCGCTGTTACAGCGAGGCGGCGTTCCGGCCCGGTGACGTGCTGTTGTTCGGCCCCGAGACCCGCGGTCTGCCGGCGGAACTCCTCGAATCCCTGCCGGATGAACGGAAACTACGGCTGCCGATGATGCCGGGGAACCGCAGCCTCAATTTGTCCAACGCCGTGGCGGTGGCGGTGTACGAGGCCTGGCGACAGCAGGGATTCCAGGGTGGCCGCTGAATCTCGCCACCGCTACAATCTCCCGTTCACCCCATGGAACACCCAGGAGGAATCCGGAAATGGCAAACCTGCTGATCACCGGCGTCGGTTCCGGTCTCGGTGAAGCGCTGGCCCGGCGCTATCTGGACAAGGGCGACCACGTCTTCGCCCTCGGCCGTCATCTCCCGGAGACGCTGGAAGGTCATCCCCGCCTGCACTTTCAGCGCTGCGACCTGCGCCGGCTGGAGGCGGTCGATCCGGCGGCGCGCAAGCTGCTGGGCGGCGTCGACCGCCTCGACCTGGTCGTTCTCAACGCCGGCATCCTCCGCGCCATCCGGGACATGACCGAAACCCCGCTGTACGAGATCGACGAGGCCATGGCCGTCAACGTCTGGGCCAACAAGGTGCTGATCGACACTCTGATCGATTTGCAACTGGACATCGCCCAGATCGTCGGCATCTCCTCCGGCGCCGCCGTCAATTGCAACCGGGGCTGGAACGCCTACTCCCTGTCCAAGGCAGCCCTCAATGCCCTGCTCAAGCTCTATGCCCGGGAGATGCTCGGCACCCATATCACCGCCCTGGCGCCCGGCATCATCCACACTCCCATGCTGGAGCAGGTCGTCAGAACCACCGATACCGACAAATACCCCTCGGTGAAACGGATCCAGGAAACGGAGAAAATGACCCCGGATCAGGCCGCCCACCTCCTCGAGGAAACCTTTCCCAGGCTCCGGGCTTACGAAAGCGGCGCCTTCCTTGACGTGCGGAACCTGTAGCCGGCTTCACGCCGCCGGCTGCCGCTCCGTACCGACGCCGAACACGTCCAGATCGATCAGCACGAACGCCGCCAACCACAGGAACGAATCCCAGAAATCCAGAAACTCCCCCTCCATTCCCCAATAGACCGCCCCGGCGAGCAGCCCCAGATAGAGCACCGCCTTGACGAGCTCGCTGGCCGTCAGAATCCAGCCTTGGAGACGGCCGTGCTCCTTGAGATAGACATCCAGCTCCAGAACGGCGACCACCGCCAGCCAAGCGGTGGCGTACAGAACATCGATCCAGGCCATGAAACGGGCATCCGCCAGACGCGCCGGGTCGGCCACGATACGGGTACCCTCGACCATCACCGGGGACGAGTCGCGCAGGCGCTGGCAGGCTTCCGCGGTCAGGGGCGGATACTCGTCCAGCGCGGAAAGCCAGGTATATCCCCGTCCGACCAGGTCGCAGACATCCGATACCGGCAGCGGCACCGTATGGGTCAGCATCAGGTACTTGGCGATGTAACCGTAATAGGACGACAGCACGAAGAAATAACACACCGCCCGGATACCGTGAAGCAGCCAGGCGATCCATCCCCGCACCCGCTCCGGCGCCAGCCAGGCGGTCTCCACTTCGAAGCAGAGCAGCAACACCAGCCAGGCGGTCACGTCGATGGTGATGGCGAAGCTTTCCACGAACTTCTCGTAACTGAAGCCTTCGCCGAGAATCTGCCGGCTGGCGGCCAGATCCGCCTGGAAGTATTGCCAGGCGTCGATGGCTAGAAGCAGATAGATCAGATACTTGAGACCGTGAACCAACGCGACTTTGGAAACCTGCAGGGAACCGATTCGGATCATCCGGCGACTCCTCCGGGTTCAAAAAGGCGGAACGCCCGCCGGGACGTTCCGCCATGGACACGCTATCGACAAGTAAGGGAAGACTATCCCAGCCGATCCAGCGGCGTCAGTTTCCAGATTTCCCGATTGTATTCGAGGATGGTGCGGTCGGTGGAAAAGCGCCCGCTGGCGGCGGTGTTGAGGATGCTGGAGCGGGTCCAGGCCTTCTGGTCCCGGAACCGGGCCGCCGCCCGCTTCTGGGCCTCCACGTAGCTGCGGAAGTCGGCGGCGGTCATCCACGGGTCGTGGGGGCTCTTGATCGAGCCGATGACGTCATCGAAGATCCCCGGCTCGAAGCGGTTGAAGTGACCGGTCTCCAAAAGATGCATCACCCGGCTCAGATCCTCGTCCCGATTGATGAACCCCATGGGATCGTAGTGGGCCTGCATCGCCGCCACCTCCTCGGCGGTGAGACCGAAGAGGAAGAAGTGATCCTCCCCCACTTCCTCGAGAATTTCGATGTTGGCACCGTCCAGGGTACCGATAGTCAAGGCGCCGTTCATCATGAACTTCATGTTGCCGGTGCCGGAAGCTTCCTTGCCGGCGGTGGAAATCTGTTCCGACAGGTCGGCGCCGGCGCAGATCACCTCCATCGCCGAGACCCGGTAGTTAGGAAGGAACACCAGCCGCAGCAGCCCCTCGGTGTCCGGGTCGCCGTTAATGACCTGGGCGACGTTGTTGACGAGCTTGATGATCTTCTTGGCCATCAGATAACCGGGCGCCGCCTTGCCGCCGATGATGACCGCCCGCGGGGTCCAGTCGGCCACGTCGCCGCGCTTGATGCGGTCGTACAGATGGACGACGTGGAGGACGTTGAGGAGCTGGCGCTTGTACTCGTGGATGCGCTTGACCTGGACGTCGAGCATGAAGTTGGCCGGGATCTCGACCCCGGTCTCCCGGGCGACGAAATCGATCAGGCGTTGGCGGTTGTGCCGTCGCACCTGCTGCCAGCGTTCCTGGAAGTCGGCCTTGCCGGCCAGGGGCGCCAGCTCCCGCAGGCGGCCCAGATCGGTGATCCAACGGTCGCCGATGGTGTCGGTGATCAGATCCCGCAGTTTGGGATTGGCCCAGGCCAGCCAGCGCCGCGGGGTGATGCCGTTGGTCTTGTTGTTGAACTTGTGGGGCCACAGTTCGTAAAAGTCGCGGAACAGCCCTTCGGTAAGCAGACGCGAGTGCAGGGCGGCGACGCCGTTGACCGAGAAGCTGCCGACGATGGCCAGATAGGCCATGCGCACCTGGGGTTCGTGCCCCTCCTCGATGATCGACATCCGTGCCAGACGCTCGGTGTCACCGGGCCAGCGCTTGTCCACTTCGGCGAGAAAGCGGGCGTTGATCTCGTAGATGATTTCCAGCAGCCTGGGCAGCAATTGTCGGAACAGGCGCACCGGCCACTTTTCCAGAGCCTCGGGCAGCAGGGTATGGTTGGTGTAGGCCATGGTGCGGGTGGTGATGTTCCAGGCCTCGTCCCATCCCAGCCCGTGCTCGTCCATCAGCAGGCGCATCAGCTCGGCCACCGCGATGGCCGGGTGGGTGTCGTTGAGCTGGAAGGTGTTGTGGTCGGCGAACCGGCTGAAATCCTCGCCGTGGGTCCAGACCCAGCGGCGCAGCACGTCCTGGAGGCTGGCCGAGGCCAGGAAATACTGCTGGCGCAGACGCAGTTCCTTGCCGTTCTCGCTGGCGTCGTTGGGGTAGAGCACCAGGGAAATCTGTTCGGCGGCGTTTTTGGCCGCCACCGCCTCCGGATAATCCCCGGCGTTGAATTCCTCCAGATCGAACTCCTCGGTCGCCATGGCCTTCCACAGCCTGAGGGTGTTGACGGTATCGTTGCGATAGCCCGGAATGGGCACGTCATAGGGCACGGCGAGGACGTCGTGGGTGTCGACCCAGCGCACCCGCTGGATGCCGCCGTTGCCGTCGCCGATGAATTCGGTGCGGCCGCCGAAACGGACCCGCACCGTCAGTTCCGGTCGTTCCAGTTCCCAAACGTTGCCGTTGCGCAGCCAGTGGTCCGGCTCCTCCACCTGATAGCCGTTCTCGATCGTCTGGCGGAACATGCCGTACTCGTAGCGAATGCCGTACCCCATCACCGGGAGCTGCAGGGTGGCGCAACTGTCGAGAAAACAGGCCGCCAGACGCCCCAAACCGCCGTTGCCCAACCCAGCGTCCGGCTCGATCTCGATCAGCTCCTCGATCTCGATGCCCAGTTCGAACAAGGCCCGGGTCGCGGCATCCTCCAATCCCAGATTGAGCATGGCGTTGCCCAGGGTACGCCCCAACAGAAACTCCATCGACAGGTAATACGCCTGCTTGCACAGGGAGGTGCTGCAAACGTGCCGGGTCTGGCGCCAGCGCTCCATCAACCGATCCCGGACCGCCAGTCCCAGGGCCGTGTAGGCATAATGGGCCGAACGGCAGTCCCGGTCACGGCCCAGGGTATAATTGAAATGGCGCTTGTAATCGGTTTGAATGGCCTTGGGATCCATCCCCAGGGGTTCCAGTTCGGTAATCGAGGCGCAAGGATTGCTTTTCACCAAAGGCTGCACAGGCATAGGCACGTCCGTCTATATGCAAGAAGTAAAAATTTCCATTGTAAGCAATGACTTTCGCTCCGCCAAGCGGGAAAGCGGAAAATCAGGAACCACCCGGTTGACAACCGGTCTTCATCTGGTATATTTAAGTGCCCTTTGCAGCGGGCGCCCGTAGCTCAGTTGGATAGAGTACCTGGCTACGAACCAGGTGGTCGGAGGTTCGAATCCTTCCGGGCGCGCCAAGCACAATTCGGTTTCCACTCCCCGGTAGCTCAGCTGGTAGAGCAGGTGGCTGTTAACCACCGGGTCGGCGGTTCGAGTCCGTCCCGGGGAGCCAAATCGCAAGACCCCGTCGGGACGCCCCGGCGGGGTCTTTGCTTTTTCCGTTCCGCCACTTCCATACGTTTCCTCCACTTGGTTTCCCTTTTCAGTCCCCCTACACTGAATTTACAGATTTATCGAGTGAATTCACGGAAAACGGAAAACGATAGATCCGCTGCCAAATCAGATTCTCCGAAAGATCGGCGAGGCTCGCGAGCTCTATCACCGCCTGATCCTGATGGTGGGCCCGGCGGGAAGCGGGAAGACGACCGCGTTGCAGGAAGTGTCGGCCTCGACCTCCGCACCGCTCGTCAACGTCAATCTCGAGCTGTCTCGCCGGATGCTGGACCTGACCGAACGGAGGCGGGCTCTGCAGCTACCGCGGCTCTTGGGCGAAATCGTGGGTGAAGCCACAGGCGAGCTGGTTTTGCTCGACAACATCGAGATCCTTTTCGATGTCCACCTGAAGCAGGATCCTTTGCGTCTGCTTCAGGGATTGTCCCGGAACAAGACGGTCGTGGCCGCCTGGAACGGATCCATCGTGGATGGTCACATGACCTACGCCGTCCCGGGCCACCCCGAATACCGCCGCTACCCGATTCGCGATTTTCTGGTGGCCAGTCCGGAGGTGACGACATGAAGGAAACAAGAAGCGAAGCTGCAAGGGGACATGTGCAATGACAAATTTGACCGGATCAAATTTGGACGCGCGGAGCGCGCCCGGAGGGGGCGGCCCAGGGATGGGCCGCCTCAAATATGGAGACCTGATCCAATTCGAGCCCATCGAGTCCGTAGTCCAGCTACGGGATGCCGATGAGGCCGCAAGTGCCAGACAGCTGGTCAGCACCTATGTCATCTCCGACGAGATGGCCGAACGAATGACCCACCTTGTGATCCCCCAGCTTCAGTTCGACCAGCCCGTCGATAACAAGGGGCTGCTTGTCGTCGGCAACTACGGCACCGGTAAGTCACACCTGATGTCGGTGATCTCCGCTATCTGCGAGCACGGGGACTTGCGGACCTATCTGGGCAACGAGCAGGTGGCACAAGCAGCAAGAGCGATCGCCGGCAAGTTCAAGGTGGTCCGCACCGAGATCGGGGCCACCACCATGTCGCTGCGGGACATCCTCGTCGGCGAGCTGGAGGAAGCGCTCACCGCCATGGGCGTGACCTACACCTTCCCGGATGCCAGCCAGGTCCCCAACAACAAGCGGGCCTTCGAGGAGATGATGGCCGCGTTCCACCAGGCCTATCCGGACCATGGCCTGCTCCTGGTCGTGGATGAGCTGCTGGACTATCTCCGCACCCGCAGGGACCAGGAGCTGATCCTCGACCTCAACTTCCTCCGTGAGGTGGGCGAGGTCTGCAAGGACCTGCGCTTCCGCTTCATGGCGGGTGTGCAGGAGGCCATCTTCGACAGCCCCCGTTTTGCCTTCGTCGCCGATAGCATCCGCCGGGTCAAGGACCGCTTCGAACAGATCCTCATCGCCCGCAAGGACGTGAAGTTCGTCGTCGCCGAGCGCCTGCTCAAGAAGACCGGCGAGCAGCAGGCCAAGATCCGCGAGTACCTCACACCGTTCGCCAAGTTCTACGGCCACATGAACGAGCGGATGGACGAGTTCGTCCGCCTCTTTCCGGTCCATCCCGACTACATCGACACCTTCGAGCGCGTCACGGCGGTGGAGAAGCGCGAGGTGCTCAAGACCCTGTCGAGGGCCTGCGAGAAGCTGCTCGACCAGGAGGTGCCGGAGGACCGACCCGGTCTCATCGCCTACGACAGCTACTGGACGAACTTGCGCGAGAATCCCTCCTTCCGCGCCGTCCCGGATATCAAGGCGGTGATCGATTGCAGCCAGGTGTTGGAATCCCGGATCGAGCAGGCCTTCACCCGGCCGGCGTACAAACCCATGGCGCTCCGCATCATTCACGCGCTCTCGGTCCACCGGCTGACGACGGTCGACATCTACGCGCCCCTGGGCGCCACGGCCGAGGAGCTGCGCGACGCACTCTGTCTCTACCAGCCCGGCATCGAGGACCTAGGCGGAGACCCGGCCGACGACCTCCTTTCCCAGGTGGAAACGGTCCTGCGCGAGATCCACAAGACGGTCAGCGGCCAGTTCATCTCCTCCAACC
>JALSSF010000177.1 GCA_026984375.1 Methylothermaceae bacterium | reverse complement strand
GGCGGCGACGAAACGGGCGATTTCCAGCGACTGGTTGAATCCCCGTTGCCGGTACCGGGTTGGGTGCAGCGGCACCGGTACGAGGCAGTCGGGGCGTTCCCAATCTGCTGTCCGTCGCGCCATCAGTTCCCCCAGCAGGCGCATGCTCGCCCGGTAGCCGCGGAATTTGAGGGCGGCGATGAGGCCGCTGATTGGCGGGTGGAAATGCCACAGCGCCCGGCAGGCTTCGAAGGGCGGCGGATGCTTGAGACAGGCGCCGCATGATGCGCCCCGGACCGGTAGCGGTCGGGCGCAGCGGGGGCAGGCGCAGGTCAGCCAGGGCAGTGTCCGCAGGCAATCCCGGCAGAGATCGAGCGACCCGTGGCCCGGAGCCTCGCACAGGAGGCAAGTGGGCGGGAAGAGCAGGGTCTGCACAAAATTTATGCAATCGTGAACTTTCGCCACGCGCTTCGGGTTGACAGCCGCCAGAATTCCTCTACCATCGCACGTTTGAGTGTAGCGACAGGAGCGAGAGATGGTGGTTTCCCCGGCCCGACGGCACTCAAAGGACGAAGTGCGGCACGACTGGTCCAAGGCGGAGATTCTGGCGTTGTTCGCCTTGCCGTTCAGCGATTTGCTGTTCCAGGCCCAGACGGTGCATCGGCACCATTTCGACGCCAACGAAATTCAGGTGAGCACCTTGCTGTCCATCAAGACCGGCGGTTGTCCCGAGGATTGCGCCTATTGCCCCCAGAGCGGCCGCTACGACACCGGACTGGAGCGGAGCGGACTGATGCCGGTGGAGGAAGTGGTCGCGGCGGCCCGGGCCGCCAAGGCCAAGGGAGCCACCCGTTTTTGCATGGGGGCGGCGTGGCGGGCCCCCCGGGACCGGGATGTCGAACAGGTGGCGCGAATGGTGACGGCGGTCAAGGAGCTGGGTCTGGAAACCTGTATGACCCTGGGAATGCTCACCGCCGATCAGGCCCGGCGTCTCGCGGAGGCCGGACTCGATTATTACAACCACAACCTCGACACCTCGCCGGAATATTACCCCCGGATCATCAGCACCCGGACCTACGAGGACCGGCTCCGCACCCTGGAGCACGTCCGCGAAGCGGGCATCGCCGTCTGTTGCGGCGGTATCGTCGGCATGGGCGAGGACCGGGACGACCGGGCCGGCCTGTTGCAGCAACTGGCCAATCTGCCCAGACATCCTGAAAGCGTCCCCATCAATCTATTGGTCCAGGTGGAGGGCACGCCGTTGCATGGCAGCGATCGCCTCGATCCCTTCGAGTTCGTTCGCACGGTCGCCGTGGCCCGGGTGTTGATGCCCGCTTCCCGGATACGGTTGTCGGCGGGGCGGACGGAAATGAGCGACGAACTTCAGGCGCTTTGTTTCCTGGCGGGCGCCAATTCGGTCTTCTACGGTGACCGGCTGTTGACCACCGACAACCCGGAAGCCGATGCCGACCGGCGCCTGTTCGACCGTCTGGGGCTCCGCATCGCCGGTGAACACCACTGATCTGGAATCCTGGCTCCGGCAGCGCCGCGCTCAGGGCCTTTACCGCCACCGGGAGGTGGTGGAAGGTCCCCAGGGGGCGGCGGTGGTGGTGGAAGGCCGGCGCCTGGTCAATTTTTGCAGCAACGATTACTTAGGTCTAGCCAATCATCCGGACGTCGTCCTGGCCTGGCAACGGGGGGCGGAGCGGTACGGTGTCGGCAGCGGTGGGTCCCATCTGATCTGCGGCCACCTGCGTCCCCATCACCAGCTCGAGGAGGAATTGGCGGAATTCACCGGCCGGGAGCGTGCCCTGCTGTTTTCCACCGGCTAT
>JALSSF010000176.1 GCA_026984375.1 Methylothermaceae bacterium | reverse complement strand
GCAGGTTCAGCACTCCGAGGCTGATGCTGACGATGGCCAGGAACTTGAGGAAATAGCTCATGCCCATGGCCGCCGACTGGCCGGCGTACTGGGCGATGCTGATCGGACCGGACAGGTTCTTCACCGAAGCCTGGCCGACCAGCATCTTGCCGATCATCTTCAGGGTCAGCCAGGAAAACTCCAGCGTCTTTCCGATCGCGGCGGGAACCGCTTCCAGGGGCCCGAGACGATAGGTGACCCTGAGCCGGTCGAAAAGACCCTCGGGAATCCTGACTCCGGCGCCGATCTTGCCGATGGACTCCCCATCGGGACCGGGAACCGCCTCCGGGACCACGGTCAACCGGAGGCGGACGCCGGCCCGTTCCACCTCCAATTCCAGCGGCTTTCCCGGATTGCGCCGCACCGTATCCACCAACGCCTGCCAGTCCCGGACCGGCGCGCCGTTCACCGACACCACCCGGTCCCCCGGCTGCAGCCCGGCCTCCTCGGCCGGACTGTCGGGCTGGACGGCACCGATGACCGGGGGAAGGGGCGGTTGCCAGGGCCTCAGCCCCAATTTCCGGCCCAGCAGGTCGGGATTTTCCGCCACCTCCCGGGGGATCTCCAGAATGCGGATTTCCCGTTCACCATCCGGATGGCGCACTTCGATGCGCAACTTGCGCTTGTCCAGCATTTCCGCGGTCAGACGGCTGATCACCAGAGTCCAGGTGGGGGTCCGCTCCCCTTCCACGGCGACGATTTCCTCACCGGGGCGGAAACCGGCCGCCGCCGCCAGGGTTCCCGGCGGAACTTCCCCGACCACCGGCCGGATGCCGGTCTCCCCCGTGACCAGCACCACCCAGTACAGCAGCATGGCCAGCAACAGATTGAACAGCGGGCCGGCGGCGACGATGGCGATGCGCTTGGCGAGCGACTGCCGGTTGAAGGCGTAGGGAAGATCCTCGGGGGCCACCTTCCCTTCCCGTTCGTCCACCATCTTGACGTAGCCGCCCAGAGGCAGGGCGCAGACGACGAACTCGGTCTCTCCGGGCGACTTCCGGTAGCGCCACAGCGGCGGGCCGAAGCCGATGGCGAACCGCAGCACCTTGACCCCGGCACGGCGCGCCACCCAGAAATGGCCGAACTCGTGAAAGGTGATCAGGACGCCGACGGCGACGATGAAGAAGAAGATGTTGTGAACGACGGCTAGGGCTTCCATGATCTACCTCGCGGCGGCAATCAGATCGCTGGCATAGGACCTGGCTCTGGCGTCGGCGGCCAGAACGCTGTCCAGATCCACGGCGGCGGTGGCCGGGATCGCATCCAGGGTGCGGGCGATGGTGGCGGCGATGCCGGTGAACGGGATGCGGCGCTCCAGGAAGGCGGCCACGGCCACTTCGTTGGCGGCATTGAGCAACGCCGGCGCGGTGCCACCGCTGCGGGCCGCCTCGAAGGCCAGCTTCAGACAGGGAAACCGCTTCAGGTCCGGGGGACGGAAATCCAGACGGGCGACCTCGAACAGGTCCAGCGGGTCAACCCCGGAGGCGATCCGCTCCGGCCAGGCCAGACCGTAGGCGATGGGGATGCGCATGTCCGGGTTCCCCAGTTCCGCCAGCACCGAACCGTCGTCGTAATCCACCAGGGAATGGATCACACTCTGGGGATGGATCACCACCTGGATGCGCTCGGGCGGCAGCTCGAACAGCAGGCTGGCCTCGATCACCTCCAGCCCCTTATTCATCATGGTCGCCGAATCCACCGATATCTTTTGCCCCATGTCCCATTTGGGATGGGCCACCGCCTGTTCCGGGGTCACGCTTTCCAACTGGTCGATCGGAGTGTCGAGGAAGGGGCCGCCGG
>JALSSF010000175.1 GCA_026984375.1 Methylothermaceae bacterium | reverse complement strand
CGGCGTGGTGTTGGAGAACTCCAGGGTGACGTGGCCTTCCCAACAATTGCCGGACCAGACCGCTTTACCGTTACGGCGGACAAAAATCAAGTGGTTTGGGACTGTTACGTCATAAACCTTGCCCCGATAAGGAACTTTCTTATGACAGGTTGGCCGGATTTTAGGAGATAGGTGAACGGATGATATGCGGATTTTGTATACGGCATGTTGTCCCTTGATAACGTGACCATTGACTTGACGTTCTCTGGTGTCCGCTTTGGCCTTCCGCACGATGGCACTCTGACCGCTTAAGAAAGCCAGAACCTGAATATCGTCAGCCAGTTGTTTGGAGACTGTGGTGATCGTTCGGGTTTGTACATTACCGTCGGCGATAATTAATCCTTCCAGGATTAACTGGATCAAATCAGGGGTTAGATTGAACCATTCCCATGGCACATGCTTATTAGGCGCATAACAATAAGGGAGGAAGTATTCGCAAAGGGATTTTTTGTGAATTCGGAATCCTTCCTTCACTTCGTTGTAATGGAGGCCAAGTTCATCCAATACCCGTTTGACATAGGCGCGCTTATGATTGAAAGCGGCGATCTGGACGATATATCCCTTGATTCGATCATTTCGGCGTTGAACATAGGCACTGCCGTCACCTAACCACAATCCCAGAAAGCGTAAAAACGCACGGGTGGGATAATGATCGCCGTTGATTTCCACATATTCCCCGGGATCGTCGCCCCGCCAGCGAATCTGGCGTAGCATCTCATAGTTGTGACGGCCAAAAACTTCGCGTGCAGGTGTGGTGTACCAGGGCGTTTTCTCAGGGCCTTTGCGATTGGGACGGCCGTTCGTTCTCCGCCGAACCAAAAGCTTATGATCCGGGGTTACCAATAGATCGATGGAACGGCCAGCGAAATGCAGCAAGTCTCCAATGTAGTCGTACTCCTGTTTGGCCAGCACGGGTTGATACTCGGCATAGCCATCGGTACTCATACCCAGTACCAGGTCACCGATCTGGATCGATTTGATCGGTTGCCATCCGAACGGGGTTAAAATTTCCGTATCGTCAGAAAAACACGGTTCTAAAGGGGTTATATTTACTATGATTCCACAGCGGGCATAAGTGCTTTTCCCCATGCAAATCGAAAGGACGTTGCGTGGAATCCGAAAGTACTCCACCGTCCGGGCCAGGGCGAAGGAGTTGGGCGGGATGATGCACACGTCCGACTTGACGTCCACGAAGCTGTCCGGATCGAAGTCCTTGGGATCGACGATGGTGGCGTTGATGTTGGTGAACACTTTGAATTCGTCGGCGCAGCGCACGTCGTAGCCGTAGCTCGAGGTGCCGAAGGAAATCACCCGCTGGCCGTCGACCGAGGCGATCTGGTTGGGCTCGAACGGCTCGATCATGCCGTGTTCCAGCGCCATCCGTTTGATCCAGCGGTCGGATTTGATCGCCATCAGCGCGCCTCCACCACGATGTCGGGAAATTTCCCCGCCCGGTCCCGGGGACGCAGGGACAGCCGTGCCGCCGCTTTGCGGGCGATTTCGCGGAACTTCTCCGCCGCGGAGCTGGTGCTGTCCGACACCACGGTGGGGAAGCCGCTGTCGGCCTGCTCGCGGATGCGCGCGTCCAGCGGCAGCCGCCCCAGCAGGGGAACGCCGTATCGCTGGGCCATGCGCTCGCCGCCCCCTTCGCCGAAGACCGGTTCGGCGTGGCCGCAGCGGCTGCACACGTGAACGCTCATGTTCTCGACGATGCCGAGGACCGGCACCTTGACCTTCTCGAACATCTTCAGCCCCTTCATGGCGTCGAGCAGGGCGATGTCCTGGGGGGTGGTGACGATGACCGCCCCGGAAACGGGGATCTGCTGGGTCAGGGTCAGATGGATGTCGCCGGTGCCGGGAGGCAGATCGACGATCAGATAGTCCAGCTCGCCCCAGGCGGTTTGGCCCAGCAGTTGCTGCAGGGCGCCGGTGGCCATGGGGCCGCGCCAGATCATCGGCGTGTCCTCCTCGACCAGAAAGCCGATGGACATCACCGCCAGATCGTAGGCCCGTTTGGGTTCGATGGTCTTGCCGTCGCGGGTTTCCGGCTGGCCGGCGACACCGAGCATCCGCGGTACGCTGGGACCGTAGATGTCGGCGTCGAGAACGCCCACTTTGGCCCCTTCCCGGGACAGTCCCAGGGCCAGATTGACGGCCACGGTGGACTTGCCCACGCCGCCCTTGCCCGAGGCCACGGCGATGACGTTCTTGACCCCGGGCAGGGGTTTTTTCCCCGCCTGCACCTGGTGGGGGACGATGCGCCAGTCCACTCGCACGTCGATGTCGGTGACGCCGACGACGCCACGCAGCGCCTCCGTCAGCGCCAGGGTCAGGGTCTGAACGTAGGAGGCGGCGGGAAAACCCAGTTCGACGTGGACCCGGACCCTGCCGCCGTCGACGTCGATGGCTTTGACGGCGCCGGCGCTGACCAGGTCGGTCTCCAGATGGGGGTCGATATAGGTTCTGAGGGCGTCTTCGACGATGGTACGGGAAAGATCGCTCATGTAAACGTTCCGGGATGACCATGGGATGGCTATTATTCTACACGAGCCCCGCCACCGACTCACACGAGGTATTCCATGTCCCTGCGTCACTGGATCTATCAATTGCTCGACCACCGCCACCCCAGCCTGGCCAGCAAACTGGTGGATCTGAGCATCATGACCCTCATCGCCCTCAACGTGGTCGCGGTGATCCTGGAGTCGGTGCCCGAGTACGAGCGTTCCTGGAGGATGACGTTCCAGACCTTCGAATTCGTCTCGGTGTGGTTGTTCGCTCTGGAATACGCCCTGCGGGTGTGGTGCTGCGTGGAAAATCCCGCCTTCGCCCATCCCCTTTGGGGGCGGCTCCGCTACGTGCGTACCCCGATGGCGCTGGTGGATCTGGTCGCCTTCCTGCCATCGATGCTGGTGTGGTTCGGCCTCGACCTCGACACCCGTTCCCTGCGAGTGTTGCGCCTGGTCCGCATCTTCAAGCTGACCCGCTATTCCGACGCCCTCGACCTGCTGCTCACCGTCATCCGCCGGGAAGCCTCGGCTTTCGTGTCGGCGGTCTTCATCATGCTCATCATCATCGTCTTCGCCGCCAGCGGCATCTACCTGGTGGAGCACGACGCCCAGCCGGAGGCCTTCGGCAGCATCCCCAAGGCGATCTGGTGGGCCACCGTCACCCTGACCACCGTCGGCTACGGCGACGTGGTACCGGTGACGATGTGGGGCAAGGCCTTCGGGGTGCTCATCACCATCGCCGGCGTCGGCATGGCGGCAATGCCGGCCGGCATCCTGGCCTCGGGATTTTCGACCGAATTGCAGAACCGGCGCGAGAAATACCGGCTGAAATTGCGCGAGGCCTTGGCCGACGGGGTGATCTCCCGGGCCGAGTACGAAGCCCTGCAGTCCACCCGCCGGGAGCTGGGGTTGGAAGAGGAGGAAGCAGAGCTGTTGCTGGACGAGGAAAAGATTCTGGTCCGCAGGGATTTGCCGATCGCCTGTCCCCATTGTGGCAAGCGGCTTGATGTGCCGTCTGCCGATGGACGAGTCTCGACAGAGGTGGTGTCGGATGCAGGGCCGGGAACTTGACACCCCGATGCTGAATCGGGGTTAATGACGGGAGAATGTTCAGTCTGACGGTTTTGTTCGATGAGTCTGGCCGAAGAAGACCTTCATAGGATCGAAGCGCTGGTGGAGCGTCTCGTGGAAGAAAAGGTGGCGCGTCTGTACTACGAGCGCGATCTGGAACTGCGCGAACGCATGGTGCGGGTCGAGGAAGAGCTCAAGCACCAGCGGGAACTGATGGAGCGTGGTTTCCGCCTGATGGACGAACGCCTGGAAGCGCTGCGGGACGAGATGAACAGGCGCTTCGAGCAAGTGGACAAGCGCTTCGAGCAAGTGGATAAGCGCTTCGAAGCCCTGACGGACCGGATCGACCGTTTCATGCGCTGGTCCTTCGCCACCACCGTGGCCGTCGGAGGACTGGTGGTCGCCGCCATCAAGTATCTCTGACCACCGGTTTCCGCTTCCATGCCTCAGGCGTTCACACAAGCTGCTCCTTCGGGCCGGGAATAGCGCCGGACCAGTTCCCGTAGATCGTCGACATCGACCCGCCCATCACCGGTGAGGTCGAAGCCGCGTATCAGTTCGGCATCGGAAAGGGCGCCGCGCAGTACGGCCAGCAGGGTGGCGTAGTCGCTGCGGTCGACACAGCCGTCGGCGTTGAAATCGCCCGGCAGCCGGGCGATGCGGGTGCGTGGTTGCAGCAGACGGCCGGTGGCGTCGGCCGGTGGTCGGCCGTCGGCCAGCAGTTCGAATCGGGGCTCGATCGCCTCGACGGTGCCGTCGACCACGGTCAGCCCCAGATCCAGGGTGTGGCGTCCGCCGGGTTCCAGATCGCCGATGATGCAGGCCGACAGATCCGGATCCACCTTCGGGCAGCCCTCCAGCCGGGTGACCGCGGTGGCGGGTGGAATCGCGCCGCGAATGGCCACGTTGCGGGCCGTGGCCGGAGAGAAGTTGACTACGATGAGGCGATAGCGGATTTCCTCCCCGGCGGTGGCCTCCGCCGGGACCGGTCCCAGGGTCAGGTAGAGCCCGTCACTTTCCAGTGCGGTGACGATCGCCGGGGCGTCCAGCAGTCCGTAGCCGGTGCCATAGTCGAAACCGCGATCGAAGCCGAGAGTCGCCGGGTCGTCCAGATCCAGGGCCGACAGGCGCATGGCGTCGTAGAGCTCGTCGACGCTCAGTTCCGGGTTGTAGTCCAGGACGAGCGCGGCCACGGCGGCGGCGTGGGGCGCGGCGGCGGAGGTGCCGGAAAAGTTCGGCCAGCCGTCGCCGTCGGTGTCTTCGCCGAAGAAGGTGGTATTGGTTTCATCCACGGCCACGATGTCGGGTTTCTGGCGGATCACCGGCGCGTCGGGCAGGGGATTGCCGTCGGCGTCGAAGTAGACCGGAACCCCGCCGGCCGAGGAAAAGGACTCGATCCGCCCCAGCCCCGAACAGATGCCGAAGAACGGGGTTTCCCGGTAGGAGATCGCCCCCACCGCCATGGCGCCGTCGGCGTTGGGGTGGCCGACGAGGGTGGCGTTACCGGGACCGTCGCCGTATTCCAACAGGCGCACCGCTGGAGCTTCCGGGTTCTGCGGTTGGCCGGCGCCGATGGTGCCGCTGCCGTCCTCCAGGGCGCAATGGCCCGGTATGGGGCCGCGCTCCGCCGGCCATTGGGGCGGCATGCCTTTTTGAATAATTTGAATGACGTATTGGACCCGTTCCGGCGCCGGGCCGGCGCGGAGGGGAATGAACAGATGGAAGCGGGTGCCCTCGGTGTCGTTGACGAACTCGAAGGCTTCGAGGGGATCGCGCCCCAGATTGTCTTCTTCGCTGCTGGCCACCACCCGGCTCAGGGTTTCGTCGAACAGGATCAGATCCAGATCGCTGTCGGCACCGCCCCGTCCGCCGCTGCGGAAGGGCTGGTTCCATTGGAGAATGAATCGAACTTGCACACCCTGGGGAATGTCGATGGCCTGGTAGAAATCGGTGATGGCCGGATCGGGATGGAAGTCGTGGGCGATCTCGCCGGTCAGACTCACCCGTCCCGGATTGAAGGCGGCGCCGTATCCCAGCCGTCCCGAGTTGCCAGCGGATGAGAAATAGGCCACGCCCATGGCTTTGACCCGGTCCACCGCTTTGGCGATGGGGCCGTCCTGGAACATCGGTTCCGAGGCGTAGCCGACGTCATCGACGATCACGTCGGCCCCGGCGCTGGCCAGGGCGACGATGCCGCGGGCGAAGTCGGCCTCGCCGCCGTAGGCGGTGTGGAACAGGAGGCGGGCGCCGGGCGCCAGGTCGTGGATCAGCTGCATCATGGCCCGGCCCTCGTCGGCGGCTTCGAACGCTTCGCACTCGGTGACGCCGTTTTCGTCCGCTTCCTTGCTCAGATCCTTGAGCACGGTGATTTCCCTGGGAAGTTCACCGGCGGCGACGTCGGCCTCGGCCTGGGCGAGGCAGTCGTAACTGTCTGACAATACCCCAATGGTGATGCGGCGTCCGTCCACCCCGTACCGTTTCCGCAGCCGGATGGCCTGAAGGGCGGCGTCCCCCTGGCTGACGACCCGGTTGCGCCCGTCGCCGAACAGCGGGATGGCGGCGGTCGTCCGGGGACTGGCGGCCCGGACCTGGATCACGGTACCCAGGCGATCGAGCAGATGGAACCGGTCGATCGGCATCCAGCCCGAGACCGTGTTGTCGTAGGTGGAAATCCGATCCATGCCCAGACCGCGCAGCCGTGGTACCAGGGCCGTGGCGGGGCCGTCCGTGGTCAGGGTCACCAAAGCCCGGCCGCGCCATAGGTGTATTTCGGGGGCGGGATTGCGGAAGGGTGTGCCGTCGGTCCGGTGTCGCAGCCAGGCCCGTTCCAGGGTGGCGAGCTTATGGCTCACGGCTCCACCGACGCCCCGGGCCGCCGGGCTGATCAGGATGCAGACAACCAGGTACATCAGGGTGGGAAAGCGCATGGGATTCTCCTCCGTCAAAAGTCGTAGCGCAGGCTCAGATTGCCGCCCAGCGAGCGCCAGGAGGCCTCGTCCAGACGGTTGCGGATCCGGCTGCCGTCTTCCAGAGCGGTCACGTCATCGCCGCCATCGATCTTCCAGTGCTGAAAGTCCAGGTCGAGCTGAATCGCCAGACGGTCCCAGAACCGGTAGCTGCCGCCCACCGTGGCGACGATCCCGAAACCGTCACCGTTCTGCTCGAAGGTGATTTTGCGATCGGCGTTCGCCAGACGCTTCCAGCGGCCGTCGGCCCGGTAGCGGGCGAAATGATATTCCCCCTGGCCGTGGAGTTCCCAGCGTTCGCCCGCCAATCCCAGTCGCATGCCCAGCCAGGGACCGTGCCAGCGGACCTGGTAGCGGTACGCGGCGCCGCGCAGCCTGCCTGCCGGCGGGGTGAGTCCTTGGGTGGCGATCACCTGTTTCGGCTCTTCGAGATTCAGATTCAGTTCCCGGTAGCCGTAACCGGCCAGGGGCTCCAGCCAGGCCCGGAAACCCAGGTGGTTCCACAGCGGCAGGTGATAACCGAAACCGGCGGCCGCCATCAGCCCGTGTCCTTCATCTACATCGCCTTCGATGCGGGAAAACGCCCGATCGTACCGATCACCCAGATAGTCGGAGCGGCGCTGGCGTCCCGTCAGCACCCAACTATAGGCGACCCGCCCTTGAAAGGTGAGGCGGATAGGGGTGACGATGTGGGCCTCTCCCGTCAGGCGGATGTTGTCCAGATCGCGCCATGTTTCCCGGATGAACGGTCTGCCGCCGCTGCTGGTCTTCCAGTCCAGTTCGTCGCGCCGGTATCCCATTCCCAGCGCGTAAGTGAAGTGGAAAGGAGCGGGCCGGGGTTCGGCGGCCTTCTGTAGGATGGTCATGTGGAGCACCGGTGTTTCTGGATCGGCTCGGGCGTCGATCTGGGAAGGTGTGGCATTGCGGTCGAGTACGAACATGTGCAGGGCAGGCTCCCCGGCCGCTGCCTGCAGCGCCGCCCATCCCAGGATCGTGACGGAAACCGACCGTCTCATCGCTGCAACGCCTCCCGGAAATCACCGGCGGAGATCAGATACAGATACGTCCGCTCGCCCGGCGCCAGCGTCGGCTTTTCCACCGTAGCCACCAGCCAGTCGCCGTGCAGACCCTCGGCGTCGAACACGACCGCCTGGCCGCTGCGGTTGACCAGCCGGAGGGCGGTGACCGTCAGGCCGCCGCGTCGCCAGCTCGCCAGGGGAATCGCCTCCAGTTGCGGGGTGAGGAACACCGGCTGTTTCGGCGGATCGGGACGGCGCACGATGCCGAGGTCGTTCTCCAGCTCGTAGCCGATCTTGCGCACCGCCCGGGCGGCGTAGCGGGTCAGTTCCAGATACAGCCTTTGGGTCGCGTCCGCGGGTTGGATGACCCGGGCCTCGGGTTTCGCCCAATAGCCGTCCTTGCGGTTGTAACGGTCCATGGCGTCCTGGCCCGGGTAGGTCTTGTAAGGCTCCTGAAGCTCGTAACCGCGGTGGGTGCCGTAGGGATTCTTGTAGATGCCCAGGGTGCGATCGGGATGGTCGAGCGCCGGATGGACGCTCTGTTCCCGCAGCCATTGGCGACTGACGCTCTCCGTTCGGTCGGGTTTCTCGATGAGGCGGGGTTTGACCAGGATCACCAGTTCGGTGCGGGTGCGCGACTGGATTTCGTCCTTGAACAGGTTGCCCAACAGGGGAATGTCGCCTAGTACCGGCACTTTCCGCTCCTCGTCCTTGGCGCTTTCTTCGATCAGTCCGCCGATGGCCGCTTCCTGACCGTCCTGGATGGCGATGGTGCCGCTGTAGGTCCGGTTGGCGACGACGTCCACGCTGCCTTCCTGGAGTTGATCGTTGACCGGGACCTTGACGATCTTCTGGCCGGCGAGCACCGAATCTTCGATCATGATGCGCAGATCGATGCTGCCGTCGGCGTTGATGGTCGGTGTGAGAATGAGGGTCTTGCCCAGATTGCGGGTCTCGAATTGCGGTACCAAAAGGGGATTCTGGATGACGACCGTGTTGCCGGCCGCTTGGGTTTGGGCGTTTTGCGCCGTGTAGCCGGTCACGATCGGCTCTTCCCGGCCGATGAAGATCCGGCTGACTTCCTGGTTGGCGGTCAGCAGCATCGGCGTGGCCAAGGCGGTGACCCGACCTTCCTTTTCCAGCAGTTCCAGCCTCGCTTTGAACTGTTTGCCGATCAGGGCGG
>JALSSF010000174.1 GCA_026984375.1 Methylothermaceae bacterium | reverse complement strand
AGCAGTTCGGTTTCCGGACGGGGAATCAGCACGCCGGGAGCCACCCGGAACGGCCGGGACCAGAACTCCCGTCGTCCTAGCAGGTAGGCCACCGGCTCGCCCCGGCGGCGGCGCTGCAGCAACTGCTCGAAGCGGCGCCGCTGCTCCCCGGCGACCGGTTGCTGGGGCCAGGCGTACAGATGGCTGCGGGGGCGACCGAGCGCTTCGGCCAGCAGCAGTTCGCTGTCCAGGGAGGCGGTGGGGGAA
The DNA here is from genome assembly GCA_026984375.1 of Methylothermaceae bacterium. Lineage (GTDB taxonomy): Bacteria > Pseudomonadota > Gammaproteobacteria > Methylococcales > Methylothermaceae > Methylohalobius. The sequence continues at coordinate 8,587 of JALSSF010000174.1, read as the reverse complement.
ACCGGCGTCAGCGTTTCCCGACCGAGTTTGAGCAACTGGGCGATCGTGTCCATCTAGGCGAACGCTTCGGCCAGCAGTTCGGCCTGGTGGTGCTGAATCAGGGGGACGATCAGTTCGTCCAGGTCGCCCGCCAGGATCTCGTCGAGTTTGTAGAGGGTGAGGTTGATCCGGTGATCGGTCACCCGGCCCTGGGGGAAATTGTAGGTGCGGATGCGCTCGGAACGGTCGCCGGAACCCACCTGCAGCCGGCGCGACCGGGCCTGCTCCGCCTCGCGCTTGGCCTGCTCCGCCGCCAGCAGGCGGGCTTTGAGCAGGGCCATGGCCCGGGCCTTGTTCTTGTGCTGGGAGCGTTCGTCCTGGCATTCCACCACGATGCCGGTGGGCAGGTGGGTGATGCGGACGGCCGAATCGGTGGTGTTGACGTGCTGCCCCCCGGCGCCCGAGGAGCGGAAGGTGTCGATGCGCAGCTCCGCCGGGTTGATCTCCACCTCGTCCACCTCCTCCACTTCGGGCAGGACGGCGACGGTGCAGGCGGAAGTGTGGATGCGTCCCTGGGATTCGGTTTCCGGGACCCGCTGGACCCGGTGGGTCCCGGCTTCGAATTTGAGGCGGGAGTAGACGTCCGGACCGGCGATTTTGAGGATGACTTCCTTGTAACCGCCGTGTTCCCCCGGGTTGGCGGCGACGATCGCCACCCGCCAGCCCCGTTTTTCCGCATAGCGGCTGTACATGCGCAGCAGGTCGCCGGCGAACAGGGCGGCCTCCGCTCCCCCGGTGCCGGCGCGGATCTCCAGGAACACGCTGCGGGCGTCCCGGGGATCGCGGGGCAGCAATAGGATCTGTAGCTCCCTTTCCAGCTGCTCCAACCGCTCCTTGGCGCGGGCGATCTCTTCCCGGGCCAGGTCGCGCAGTTCCGGATCGCTGTCGTCCAGCAGCGCTTCGGCCTCGGTCAGTTCCGCCGCGGTTTTTCGATAGTCGCGGTAGGTGGCGACGATCGGTTCCAGTTGGGCGTATTCCCGGCTCAGCTCCCGGAAGCGCTTGCTGTCCGCCTGGACTTCGGGCAGGCTCAGCAGCGCCGTGATTTCCTCGAAACGGTCGCTGAGTCGGTCGAGACGGGCGCGGACGGACGGCTGCATCTATCGGAGCTTGAAGAGTTCGCGGGCCGCTGCGATCAGGTCGTGGCGTTCGTGAACCGCGGCCTGCCTCAGTTGGACGCTGGGGGTGTGGAGGAGTTTCTGGGTCAGGGTGTGGGCCAGAAGTTCCAGAGCCTGTTCCGGGGTCGCCCCCCGGCGCAGGGCGCGGCGGGCCCGCTCCAGGGCCTGTTCCCGGTGTTCCTGGGCCTGGGCCCGCAAGGCGCGGATGGTGTCGGTGGCGCCCTGGGAACGCAGCCAGCCGAGGAAGTGTTCCACCTCCATGGCGATGATTTCCTCGGCCTGAAGGGCGGCCTCGCGGCGGGCCTGGCGGTTCTCCTCGACGATGTCCTTGAGATCGTCCACGGTGTAGAGATAGACGTCGTCCAGGGTTTCCACCTCGGGCTCGATGTCCCGGGGAACGGCCAGGTCCACCATGAAGATCGGTTTGTGACGCCGCTGCCGGATGGCCCGTTCGATGGCACCCTTCCCCAGGATGGGGAGCTGGCTCGCGGTGGAGGAGACGATGATGTCGCCTTCCGCGAGATGGTCCGGCAATTCCCGCAGGGCGATGGCGTAGCCGCCGAACTGGGCCGCCAGGGCGTAGGCCCGGTCGAAGGTGCGGTTGGCGACGATGATCCGCCCGATGCCCTGCTGGTGCAGATGGCGCGCGGTCAGTTCGATGGTTTCGCCGGCACCGATGAGCAGGGCGGTCTGGTGGCTCAGGTCGTCGAAGATCTGCTGCGACAGACGCACGGCGGCGAAGGCGACGGAGATGGGGCTGGCGCCGATGGCGGTGTCGGTTCTGACCTTCTTGGCGGCGGCGAAGGTGTGCTGAAACAGGCGGCTGAAAATCTTTCCCACCGCCCCCGCTTGGCGGGCCGCCTGATAGGCGTTTTTCATCTGCCCGAGAATCTGGGGTTCCCCCAGGACCAGGGAATCGAGGCCGCAGGCGACCCGGAACAGATGGCGGATGGATTCGGCGTCCCGGTGGGTGTAGATGTACGGTTCTATTTCCCCGACGGCCAGGTTCTGGGTCCGGGCCAGCCAGGTGAGCAAGACGTGCGGGTCCTGATGCTCCGTGTGGCAGTAGACTTCGGTGCGGTTGCAGGTGGAAAGGATGGCCGCCTCCCGGATTCCCGGCAGCGCGATCAAGCTGCGCAGCAGGACACCGAGGCGCTCGCCGGGAACGGCGAGGCGTTCGCGAACCGCCACGGGGGCGGTGGTATGGTTCAGTCCCAGAGCCAGTAACGTCATCGGACGGGCGGATTCAGGATAAGATTATTCTTCATTGTAAAAACAAAATATAATTAAACCAAACCCGCGTGCCGTCCGGATTCTGCCGGGTCCCGCGCGCTCGAAATTGGGATAAGGAAGTTGTCCGTGATCAAAACTGTTGTTCCGGTCCTCATCGCCGGCTTGGTCGTTGCCGGTTGCGCCCGTTTCCAACCTCGCGCCGAAGCCCCCGAACCCCTGACCGGTGAGCGGTTGAAGGAGCGGCCGTTGACCGGTCCCGGCATCAAGGCCGATATCTTGTATTTGCTGCTTTCCGCCGAACTGGCCGGCCAGAAGGGCCAATATCCATTGGCGTTGCAGTACTACCTCCAGGTGGCCGACAAGGTTCCCGACGCCTGGGTCGCGGAGCGGGCCGCCCGCATCGCCCTGTACCTGCAGGATTACGACAAGGCCGACCAGGCGGTGAAACTGTGGCTGGAGCGGGCCCCGGATTCCCCGGCCGCCCACCGGGCCGCGCTGCGACTGGCGCTGCAGCGGAATCGGATCGAGGCGGCGGTCTCCCATTTCGTGCGCCTGTTGCAGCTGACCCCGGAGGCGGATCGTTCGGCGGTGCTGTTGGATATCCTGCGCTTCATGGACCGGAAGGTGTCCAAGGACACCGCTCTGACGGTGATGGCGCAGGTGAGCCGCCGGTTCGCCGATTCCCCCGAGGTGCTTTACGCCCACGCCCTGCTGGCGTTGCATCACGGGAAGACCCGTCTGGCACTGGACCGGATCACCCGAGCCCTGGCGTTGCGTCCCGACTGGGAGAAGCTGCGTGTCCTGCAAAGTCGGTTGCTGGTCCAGTTGGGTGAGGCCGGCAAGGCGCGTCAGGTGCTGGCGGAATTGGTCCGCAAGAATCCGGACAATCTGCAGTTGCGCCTGCTTTACGCCCAGCTGCTGTTGAAGCAGGAGGCGTTCGCCGAGGCGGAGAAACAGCTACGGCGCATCCTGCGACGGCAACCGGACCATCCCGACGCCCTCTATGCCTACGCCCTGGTCAATCTACGCAAAGGCGACGATGCCGAGGCCAGGAAGGCGCTGATGCGGCTGCTGAAACAGCCCAAATGGCGTTCCGAGGCCTATTATTATCTGGGCCGGATCGCCCAGCAGCACCGGAAGGTCGAGGAGGCCATCCGCTGGTTCGACAAGATCGAATCCGGCAGCCTGGTTTTCGACGCCCGCCTCAATGCGGCGCTCGCCCTGGCGCAGAGCGGTCGGATCGACGAGGCGCTGAGACGCCTGGAGCGACTGGCCGATCGCTACCCCCCGCGGCGGCTGCAGATTTACCTGATCCGGGCGGAAATACTCACCCGGGCGCAAAAATACCAGGCGGCGTTCGAGACCTTGAGCGAGGCGCTGGCGGATTTTCCGGCCGATCCCGATCTCCTTTACGCCCGGGCGCTGGTGGCGGAACAAATGGGAAATCCCCATCAGGCCATCGTCGATCTGCGGGCGGCTTTGGAGAAACGCCCCGACGATCCCCACATCCTCAACGCCCTGGGTTACACTCTGCTGGAATACGGTGGTTCCCTGGAGGAGGCGCGGGAACTGTTGGAGAAGGCGATCCGTCTCAAACCGGACGATGCCGCCGTTCTCGACAGCTATGGCTGGCTCCAGTTCAAGCTGGGCAATCTTTCCGAGGCGCTGACGTATTTGCAACGGGCCTACGCCGAAAATCCGGACCTTGAGATCGCCTATCACCTGGGCGAAGTGCACTGGGCCATGAAGCAGTACGACAAGGCCCGGGAGATCTGGCGCCGGGGATTCGAGGAGGGCAAGGGCGATCCCCGGTGGCAAAAATTTTTCCAGAAAGTCCGTGACCGTCTGAATCCGTGATCCCGCGTTTTTTCCTTCTGGTGCTGGTCCTGTTGTTGGGATTGCCCGGCTGCGCCTTCAAAAAGCCGGTGGTGCCGCTGCAACCACCGGAAAAGGCTTGGCTGGCGCGCGTGGCCGAGCGGGGCTGGCGGCTTCAGGGCCGGATCGGAGTCCGGAGCGGCGAGGGAAACTGGCACGGCGGTTTGCGCTGGTTCCGGCGAAACGGTCGGGATTCGCTCACCATCAGCGGGCCTTTCGGTCAGGGGGGCGTGAAGATCGAAGTCCAAGGCGGGTGGATCCGGATTCGCTATCACGATGGCCGAGTGCGCGAATCCCGGCAGCCGCAGGCCTTGCTCGAGGAGGCGTTGGGGGTCCGGGTGCCGCTTCGGGCGCTGCACTATTGGGTGCTGGGAATGCCGGCGCCGGGAGTCCCCGTGACCCGGCGGCGCTACGATTCCCTGGGACGGCTGCGGTATTTGAACCAAAGCGGCTGGCAAATAGAGTATCGAGAATATACGGCGACTCCCCCGGGCGCCCTGCCGAGAAAAATCGTCCTGACCGGACCGGCCGGAGTGGTTTTGAAACTGATCGTGGATCGCTGGGAGACGGACGATGCGTCCCTTGCCGTGTCGGAGGACAACGCCGGTCGATTTGCGTTTCCGGTATCCTCCGCCCGCAGCGACAGGTGTGGAAAATGAATCCTGGAGCACTTGCCGGCTGGCCGGCGCCCGCCAAGCTGAATTTGATGCTGCGCATCGTCGGCCGGCGTGCCGACGGTTACCATCGGCTCCAGACCGTCTTCCAACTGCTCGACTGGTGTGACCGGATTTCCTTCGCCTGGCGCCGGGATGGGCGGGTGACCTTGGCCTGTCCCCTGCCGGGCGTGCCACCCGAGCGGGACCTTGCCGTGCGGGCGGCAAAACGGCTGCAACAGGCGGCCGGGATTCGGCAGGGGGTCGAGATCCGGGTGGAGAAGCGGCTGCCCATGGGGGGCGGCCTGGGCGGCGGCAGTTCCGATGCAGCCACGGTGCTGGTGGCGTTGAACGCGCTGTGGCGGTTGGGTTTCAGCGAGGCGGAACTCATCGAACTGGGTGTCGGTCTCGGTGCCGATGTTCCCGTCTTCATCAAGGGTCGGGCCGCCTGGGCGGAAGGCGTGGGGGAGGAGTTGATCCCGGTGGAATTGCCGGAACCTTGGTACGTCGTCGTGGTTCCTCCCTGTCAGGTTTCCACGGCGGCGGTGTTCGCCGCCCCGGATTTGACAAGGAACAGCCCCCCTGCCACAATATCCGACTTTCTCGGTGGGATGCGAGTCAACGATTGTCTTCCGGTGGTGTGCCGCCTGCATCCGGAAGTGGACGCAGCGCTGGAAGCTCTGTCCGCCTTTGGGGCAGCACAGCTTACCGGAACCGGCGCGTGCGTCTTCGCCGCTTTCCCCGGGCGGGTGCAGGCGGAACGGGCGGCCGCCAGCCTGGCGCGCTCCTGGCAGGTGCGGGTGGCCCGCGGGCTGAATCGCTCACCACTGCTGGACAAGTTGGCGCAGTTGACATGAAAGATCCATTGGGGCGTCGCCAAGCGGTAAGGCACGGGGTTTTGGTCCCCGCATTCCCAGGTTCGAATCCTGGCGCCCCAGCCACACAGGTCTTTACCGCGAACGACTCATCAGCCAAGGGTGGCCGCATGAGCGATGCCAGTTTCATGATCTTTTCCGGTAACGCCAACCGGCCCCTGGCGCAGAGTATCGTCGGTCGTCTGAACATGCGGTTGGGTCTGGCCTCAGTAGGCCGCTTCAGTGACGGCGAGATCGCGGTGGAGATCGAAGAGCACGTCAGGGGGCGTGAAGTCTTCGTCATTCAGTCCACCCACATGCCCCACGACAACCTAATGGAGTTGCTGGTGATCGTGGACGCCCTGCGGCGGGCGTCGGCCGGTACCATCACGGCGGTGATCCCCTATTTCGGATACGCCCGTCAGGACCGGCGTCCCCGTTCCACCCGGGTGCCGATCACCGCCAAGTTGGTGGCCAAGATGATCACCGCCGCCGGGGTGGACCGGCTGCTGACCGTGGATCTCCACGCCGACCAGGTACAGGGGTTTTTCGACATCCCGGTGGACAACGTCTACGCCTCGCCGTTGCTTCTGGGAGACATCTGGCGCCAGAAATACGACGATCCGATCGTGGTGTCCCCGGACGTCGGCGGCGTGGTGCGGGCTCGAGCGCTGGCCAAGCGCCTGGGCGACGCCGACCTGGCGATCATCGACAAGCGGCGCCCCAAGGCCAACGAGGCTCAGGTGATGAACATCATCGGTGACGTGGCAGGGCGAACCTGCATTCTGGTGGATGACCTGGTGGACACGGCGGGTACCCTGTGCCAGGCGGCCAGGGCTCTCAAAGAGCAGGGGGCGGTGCGGGTGGTGGCCTACTGCACCCACCCGGTGCTCTCGGGGCCGGCGGTGGACAATATCGCTGCGTCGCAACTGGACGAACTGGTGGTCACCGACACCATTCCCCTGCGCCCGGATGCCCGGGTCTGCCCCAAGATACGCCAGTTGAGCGTCGCTGACATGCTGGCCGAAACCATTCGGCGCATCGCGGTCGGTGAATCGGTGAGTTCCCTTTACGTCGATTGACCCATTTGGAGTATTGAAAAATGGAAGCGAGTTTTGAGTTCGAGGCACAACTGCGAAGCCAGACCGGTACGCGGAAGGCGAGAGCACTGCGGCGGGCATTGAAGATTCCAGCCGTGCTTTACGGGGGCAAGGAAGAGCCGCTGGCGTTGACTTTGTCCAAGCCTCAGGTGGACAGGAATTTGGAGCAGGAGGCGGTCTACTCCCACATCCTGACGCTCAACATCGAAGGGAAGGGGTCGGTCCAGGCCATTCTCAAGGAAGTTCAGCGCCATCCCAGCCGGGAATCGGTGTTGCACCTGGATTTTCAGCGGATCTACGCCGACGAGGAGATCCGGGTTCACGTCCCGCTCCACTTCATCAACGAGGATACCTGCGTCGGCGTCAAGAAGGGCGGCGTGATCACTCATAACCTGGTGGAGGTGGAGGTGGCCTGCCTGCCGGGTCAGCTGCCGGAATTCATCGAGGTGGATCTTGCCGATCTCGACGTGGGGGAGGCCATTCATCTTTCCGAATTGAAACTTCCCGAAGGGGTCAAGCCGGTGGAGCTGCTCCATGGCGCCGACGTGCCGGTGGTGACGGTGCTGGCGGCCCGCACCGGCGAGGCGGAAGAGGAAGGCGGCGAGGAAACCGGCGAAGAGGAAGTTTGAAGCCCGTCGCCTTGATCGTGGGGTTGGGAAACCCCGGCGAACAATACGAGAAGACCCGGCACAACGCCGGGTTCTGGTTCGTGGACGCGGTAGCCTGCCATCAGGGTGTCGTGCTGCGCTGGGAGAGTCGCTTCGGAGGCTGGTTGGCGCGGTTCACCCACCGCAACCGGGCGGTGCGCCTGTTCAAGCCGGGACAGTTCATGAATCGAAGCGGGGCGCCGGTGGCGGCGGTGTGTCGCTATTTTCGCCTGGAGCCGGAGCAGATGTTGGTGGCGCACGATGATCTCGATTTCGACCCGGGCGTGGTGCGGCTGAAGGTCGATGGTGGTCACGGCGGTCACAACGGTCTGCGTAGTGTCATGGAGCATCTGGGATCGAAGCGGTTCCTGCGGCTGCGAATCGGCATCGGCCGGCCGGCCCGTGGTTCCGTGATCGATCACGTCCTCGGCCGCCCGTCCGTCGAGGACGTTCAGGCCATAGACGGGGCGATCGCCAGGGCGGTGGCCTGTCTCCCGGTTCTGTTGGAGGAAGGGGTCGAAAAGGCGATGAACCTTCTTCACGGCGAAGCGTCCCAGAATGTTGCACGTCACGCTTGACAGACAGTGGCGAATCGGAAAGAATATCCCGCTCTTTAGTTCGGGAGGGGTTCCCGAGCGGTCAAAGGGACCAGACTGTAAATCTGGCGGCTCAGCCTTCGGAGGTTCGAATCCTCCCCCCTCCACCAGAGATATCGGGAAGGTTATTGCGGGTGTAGTTCAATGGTAGAACCTCAGCCTTCCAAGCTGATGACGTGGGTTCGATTCCCATCACCCGCTCCAAATTCGGCGGGATACGATTTCACGGCCCATATAGCTCAGTCGGTAGAGCACTTCCTTGGTAAGGAAGAGGTCACCGGTTCAAGTCCGGTTATGGGCTCCATTATCTTTACTGAGTGAGAAAAAAAACTGAGGACCGAACTCTTATGGCCAAGCAGAAGTTTGAGCGGACGAAGCCGCATGTGAATGTGGGGACGATTGGGCACGTGGACCATGGGAAGACGACGCTGACGGCGGCGTTGACGAAGGTGTCTGCGGAGCAGTTTCAGGGTGC
>JALSSF010000173.1 GCA_026984375.1 Methylothermaceae bacterium | reverse complement strand
GATGCTCGCCGGTGACGAAGAATCGCATCACTCACCTCCCGCAGCGACCGTCACCGGCGTTTTTCTTCCCGAAAGGGCGATCTCATAGATAGCCAACACCTTGCGGACGCTTTCGAGCGTCCCGCGGACGCTGAGGGTGGCGCCGGACACGCCGTCTACTTCACCGCCGACCCGGAGCGCCGCCACCGGCTTTCCCGCCAGTTGTCGGAACCACGGCTCCGGCGGCTGATACTCCGGCGGTTCGTGGAACGCCAATACGACCACATCCCGCACCTGGCCGTCCGGATTCAGAACGATCAACAAGGTTTCCGGCTTGGTGCGCACCGTGTGGGTCTCGATAGCGGCGTAACCGACGATCCGGCCGTCACGCTTTCCCACATAGAAGGTGTACAGACTGGAATCCAGCTTCACCCGTCCCAGGCGTTCGATCGCCCGGCGCTGGACATCGGTCAGGAACAGCGGCCGCATTTCGACCGCCGCCTCCGGACCGAAGGCCAGCTCCATCGCCTCCTTTTTGCTGTAGTAGACCTTGGCCGAGCCGGCGGTCGCGAAGACCGCCAGCAGCACCCCCAGCAGAAACGATGTGCGGCGAAGCAACGGTTTTTCTTCAGAAAATGAAGCCGAGCCCGACGTTGAATTCATCGGCCACCTCCCCTTGATCGGCATCGAAATTCCGGTAATCCGCCTTGATGACCACGTTGGGAATCGGTTTGTAGTGCAGCCCTACCTGCCACAGGCGACGGTCCAGGTTGCCGTCCTTGTCGAATCCGCCGGCCACCTCGGCCTGGGTGTCCCAGCGTTCGTAGCGGAAGAACGGCGCCAGATAGTGGGTGGATTCCGGCAGCAGCCATGGCAGGATATTGTAACCGGCCTCGGCATACCAGCCGAACTGCTCGCGGCCCACCGTCTCGCCCACCGCCCGGCTGACCTTGCCGGCGTCGCCGATGTGGCTCCAGGCTCCCAGGGCGCGCACTTCCCAACCGCGGTACTTCCACTCCAGGTGGCCCTCGTAGAGCTGGGTGAAGACATCGGCTCCGCCGATCTCGTCCTGCCCTGAGTTGCCCAGGTAGGCCGAACCGCCGACGGTCAATCCGTGAACCCAGGGCACCGCATAGTCCATCCGGCCGACCCAGGCCAGGTTCTCGGCCTTGGCCCTGCTGGCGTTCTGACGGCCGCCGCGGATGCCGGCGGCGGAAAAACCGGTGGCATCCATACCGTTGACCACGTAGGTGGTATAAGTCAGCCCCGGCAACAACTCCCCGAACAGACCGACACCCAATTCGCGCCACGTGGTGGGAATGATGCGCTGCTCCACCTCCGGACGGTTGTTGCCGAAGAAGAAAGGGGGTTCGTGGATCGGGTTGATGAATCCCATCGGAATCAGCACGATCCCGGCGCGGACGTTGGCCCGGGGATCGAGAAAGAAATCCAGCGCAGCGAACTCCGCCGATACCGATCCCCCCCGCCCCGTCGTGGCATGCTCGAACTCCAGCTCACTGTTGAACAGGATCCAGTCGTTGAACTTGTAACCGACGTAAAGCACGAAACGCAGATAGTCGGCATTGTCCTTCCTGCCGTTCTGATCCCCGGTGAACACTTGATAGCGCCCCTCTCCATAGCCACCGATGGAAAGACCCTTGCCCACCTGATAGACCTTGGAGGCGGCTGGACCCAGGCCATACATGGATTTGTATTCCGGTTCCTCGGGAATCACCAGCAGGGTGCGCATCTTCTCCAGCTCCTGCGCCAGGATGCTGGTCTCCCGTTTCAACTCCTCGACTTCCCTAGGCGCCGCCTTGGCCTCGGTTTTTTCGACCTTCTTCTCCTTTTCCGCCAGTTTGGCCTTGAGGGCTTCGATCTCCTTCTGCTGCTGCTGCACGATACGCCACAGCTCCTC
>JALSSF010000172.1 GCA_026984375.1 Methylothermaceae bacterium | reverse complement strand
CACCGGATTATAGACGGTTCCGAAATCCGGATCGCTCGCTTTCGGATTGGTGAAGGCATGCATGGTGTGGCCATAGACGTGGATCTGCCAGTCGGCCCCCGCCTCGGTCAGTTCCTTCTCCAGGGCGACGACGTCCTCCACCGGCACCATGGGATCGTCGTGGCCGTGGAGCACCAGCACCTTGGCCCGGATCTGGTTGCCCTGGGTGTTGCCCGGTGGCTTGAGTAGACCGTGGAAACTGACCACCCCGGTGACGTCGGCACCGGTGCGGGCCAGATCGAGGACGCACAGGCCGCCGAAGCAATAGCCGATGGCCGCGGTTTGCCCGGGATCCACCATCGCCTGCTGGCGCAGGGCCGCCAAAGACAGCGACATGCGGCGCTGCAGCAGGGAGCGGTCATCCAGGAAAGGCTGCATCAACCTGGCGTTTTCCTCCGGCCCCGAGCCGGTCCTGGCGTCACCGTACAGATCCAGGGCGAAACCGGCGTAACCCAGTTCCGCCAGCGCCCTGGCCTTGTCACAGACGAAGTCCTCCCTGCCCCCCCACATGTGGGCGATCAGGACTCCGGGCATGGGAATGGTCCTGGCGTCGTCCCAGGCCAAAAACCCCAACAATCGGGTATCGCCATCGAAGTATTCCACTTCTCGGGTCTGAATCGTCATGGCTGTTCCTCCGAATCGGCTTCCAGTTGATTACGCCATCGATGATCCTCACGGTCGAAAAGACCGCGCACTTCCTCCAGCCCCCAGCTGCCCGCCGGATAGGTGGGGATGTAATCGCGCTCCACCGCCCATACCCGCAGCACCGGATCGACCACCCGCCAGGCCCACAACACCTCGTCGGAACGCAGAAACAGGGAATGGTCGCCGGCGATGACGTCGAGAAGCAGGGTCTCGTAGGCGCCGAGGCGGTCGATGTCGATACCGCAGGTGGTGGCATCCAGCTGAATCTTGCGCACCCGCATGGCGGTGCCCCTTTCCCGGACGTAGACCTCGGCCCGGATGCACTGATCCGGCTGGATGCCCATCAGCAACCAGTTGGGCTCCAGGCGTTCGATCCGGGTGTCACGGAACAATTGCTGGGGGGGATGCCGGAAACGGATGGCGATCAGCGCCCGGTCCTCGGCCAGGCGTTTGCCGGTACGCAGATAGAACGGCACCCCGCGCCAGCGCCAGTTGTCCAGATAGAGCTTGAGGGCCGCGAACGTCTCGGTGGTACTGTCGGGGTCGACACCCGCCTCCTCCCGATAGCCGGGAACCTCCTCTCCCCGGATCCATCCCCGTACGTATTGGGCTCGGAAGGCATGGGCGTGCACGGCATCGGGACGAATGGGACGCACCGATTTGAGCACCTTGACCTTTTCGTCGCGCAGGGATTCGGCGTCCATCCGCGGCGGCGGCTCCATCGCCACCATGGCGAGCATTTGCAGCAGATGGCTCTGGATCATGTCCCGCAGGGCACCGGTGCCGTCGTAATAACCGGCCCGCTCCCCGATCCCCGCGGTTTCCGCGTGGGTGATCTGGACGTGATCGATGTGGTTGCGGTTCCACAACGGTTCCAGCATCAGATTGGCGAAGCGGAACACGAAAATGTTCTGGACCGTCTCCTTGCCCAGATAATGGTCGATGCGATAGATCTGCGCTTCCCGGAAATCCCGGTGGAGGCTGTGATCGAGAACCCGCGCGCTTTCCAGATCGTAGCCGAACGGTTTTTCCACCACGAGGCGGCGCCAGCCCTGATCCTCGCGGTTGAGCCGGTGCTGCGCCAGGTGACGCGCCACCCGGGCGTACTCCTGGGGCGGGATCGAAAGATAGAACACCCAGTTGGGAACGAAGCCGGGATCGGCGACCACGGCGGCCAAACGAGCATAATCCTCGGGACGACTCAGATCCAGGCGGACGAAGTGCAGCCGGGCCAGAAAGCGGTCCAGAACGGCTTCATCGAGGGGGAGCTGATCGTGCAATTGCTCCGCCACCCGCCGGCGCCAAGCGGCATCGTCCCAGTCGCGGCGACCGATTCCCACGATACGGGTGGCGTCGGCCAAAGCCGCCGCCGCGTCCAGCCGGTACAAAGCCGGCAGCAACTTGGTCCGGGCCAGGTGACCGGTGGCGCCGAAAATGGCGAAGGAGCAGGGTTCGGCCATGGCCGCCTTCAGCGGGTGACGAAATCATGAACCACCACGTTCGCCACCAGCGGACGCATGGATTCGATGATTTCCCGGTGGCGGGGATGACGCAGATAATCGTGGAGCGCCTGACGGCTTTCCAGGGTGACGACGACCCCCACATCAAAGGATTCCCCCGCCCGACTCTCTTCCCGGGGCAATACGGGGCCGATGCTGTAGCGCAACACCCCCGGTAACTCGACCAGGCGCTTGCTCAACCCCATGAAGCGCCCCAGATCCCGGGAATTTTTCAGCCGCACCAGAACGATGTGTTTCACCCGTCCCGGTTTCTCCAGCTCGCCCGCCGCCGCCAAACCGGCGAAGGCCAGCCAGACGGCCAGCAACCAGTATTTCACGGCATTTGCCTCCGCATCTGTTCCTGCAGATGGTGCAGCAGGCCGGTACAGGCGTCTTCGATCATGTCCAGCACCCGCTCGAAACCGAGGTCGGTCCCATAATAGGGATCGGGCAGATTGCGCGTTTTCAGATGGGGGGCGTAGTCGAGCAGGAATTTCAGTTTATGCCGATGGCGTTCGGCACTGATGAAACGCAGGGCATCGTAGTTTTGCTCGTCCATCACCAACACCAGATCGTATTCGTCGAAATCGCCCGGTTCCACCTGGCGGGCACGCAGGTGGGCGATATCGACGCCCCGTTCGCGGGCGGCACGCACGGCACGCTCATCCGGCGCCTTGCCCAGGTGGTAGGCATGGGTTCCGGCCGACTCCACCAGCACCCGATCGCTCAGGCCGTGCTGGCTCAGCAGTTTCTCGAAGACCCCCTGGGCCATGGGCGAACGACAGATGTTTCCCATGCACACAAACAGTATCCGCATCATGGTTCCACCTCCGGTTTTATCCGCGCTCCCGCAGCAGTCGGTCGACCCGGTCGAGATCCTCCGGCGTGTCCACCCCGGGTTCCGGAGCGAGGGGCACGGTGAGCACGACGATACGCTCACCGTGCCACAGGATCCGCAATTGTTCAAGGGATTCCAACCGCTCCAGCGGCGCCGGCGGCCAGGCCACATAACGGTGCAACAGACCGACCCGATAGGCATACACGCCGATGTGGCGCCAGTACTGCTCCAGTGCCAGCTTCGGGTCGGCGTCGGTGAAGCCATCCCGGTGCCAGGGGATCGGGGCCCGGCTGAAGTAGAGGGCGTAACCAGCCTGATCCATGACTACCTTCACGGCGTGGGGATTGAAAACCTCCGCTTCCGTGGCCGGGGCCGCCAGGGTCGCCACCACAGCGTCGGAATGCTCGGCCAGTGACCGGGCCAGATGGCGCACCAGCGCTGGCTCCAGCAGGGGCTCGTCCCCCTGCCAGTTGACCACGATGTCGTCTTCCTCCCACCGCAGCCGCCGGGCGACTTCCTCGATCCGTTCGGTGCCGCTGTGGTGGGCGGCCGCCGTCAACAGCGTCTTCACCCCGGTCACCCGGGCTGCTTCCCCGATCCGGGGATCGTCGGTGGCCAGGACCACCTCGTCGGCCCCGGCTTTCAAGGCCTGCTCACAGACGTGGACGATCATCGGTTTCCCCGCCAGCTCCAGCAAGGGTTTGCCCGGCAGTCGGGAGGAGGCATGGCGGGCGGGAATGACGATTTTGAAGGCCGTCATTTGAGCCGGTCGTATTCTTCCAGGCTGAGCTTGCGGGCCTCCTCCTCGAGCATCACCGGGATGTCGTCCCGGATGGGAAACGCCAGACGGTCCGCCCTACAGATCAATTCTTCCGCCTCGGCATCGTAGATCAGCTTGCCCTTGCACAAAGGGCACACCAGAATTTCCAGAAGTTTCTTGTCCATGACCCACCTATTCGTCGGGCATTTCCGTGGCGAAGGAGATATGGCTCAGACCCAATTGCCGGGCGGCATCCAGCACCCGGATCACCGCCTGATGGGGAGTACGCTTGTCGGCGGCGACGACCACCACGGGGCGGGTGTCCGGGCGCAAGGCCCGGCGTATGGCCTTCTTGAGGGTGTCGATCCGGGTGTTGATCAGTTCGCGGTGGTCGATGTAGTAGTGGCCTTCGGCGTCGATGACCACTTCGAGCACCTGCCTTCTGGGTTCCCGATTCCCCTGGGCCTCGGGCAGTTCTATCTTCAGGGCCGCCTCGCGCTGGAAGGTGGTCGTGACCATGAAAAAGATCAACAACAAAAAAACCACGTCGATCATCGGCGTCAGGCTGAGCTCGACTCGCTCACGGCGTTGACGGCGGAAATTCACGTCTCGCTCTCCCGCTCCGACTGACTATGCATGATCTCGATGAAGCGCAACGATTCGTTTTCCATCCGCAGCACCAGGTCGACCACCTTGGCCTGGAAATGACGGTGAAAGATCAGGGCCGGAATCGCCACCGACAACCCCGCCGCCGTGGTGATCAGCGCCTCGGAGATGCCTCCCGCCAGCACCTGGGGATCACCGACACCGGCGGCGGTGATGGCGCTGAACACCTTGATCATTCCCATCACGGTTCCCAGTAGTCCCAGCAACGGACTGACCGAGGCGATGGTGCCCAAAAGATCCAGGAAGCGCTCCAGTTCGTGAGCCACCTGACGGCCGACGTCCTCGATGGCTTCCTTCATGACTTCACGCCCGTACTGATGATTGGCCAGGCCCGCCGCCAGAATGGCACCCAGCGGCGAACTGCTTTGCAATTGGCGCAGCCGGGCGGCGTCGAGCTCTCCCTGGCGATACAGGCGCCATGCCTGGGTGACCAAATGAGGGGGAATGATACGACTGGTCCGCAGACTCCAGAAACGCTCGCAGACGATGGCGGTCGCCAACACGGAACAGGCCAGAATGGGCCACATGAGCCAGCCTCCGGCCTCGATGATCTCCAGCACGGTCAAGCCCCGAGTCGATAACTTTGGAATTATACCTTAAACGCCGGTCGCGGTAGGAATCGTCCGGGATATGGCGAAAAGCCCGCGGATGCGGGCTTTTCGCCGGAATACGGTTCGGCCGTCGGCTACAGTAACAGGTCGAAGAGCGCAATCGCCCGATCCCAGTGTTCGGTGACCGGGTTTTTGACGCTCGGATCGATGATCTTGAAACTTTGGGCCAACGCATAGGTCAGGCCACCGACGATCTCGGGAAGCTTGGCCTCCACTTCGTCGCTGTAGGCCAGATCCAGCGGCGGCAGGGTCGCCAGCTGAGCCAGGATCGGTTCCAGTTCCAGGGCGATTTCCAGACCGCGGAACCGGTGGATGCTCTCCTGCAGACCCTTGGTGATCGGCAGATCGTGGACCTGGATGACATCCCGGCCGTTGGCCTTGGCCTTGGCCACTCCGACGATCAGCAGATCGTACAGCTTCTGATTGAGAAAATCGGACACCCGCTTCAGATCCGATTTGTCCACGTCCAGAGAGGCGGCTTGACGGAAAAAACGTTCGAACTGGTTTATGCCCATGATGGTCATCGGTCGAATCTCCCTTTGTCGGCAGTGTTTTTTAAACGTTCCCTTATGTAAGGACGATGGCCGAAATTATCAAGCGACCGTCCGTGCAAGCTTACCACCCATCACGTCCATTGGCGGGGGGATGATAGGTGTTGAGCCGTGCAAGCACGCATTCGCACACGGGATTTGTCATAATAACAATTGGAACAAGCCAACGACAGCCGAAAACCAAACATGATGCAAAGCAAACCCCTGGTGGGGGTGATCATGGGATCCCAGTCCGACTGGGAAACCATGCATCATGCCGCCGACATGCTGGAGCAACTGGCGATTCCCTTCGAAGTTCGGGTAGTCTCGGCTCACCGCACGCCGGATCTGCTTTTCGATTACGCCGGCAAGGCCATACAACGTGGGCTTCAGGTCATCATCGCCGGCGCCGGCGGAGCCGCCCATCTTCCCGGCATGGTGGCCGCCAAGACCACGTTGCCGGTGCTGGGAGTCCCGGTGCCATCCAGGGCCCTCAACGGCCTGGACTCCCTGTTGTCCATCGTGCAGATGCCCGCCGGCATTCCCGTCGCCACCCTCGCCATCGGCCGGGCCGGGGCCACCAACGCAGCCTTGCTGGCAGCGGCCATTCTGGCGGGAAAATTTCCGGAAATCGGCACCGCCCTGGAAACCTTTCGCCAGCGCCAGACCGAAGCGGTCCTGGCCCATCCCGATCCCCGGGGGGAGCAGCCATGAGGGTTGGCATCATCGGTGGGGGGCAATTGGCGCGCATGCTGATCCTGGCGGGCTATCCCCTGGGACTCGACTTCACCGTGCTGGATCCGGCCCGGGACGCCTGCGCCGCTTCCCTGGCCGATCACATCTGCGCTCCCTACGACGACCGTGACGCCCTGGCACGGATGGCCGAGGACTGCGACGTCATCACCTACGAATTCGAGAACGTTTCCCTGGAAGGGCTGGAAAGACTGCAGCAGCGCACCCGCATCCATCCCCCGCTGCAGGCCCTGGCGGAAAGCCGGGACCGGCTCCGGGAAAAAAACCTGTTCCGCCGTCTCGACATCCCCACCGCCAAATTCATCGCCATCGACAGCGAAAGCGATCTGCGGGAGGCGCCCAAAACCCTCGGCTGGCCGTTCCTGGTCAAAACCCGCCGCTTCGGCTACGACGGCAAGGGCCAGTTCCTGGTGCGAACCGCCGCCGACATGGAACGGGCCTGGCGGGAACTCGGCGGCAATCCCCTGATCGGGGAAAGCTTCATTCCCTTCCAGCGTGAGGTGTCCATCATCGCGGTGCGCCGCCGCAACGGCGACATGGCCTTCTATCCTTTGAGCGAGAACGTTCACCGGGACGGCATCCTCCACGTGGCCCGCTGCCGCCCCCGGGACTCCCAGACGGCCAGGGCGGAAGACTACGCCTGCCGTCTGCTGGAACATTTGGACTATGTGGGTGTCCTTGCCCTGGAACTGTTCGAGGTCCACGGCCGCCTGCTCGCCAACGAAATGGCGCCGAGGGTGCACAATTCCGGTCACTGGACCATCGAGGGGAGCGAAATCAGTCAGTTCGAAAACCATCTGCGCGCCATCCTGGATCTGCCCCTGGGGGACACGGAACCGGTAGGACATGCCGCCATGGTGAATTTCATCGGCGTTCTCCCCACCCTGGCGGACGTGCTGGAGCAACCCGGGGTCCACTGCCACTTCTACGGCAAGGTGGAACGCCCGGGACGCAAGGTGGGCCATGCCACCGTGCGGGCGTCGAGCGCGACGGCGCTGGAGGCCAGGCTGCACCATCTGCTGGCTCTGTTACCCTGAACACCGCGAGGCAATCCATGGCCCAGCTTCACATCGAACACCTGTCGGGACCGGAGCGACCGGAAACCCCCGCCCCACCTACAGTTCCCTGGTACCGCTCGAGACGACTGCAGATCTTCGCAGTGGTCACCGGCGTCGTACTGGCGGTAGGCCTGCTGTTCGTGTTCCTGCGCCCGCCGATCTATCAGGCCAGCGCCTCCCTGCTGACCACGGCACCGCCCGCCGCCGATCAGAGCGAAATCGTCGTCGATCCCCAGCACGTGGCGATCCAGCGGGTGCTGTTGACGGGCCAGCCCCTGCTGGTGGAAACCCTGAATCGCCTGGAATGGCAAGGCCTGTTGCCGGCAGAGATCACCCCGACCGACCTCAAGGGAATGCTGAGCGTGGAACCGGTCCCGGACACCAACCTGGTGAAGCTGCGCGCCGAAGGCACCAACCGGGACCTACTGGCGCCGCTGGTCAACACCTGGATCGACGTGTACATGGAAACCCGGGCACGGGAGATTCAGGCGACCACCGGGGCCACCCTCGACGCCCTGCGGCGGCAACTGGCCACCCTGGAGGGAAAGATCGTCGCCAAGCGGAAAGCCCTGGACGAATTCCGCCGCCGGTACGACATCGCCTCACTCGAGCGCAGCGAGAACGCGGTGCTTGCCCGCCTCAAGGGATTGACCCGTTCCCTGAACGACGCCAACGAAGCGGCGGTGAAGGCCAAGGCCCGCGTGGACGCCATCCGGGAAGCGATCGAACGCGGCAAACCGGTGGTGCCCGACGAGGACAAGCGGGTGTTGGCCGTGCTGGAGGAACGGGCCCAGGCCCTGCGGGAACGGCTGACCGAACTGCAGCAGCGCTTCACCCCGGAATACATCCGCCTCAACCCCGCCTACCGCAAGATTCCCGAGCAGCTCAGGGAGGTGGAGGCGAAAATCGCCTTCCTGGTGGAACGGGGACGACGCATTGTCCTGGCCCGGGCGGAACGGGACTACGCCAGCGCCCGCCAGGCGGTCGTCGAACTCGAGAAGCAACTGCAGGAGCACAAACGCCAGGCGACCGAGTTCAGCAATCGCTTCGCCGAACACGAAGCGCTGGTCAAGGAACTGGCGCAACTGGAGGAAACCCAGCGCGAACTCCAGGATCGCATCACCCGGCTGGAAGTCAGACAAATGGAGAAATATCCCCAGGTGGAGGTGGTGGAACGGGCCTACCGGCCCCAGTACCCGATCCGTCCCCATTATTGGCGCGACGCTGGCCTGGTGGCGCTCGGGGCCCTGGGAACCGGACTATTGGCGGTCTGGCTGCTGGAATACCTGACCCGGCGCGAGGGCAACCTGCCGGAAACCCGTCTGACCCTCGCCGGCGTTCACGTCTATCCCCAGACGGAGGGCCGACCGCTGATCGATTCCGTCCAGCCGGCACCCGCTTCCCTGGAACGGCAACCGGCACCAGCCGCGGAACTGGAAAGCCCCCCGCCACGGGAATTGACCCACGACGAACTCAACCGCCTGCTGACTCATGCCGACCTCCGGGGCCGACAAACGATCGCCCTGCTCATCAGCGGACTGACCCTGGATGAAGTCGTCCGGATCAACGCCACCGATTTCGATTTCCGCCAGAACCTCCTGTTCGCCCCTTCCCCTCACCGCCGCACCCTGCCGCTGCCTCCCCGGTTGAAGACCTGGCTGGCGGCCAGCGGCAACACGCCCTTGGTTCCCAACCGGGAGGACGAGGTGAACAAAATGCTGTATCTCACCGCGGTGGAAGCGGAAATCCAGGATCCGGAAACCGTCACACCAGAGGCGCTGCGGCACACCTACCTCCGTTTTCTCGTGCGTCAAGGGCTGAAACTGACCCAACTGGAACGGATCGCCGGACCCCTGTCCCTGGAGGAGCTCGCCCTCTACCGCCGTCTCAGTCCCCCGACGGCCGAACTGGCCGCGGACCAGGTGGACAAAATCCATCCCTGCCTGCGCTTTTGACCGTCCGATGTCCCGGATCGCCTCCCTGCCGCCGCGCCGCTACGACTGGCGGCTGTTGATCCGCCTGGCCCTGAAACACCGGCGCAAGCTGGTCGGTGCCCATGTGGTCGCCCTGCTGGCAGCGCTGGCGGCGGTCCCGGTTCCGTTGCTGATCCCGACCCTGGTGGATGAGGTCCTACTCGGCCACCGTGGCCCGGTGACCGCTTTCATCGACCGCTGGCTACCGGCACCTCCCCTTCCTCCCCGGTGGCAGGACACCCTGTGGTACATCGCGGTCATCCTGCTGGTCTCCTTCCTGCTGCGCCTGCTCGCTCTGGGATTCAACGTCTGGCAGACCCGCCGGTTCACGGAAATTTCCAAGGATGTCACCTACCGGCTACGCCGCGACCTGCTGCAACGGCTGGAACGGGTGTCGATGGCCGAATACGAATCCCTGGGCAGCGGCACCGTGGTGACCCATCTGGTCACCGACGTCGATACCCTGGACCATTTCCTCGGCACCACCATCAGCCGATCGCTGATCGCCTTCCTTACCATCCTGGGTACCGCCGCCATCCTGCTGTGGATCCACTGGCCCCTGGCCCTGTTCATCCTCTGTCTCAACCCGATGGTGATCTATTTCACCCGGGCCTTGGGCAAACAGGTCAAACGGCTGAAAAAGAAGGAGAACGGCGCGCTGGAAGCCTTCCAGCAGGCCCTGACGGAAACCCTGGAGGCCATTCACCAAATCCGCGCCAGCAACCGGGAGCGCTATTACTTCGAACGTCTGGCGGATCACGCTGACGGAGTGCGGCGGACCGCGACCCACTACGCCTGGAAAAGCGACGCCCTCAACCGCCTCAGCTTCGTGGTGTTCCTGCACGGTGTCGATCTGTTCCGGGCCACGGCCATGGCCATGGTGCTGTTTTCCGACCTGACCATCGGCCAGATGCTGGCGGTGTTCGGCTACCTCTGGTTCATGATGTCCCCGGTCCAGGAACTGTTGGGAATCCAGTACGCTTTCTACAGCGCCCAGGCCGCCCTGAACCGCCTGAACCGCCTGCTGGAACTGGAGCAGGAACCCCGCTACCCCCATCTGGCCAATCCCTTCCTCGGCAAACGGACCGTCGGCGTGCGGGTGGAGAACCTCCACTTTCGCTACGGCCACGGGCAGGAGATCCTGAAAGGGGTCAGCCTCGATATCCCAGCCGGGGAAACCGTCGCCCTGGTCGGCGCCAGCGGCGGGGGCAAGTCCACCCTGGTCCAGGTGCTGATCGGTCTCTACGCCCCGCAGCGGGGCATGGTGTATTACGACGGCGAGCCGATCACCCGCATCGGCATGGACGTGGTGCGGGAACACGTAGTGACCGTGCTCCAGCATCCGGTGCTGTTCCACGACACCATCCGCGCCAACCTCACCTTGGGCCGGGACATGGACGACCGCCGTCTGTGGCGGGCGTTGGAGATCGCCCAGTTGAGCGACACGGTCGCGGCGCTTCCCCACGGTCTCGATACCGTCATCGGCCGCGCTGGAATGCGCCTTTCCGGGGGCCAGCGCCAACGCCTGGCCATCGCCCGCATGATCCTGGCCGATCCCAAGGTGGTCATCTTCGACGAGGCGACCTCCGCCCTGGACACCGAAACCGAGAGCCGTCTCCATCGGGCGCTGGCGGATTTCCTGGAGCGCCGCACCACCTTGATCGTCGCCCACCGCCTCAGCGCGGTGCGCCAAGCCAATCACGTCTATGTCTTCGAGGACGGGCGAATCTGCGAACAGGGCGGCCATGACGACCTCATGGCCCAGGGCGGTCTGTACGCCCGGCTCTACGGGGAACGCCAGCAGGCCCTGTCGTGAGTTCCGGCTACGACCTCCACAGCCATTCCACCGCCTCCGACGGCGCCCTGTCACCGGCAGAACTGGTGCGCCGGGCCGCGTCGCACGGCGTGCGTCACCTGGCCCTCACCGATCACGACACCGTCTCCGGCATCGCCGCGGCCCGACGGGCGGCCGGGGAGCTGAACCTAGAACTCATCCCCGGGGTGGAAATCTCGGTGACCTGGGAAAAGAAATGCTTTCACGTCATCGGCCTCGGCGTCGACCCCGCCTGCGAAGTCCTGAACCGAGGGCTGGCGGAACTGCAACGGCTGCGTGACCAGCGGGCCGAACGCATGGCGGCCGACCTGGAGAAGCACGGGATCGACGGCAGTCTGGAAGCCGTGCGGGACATGGCCGGCGACGGCATGATCACCCGCACCCACTTCGCCCGCTTTCTGGTGGCCCGCCATTACGCCCCGTCGGTGGCGGATGCGTTCGAACGCTATCTGGTGCGGGGCAAACCCGGCTACGTCGCCACCCGGTGGGCGGCCCTGGAACAGGCCCTGGAATGGATCCGGGAAGCCGGCGGCATCGCCGTGCTGGCCCACCCGCTGCGCTATCGGATCACCGCGAGCTGGCTGCGCCGTTTTCTGACCGCCTTCCGCTCCGCCGGGGGAAGGGGCATCGAGGTGGTCAGCGGCAACAGCACCGTCGAACAGGTCGCCACCTGTGCCGATTACGCCCGCCGCTACCGCCTGTTGGGCTCGGTGGGCTCCGACTTCCACGATCCCGCCTTTCCCTGGATCGAGCTGGGTCGGCTGGCGCCCCTGCCACCCGGCGTGGAACCGGTTTGGCAGGCCCTTTAGCCCTGCCGCTCCCGCCGCAAGGCGCGCCAGCCGATGTCACGGCGGTAATGGACCCCGGGCCAGCGGATCCGCTCCACCCAATCATAAGCCTTGCGCCGGGCCGCAGCCACGGTCTCGCCCAGGGCGCAGACGCAAAGCACCCGTCCGCCGGCGGTCACCACCCTGCCGTCCGCCAGGCGGGTGCCGGCATGGAACACCTTGACGTCCTCGGTCTCCTCCGTCGGCAGCCCCTCGATGACATCCCCGGTCCGCACCTTGCCCGGATAGCCTTCCGCCGCCATGACCACACCGAGGGCGGTACGCTCCTCCCATTCGGTCTCCAGGCGCGCCAGCCCTCCTTCCGTACCGGCCAGGCACAGCCGGGCTAGATCGCTCTTGAGCCGCATCATCAACGGCTGGGTTTCCGGATCCCCGAGGCGGCAATTGAATTCCAGCACCTTGGGCTCGCCTTCCGGCGTGATCATCAGACCGGCATAGAGAAAGCCGGTGTAAGGCGTCCCCTCGGCCGCCATGCCCTCGATGGTGGGGTGGACGATCCGCTCGAGGATACGCTGGTGAACCGCCGGAGTGATCACGGGTGCCGGGGAATAGGCTCCCATTCCGCCGGTGTTGGGCCCGCGGTCGCCGTCGAGCAGCGGCTTGTGGTCCTGGGAGGTGGCGAAGCAAACGATGTCCCGACCGTCGGCCATGACCATGAAACTGGCCTCCTCCCCGGGCAGATATTCCTCCACCACCACTCGGCTTCCCGCCTCGCCGAACGTCTTCTCCGTCATCATGGCTCGGATGGCGCTCTCCGCCTCCTCCAGGGAATGGGCGATCACCACCCCCTTGCCCGCGGCAAGCCCGTCGGCTTTGATCACGATGGGGAGGGGACGGCTCCGGACATAGGCGACGGCCGCCGCCGGTTCGGTGAAAGCGGCGTAGGCGGCGGTGGGAATCCCGTGGCGTCGCATGAAATCCTTGCAGAAGGCCTTGGAGCCCTCCAGCCGGGCGGCGGCCCGGGTCGGGCCGAAGCAGGGCAGCCCCCGTTCCCGAAAGGCATCGACGATCCCCGCCACCAGGGGGGCTTCGGGCCCCACCACGGTCAGGTCGATGCGCCGCTCCTCGGCGAACCGGGCCAGGGCCACGATGTCACCGACTTTGATGGGCACGTTTTCCACTCCCGGCTCCAGGGCGGTACCGGCGTTTCCGGGCGCCACGTAGACCAGTTCCACACCTTCCCCCTGCGCCATCTTCCAGGCCAGGGCGTGTTCCCGGCCGCCACCACCGACGATCAAGACTTTCATGAACGATCCTTTAATATCCCGGTTCGATCTTTTCCCCTCGGCAAACCTCGCGGATACGGTCCTGCACCAGCCTGCCGCCCTGCCAGATCCGCTCGTGCACTTTGTGACAGCGGGTCTTGGCATCGTAACCCAGAGGCTGGGCTTCCACCCGCTGCCAGCCGTCGACGCTCTGATAGGTCACCGACCTGCCCCCCGTGGCGGCCTCCCGGGCGGCCCGGGCGGCGATCTCCGTGGTCAGGGCTCCCAGCGCGCTGCCCAGAGCCCCGCCGATCACGGCGCCGCGCCAGCGGTTCTCCTTGTCGATCAATGCCCCGGCGGCCGCACCGACCGCGGCACCGACGCTGCCCCCCTGATAGGGATAGGGGCTGGTGGCACATCCCGTCAGATGCAGCAGTGCCGCCAATCCGATCCAACTCAGAAATCTCTGCTTTATCACGATTCGTTCCCTCCACTCCGTCTCGACAACACCCATCCCGTTCGGGGCGGCTCCCCGACCGGGAAAACCAGCCATATCCCCGCCTCCAGGCGCGCCAGTCGGACCATGGCGGCCAGATCCCGTTGCACCCGTTCGGAATTATCGGCTTCTCCCAAGACCACCGCAAGCCGCCCGGCGAAAAGCCAGTCGATGCGGTAGGAAGTCATGAACTCGCCGCCCCGATAGGCCACCTTCACCGGCACATCGGTTTCGAACTGGGCCTGCTGGCCGGCGAATTCCAGGGTCAGGGCCGTGGCGTAGACATCCCGGCGCAGTCCCGTTCCCAGCCTCCGGTACACCCGGTCCGCCGCTTTGCGCACCGTTTCCTGGAACTGATGTAACTGACGGTCCTCCGGGACCCGATAGCGCCAGCCGTGCCGTGCCAGTTCCTCGATGAGAGCGGCCAGGCGGCAATGATCCAAGGTCCGGGCCCGCCGCGCCAGCCGGAGGGCGTCATCGTCACGCCCCTCCCGCAGCGCCGCCAACGCCTGGTGCAGCAAATGCTCGGCCGCCCGACCGGCCCGACGGGCCAGTTCCAGATCACAGCCGCAGCGCCGGCACACCGCCTGTTCCAGTTCGGCACGGCAGACCGGGCAGTTCGCCATCAGCGCTCCAGATAATACAGCAATTCTTCCAGGGCTTCCGCGGCCCGTTCGATCTCCCCCTCGTTTCCCCGGGCCATCGCCGCCCGCAGGGATTCGATCAACCGCGTCATCTCCGCTCGATCCTCCGCCAGGTTCACCCGGGCAAGCGCGGCTTCCGCCCGGTTCAGCAGCCGGCGCACCCGCGGCGCCGGCTCGTCCTTCTCATCGAACAGGGCGGCCACCTTGCCGTGGGACCGCGCCAGCGCCTGCCGATCCATCGGCTCGACCGCCTTGTCGATGCGCACCTGTTTTTCCAGGCCGGTGGCCTTTTCGGTGGCGGTCACCCGGAGCATTCCGTCGAGATCCAGATCGAACCGCAGCACGATGGGATCGGGAGCCGGCGCCCGGCGCAGTCCTTCCACGGTGAACGAACCGACGAGAAGATTGTTGCCGGCGTCGGGATCCTCGCCCTGATAGACGCACACTTCCACCGTTTCCTGCCCGTCTTCCAGGGTGTAGAACACCTCGCTCCGGGAAGCCGGCAGGGGCGTGTTTCTGCGGATGACGGGCACGAAAACCTTGGGATGCGGGCGGCCGTCGAGCTCCCCGACGATGGCGGTGCCGAAGGTGTAGGGAGTCACGTCCACCAGGACCGAGGCCACCGGTTCCCCCGCCAGCATGCCGGCCTGAATCGCCGCCCCCATGGCCACGCACAGATCCGGATCGACGGCGGCCTTGGGAGGCCGGGCGAAGAGCGCTTCCAAACGCTCGACGACGAGGGGAGTCCGCGTCGATCCGCCGACCAACAGCACGTCGTCGATATCGGCGATACCGAGCCCGGCATCCCGCAGGGCCGTATGGACGGCGTCGAAAGTGCGGTCGATGTAGGGAGCGATCAGGGCCTCGTATTCCTGTCGGGACACTTCCAGGGTGAAATGGAACGGTGCGTCCCCGCTCCCGAACAGAAACTCTTCCCGGATCTGGACGAAAGGCCGCTGGGAAAGGGCGTGCTTGGCGGCCACGGCGGCACGGAGCAGACGGGCGACCACGGCCGCATCCCCGCGCACGTCACGGCCGCTTCGTTCCTCGATGTGCTCGGCGAACAGTTCGACCAACACCCGGTCGAAGTCGTCGCCGCCCAGATGATTGTCGCCGTGACTGGCGATCACCTCCACCACCCCCTGCTGAATCCGCACCAGGGAGACGTCGAAGGTGCCGCCGCCCAGATCGTAGACCAGCACAGTGCGGCTGCGCTCGAGATCGCTCTCGTACACCAGGGAGGCCGCGGTCGGTTCGTTGAGCAGACGCACCACCTCCAGACCGGCGATCTCCCCCGCCTCCCGGGTGGCCTGGCGCTGGGCCTCGCTGAAGAAAGCCGGCACGGTGATGACCGCCCGCGTCACCGGGCGCCCGAGATAGGCTTCGGCCCGCTGTCTGAGTACCCGCAGGATCATGGCGGAAATCTCCTGGGGGGAATAGGACTGTTCGCCCAGCTTCAGGATCTCCGCCGTTCCCATCTTGCGCTTCACCGATCTGACGGTGCGTTCGGGAAACAGCAGATATTGGTTCAGGGCCGCCTCGCCGACCAGAAGCCGGCCCTGGCCGTCGAGGCCGACCACCGAAGGCAGCAAACGTCTGCCCTCGGCGTCGGCCAGCACCTTGGGGCGCCCGGCTTCCAGCAGCGCCACCTCCGAATAGGTAGTACCGAGATCGATACCGATGATCGGTTCCTTCATCGCTTCACTTCGGCTCGTCGACACGGTTGACGGCGACTTCCGCCGGTCGCAGCACCCGCCCCTGCCACAGGTAGCCACGGCGCAGCTCCGCCACCACGGTTTCGTCGTCCAGGTCGGCCCGGTGCACGATCTCCGCCGCCCGCATCCGCTCCGGCTCGAAGGGATTGCCGAGGGCGTCGATGGGTCGCAGCCCGAGACCGAGGAGCCATTGGTCGAAACGCTCCAGGGTCAACCGCTGTCCCTCGACGACGGCCTTCAGGCGATCGAGCTCCCGGCCGAGCAGCAGACGCCGGAACCAGTTGGGACGCCAGCGGGATAGACCATCGATCCCCATCGCCAGCCGGTCCCGCAGGTCCACCAGCTCCAGGAGGATCGGCTCCAGGATCTGGCGCCGTTGCAATTCAACCGCCTGGTCGAGGTGGTCGCACTGCCGCTCCAGGGTTTCCAAACTCTGGCGCAACAGCTCCAGGGCGTCCTTCGCCTGCCGCCCTTCGGTATGCACCTCGGTCCTCAGGGCGGCCAGCTCGGTAAAGAGCCGGGCCAGGCCGATCTCTTCCTCCGGGGGTTCCGGTGCTTCCGCCAGCAGGCGCTGAAACGCTCGTAACAGGGTCTCGTTATCCATCCGCTTCGGTCATCCGTTCGGCGCAGGCCCGCAGCATGGCCTGAAACTGCGACCGGGTGGGTCGTTCGGAAACCGAGACGGCGATCGTCCGCCAATCGGGAACGTGGAACAGGCGATAGGCGATCCGCGCCCGGACGTCCCGGATAGCTTCGTAGGCCTGGCGAATGCGGCGGAACGCCTCCGGATCCCGCTCGGGAGGATGCTCACGCACCTTGCGCAGATAGGCGGCGCGAATCCGCTCGTCGTCGGCATCCGCCGGCACCCCGAGAATCTCGAAGGGAGAAGGGCTCATGACACCCACCGCCTGGGATCCAACCACGCGGCCACCGCCTTCACCGCTGTTTCCATCCCGCCTTCCGGGGAAAGTGCCGGGGCGTCGCCCCGAGACCCGAACGGCGCAGGCCGGGAAAACGCCGCCTGAAAGTCGGCCAGCAGCCCCTCGATCCGCCCCCGGAGCCGGGGTTGGTCCTCGCCCACCTGCTCGAGGGCCCGCGACAGGCGGGCGACGTCGTGAAGATTCAGATTTTCCGCCACCCCCCGGCATTTGGCGGCGATGTCGAGATAGACCAGCAAAGGCGGCCTCTGACGCCAGCCGGGGTGATTCCGCACCAGATCCCGCAGCCATTGGTAGCGTTCCAGCGTCAACAGGCGCTCCCCGAGGGTATCGATCTCTGCCAGGGACCACTCCAGTCGCGCCATCCTGGGGAAATAACCACTGCCGGTCCGCAAGAGCAGACGAGCCGCGTCCGGGTCGCTCCGGGCCAGTTCGACAGCGTCGTCGAGCAGCGCCGTCATGGTGGATTTGTCCGGATTGAGTGCGGCATGGGCCAAAATCAGCCGCAGCGATTTCAACAGCGCGTCGGTGACCGAAGGAGGCCGGCGCGTCAACAAGGCCTCGGCGGCGATCCGCCAGTCGGCCAGGGGCGGGGCCAGCAGACGGCGGGCCTGATGGAAACAGTCATCGGCCTGGGAAGGACATCCCCCGAGCAGCGCCGCCATTCCCTCCAACGCCAGAACCTGCGCCCGACGGCCTTCGTCCCCCGCCGCCTCCCACGCATCGGCCAGCACCCGGCGGGCCAGGTCCTCCCGCCCCGCGGCCAGGTACTTCCTGGCCTGGGCCACCCGGGCCTGGAACAAAAGCTCCCGGGCCTGTTCGTCAAGCGGGTCCCGGCGCAACAGATGCTTCGCATGGGCGGCGGCCTGCCGACAGGCGCCCCGCTCCAGAGCAGCCTGGGCCGCAAGCCGCCGCAGCGCACCGTCGTCGGGAAAGCGCGCCAGCGCCCGGGCCAGCGTCTTCCTGAGATCGGCGTTCTTCCCACACCGACGATAGTGGTCCGCCAGCTTCAACCAGACGGCCCGATCGTCCGGATCGAGGCCGGCAGCCGCCTCGAGCCACCGTGCCACCTGGGGATCCTCGAGCCCGGCCAGATCGGCGGTCAATTCGGCCAGGTGTTCGGCGATGGCGGCGGCCTGCAGCGGTTCCGTTTCCCGGTGGAGGGCCAGCAGCTCGCCCCAAAGTTCACAGGCCCGGCGGCAATCTCCGTAACGTTCCTGGTGCAGGGCCTCGATGCGCAAGCGCTCCGCCGGCGGCAGGGGGGCGATCCGGTGCTGGTAGAGGAACATGGCGGAAGGGACGTGCACCAGCAGCCCCTTCGCGGTTTCGGCATCCATCCGATCGATCAGGCGCTGAACCGTGGTCAGTTTATCGGGCGACCCGGCGCGACGCAAGGCGACCGCGAATTCCTGGAACGGCGGCGACAACGCCGACGTCTCCCCCGCCAACACCGCCTCGGCGATCCGGGCCGGTCCATGGAAGGGGGAATCCGGAGCGATCCGGGCCAGGAAGCGCCGCCCGGCGGCGGGATTTTCCGGATGGCAGGCCAGGGCCTTGAGCAGCCAGCGCAGGTCCCGGTAGGGGGAGCGGAAAGGCAGCCCGGCCAGGGCCGCCTCCATCGCCGCGTCATCCCCTCGGCAGAAGGCTTCCACCGCCGCCTGGGCCGCCGGCAGGTGACGGGCCAGGGGCGATTCGGGGGCCAGGGACGCCAGCACCCGCTCGTCACCGGCCAGGGCCAGCAGCACTTGCCGGCGGGATTCGGTCGTCATCCGCCACCCTGCAGCTTTTCCTTCAGCAGCGCGTTGACCTGTTGTGGATTGGCCTTGCCCTGGGTGGCCTTCATCACCTGGCCGACGAAAAACCCGAACAGTTTCTCCTTGCCGGCCCGGTACTGCGCCACCTGCTTGGGATTGGCCTCAAGGATCTCGTCGATGATCTTTTCGATGGCGCCGGCGTCGGTGATCTGCTTCAGGCCCTTCTCCTCGATCAGGGTGTCGGCGTCCTTGCCGCTGTCCCACATCAACTCGAACACCTGCTTGGCGATCTTTCCGGAAATGGTACCGTCGGCGATGCGCCGGAGCAGTCCCGCCAGCCGTTCGGCGCTGACCGGGCTGCGGTCGATTTCCAATCCGGCCCGGTTCAGGGCGCCGCTCAGCTCCACCATGACCCAGTTGGCGCAGAGTTTGGGGTCGCACGCCGCTTCCCGGACCACGGCCTCGAAGTAGTCCGACAGCGGCCGGGTCGCGGTCAGCACTTCGGCGTCGTACGGTTTGAGGCCGTACTGTTCGATGAAACGGTGGTAGCGAGCTTCCGGCAACTCGGGCAGCTCCCGACGCACCTGTTCGATGAAGTCCTCGCCGATCACCAGAGGTAGCAGGTCCGGGTCCGGGAAGTAGCGGTAGTCGAACGCCTCCTCCTTGGTGCGCATCGGCCGGGTCTCGTCCCGCTCGGCATCGTAAAGCCGGGTCTCCTGCACCACCGTGCCGCCGGATTCGAGCACCTGGATCTGGCGCTCGATTTCGAACTGGATGGCCCGCTCGACGAAACGAAACGAGTTGACGTTCTTGATCTCGGTCCGGGTGCCGAATTTCGTCTCCCCCTTGGGGCGCACTGAAACGTTGGCGTCACAGCGGAACGAGCCTTCTTGCATGTTGCCGTCGCTGATACCCAGCCACACCACCAGCTGGTGCAGTTTCTTCATGTAGGCGACCGCTTCCTCGGGAGAACGCAGATCCGGTTCGGAGACGATTTCCAGCAGGGGGGTGCCGGCCCGGTTGAGATCGATTCCGGTCAAGCCGTGAAAATCCTCGTGCAGGGATTTGCCGGCGTCCTCCTCCAGATGGGCCCGGGTGATGCCGATCCGCTTCTCCCGCCCGTCGAGGTGAATCGTCAGATGGCCCTTGCCCACCACCGGCAGTTCATACTGGCTGATCTGATACCCCTTGGGGAGATCGGGATAGAAGTAGTTCTTGCGGGCGAAGACCGAGCGGCGGGCGATCTCGGCCTCCACCGCCAGGCCGAACTTGACCGCCAGGCGCACGGCGGCCTCGTTGAGAACCGGCAGGGTACCCGGCATTCCCAGGTCGATGGCGCAGGCCTGGGTGTTGGGCGGCGCCCCGTAGGCCGTGGACGCGCCGGAAAAGATCTTGGATCTGGTAAGTAGCTGGACGTGGATTTCCAGCCCGATGACAGGTTCCCATTCCATCAACGCGATACCTCGATGTGCACGGTCACGGTTAAGCGAAGTCGGGCGGCAGACGCCGGTGCCAATCGGTCTCCCGCTGGTAGCGGTGGGCGATGTTGAGCAGCCGGTCCTCGGCGAAGTAGTCGCCGATCAGCTGCATGCCCACCGGCCTGCCGTCGATGAAGCCCGCCGGCACCGACATCCCCGGCAGACCGGCCAGGTTGACGGCGATGGTGTAGATGTCCGACAGGTACATGGCGATCGGGTCGCCGGTCTTCTCCCCCAGGCGGAAGGCCGGGGTGGGCGTGGTCGGCCCCAGCAGAGCGTCCACCTCCTGAAAGGCCCGCCGGAAATCGTCGGCGATCAGGCGGCGGATCTTCTGGGCCTTGAGATAATAGGCATCGTAATAACCCGCCGACAGGGCGTAGGTGCCGATCAGGATCCGGCGCTTGACCTCGGCGCCGAAGCCTTCGGCCCGGGTGCGAAGATACAGGTCCTCCAGATCCCGGGGATCGCGGCAGCGGTACCCGTAGCGCACGCCGTCGTACCGGGCCAGGTTGGAGGAACATTCCGACGGGGCGATGACGTAGTAGGCCGGCACCGACAGGCCGATATTGGGAAGCGACACCTCTTTGAATTCCACCCCCAGCCGGCGGTATTCCGCCATGGCCGCCTCAAGCACCTGCGCCATGGCGGGATCCAGGTCGGCGAAATATTCCTTGGGAAGGCCGATGCGCACGCCCTTCAGCTCCCGGTTCAACACGGCACCATAGTCCGGGACCGGGCGGTCCACGCTGGTGGAATCTTTGGGATCGAATCCGGCCATGGCCTGGAGCAGGAGGGCACAGTCCTCGGCGCTTCGCGCCATGGGGCCGCCCTGGTCCAGGCTGGAGGCGAAGGCGACCATCCCCCAGCGCGACACCCGGCCGTAGGTCGGCTTCAGGCCGGTGATCCCGCAGAAGGCGGCCGGCTGCCGGATCGAACCGCCGGTGTCGGTGCCGGTCGCCGCCGGCGTCAGTCCCGCGGCGACCGCCGCCGCCGAACCGCCGGAGGAGCCGCCGGGGACACAGTCGGTGTTCCAGGGATTGCGGACCGGACCGTAGTAGCTGGTTTCGTTGGAGGAGCCCATGGCGAACTCATCCATGTTGAGCTTTCCCAGCAAAACGGTGCCGGCCTCCGCCAAGCGGGCGACCACGGTGGCGTCGTAGGGGGGCGGAAAATTGTCGAGCATGCGCGAACCGCAGGTGGTGCGGATGCCGTCGGTGCAGAAGATGTCCTTCTGCGCCAGGGGGATGCCGGTCAGAGGGCCGGCCTCGCCCCTGGCCAGGGCGGCGTCGGCGGCCTCGGCGTCGGCCAGGGCGCGTTCGGGAGTGACGGTGATGAAGGCGTTCAATCTCCGGTCGTGACGCCGGATACGTTCCAGAAAATGTTGGGTCAGTTCGCGGCTGGAGAATTCGCGCCGCTTCAATCCTTGGGCCAGTTCAGCCAGGGTCTTGTTGTGCATGACGATCCTGCAATATCATTCGATGACTTTCGGCACCAGGTACAGACCGTTTTCCACCGCCGGGGCGACGGCGAGGAACTTTTCGCGCTGATTTTCCTCTGTCACCTCGTCGGGCCGCAGGCGCTGGGGCAAATCCAGCGGATGGGCCATGGGCTCGATAGTCTCGGTATCGACGGTGTTCATCTGGGCCACGAATTCCAGGATACTGGAAAGGTCATGGGTATAGCGGCCGGCATCCTCGTCATCGATCCCGATGCGGGCCAGATAGGCGATTTGTTTCACTTGCTCCAGGGTCAAAGACATCGTCGACTCCCACTGTGAATTTAACGCGTTTTTTCCGGAAGCCAATATCATAAACGATCGCTTGCCCGATTCCTCCCCCGGTTGTTAAAGTAGGCAGATTTTCAAGGTTAGAAATCCATGTTCAAACGTCTGCGCGGTTTCTTTTCCAACGACCTTTCCATCGACCTGGGCACGGCCAACACCCTGATCTACATCCCCGGCCAAGGGATCGTCCTCAACGAACCTTCCGTGGTCGCGATTCGGGAAGACCGCCTGCGGGGTACCAAGAGTATCGCCGCGGTGGGTCAGGAAGCCAAACAGATGCTGGGGCGCACCCCGGGAAACATCACCGCCATCCGGCCCTTGAAGGACGGTGTGATCGCCGATTTCACCGTCACTGAGAAAATGCTCCAGTTCTTCATTCACAAGGTTCACGAGAGCAAACTGCTCAAACCCAGCCCCCGGGTGCTGATCTGCGTGCCCTGCGGCTCCACCCAGGTGGAACGGCGGGCGATCAAGGAATCGGCCCTGGGAGCCGGCGCCCGCGAGGTCTATCTGGTCGAGGAACCCATGGCGGCGGCGGTCGGCGCCGGGTTGCCGGTGGACGAGCCGCGGGGCTCGATGGTGATCGACATCGGGGGCGGCACCTCCGAGGTGGCGGTGGTCTCCCTCAACGGCATCGTCTATTCCCAGTCGGTGCGCATCGGCGGCGACAAGTTCGACGAGGCCATCATCAACTACGTGCGCCGCAATTACGGTACCCTGATCGGCGAATCCACCGCGGAAAGGATCAAACATGCCATCGGCAGCGCGTATCCCGGCACCGAGGTGATGGAAGTCGAGGTCCGGGGCCGCAATCTGGCCGAAGGCATCCCCAGAAGCTTCACCCTCAACAGCAACGAAATTCTCGAGGCGCTGCAGGAACCCCTGGCGGGCATCGTCGGGGCGGTTCGGGTGGCTCTGGAACAGACGCCCCCCGACCTGGGGGCGGACGTCGCCGAGCAGGGGATCGTCCTGACCGGCGGAGGAGCGCTGCTGAAGGATCTGGACCGCTTGATCGCCGAGGAGACCGGCTTGCCGGTTTCGATCGCGGAAGACCCCCTGACCTGCGTGGCCCGTGGCGGCGGCAAGATCCTGGAAATGGTGGACGAAAAAGGGACGGCCGCCTTCACCCTGGAATGACCCGAGCGGGGCATGACCGTCAAACTCATCTTCGCCCGCGGCCCCTCCCTGGAAACCCGGCTGCTCCTGTGTCTGGTCCTGTCCGGTCTCCTGATGGTGGCCGACCATCGAGGGCAGACTTTCGGATTACGCACCCTTCTGACCGTCGCCGCCTATCCGGTCCAATGGCTGGCGGCCGCTCCGGTTCGGCTGGGCGGCTGGGCGGAGGAGCTGTTCACCAGCCATCGGGAACTGGCGACGGAAAATCGCCGTCTGCGCCGGCAGGTCGCCGAACTCAAACGACGCACCCTCAAATACGAAGCCCTGAGAAAGGAAAACGACCGACTGCGTGCTTTCCTGGACAAATCCTTCAAGTTGGGCGAACAAATGCTGGTGGCCGAACTAGTGGCAGTCGATCTGGTTCCCTACGAACACCGGGTCCTGATCAACAAGGGCAGCAACCTGGGCGTCCACGTGGGCCAGCCGGTGTTGAGCGTCGACGGCGTCGTCGGCCAGGTAGTCCGCGTCACCCCGGTCAGCGCCGAGGTGCTGCTGATCACCGATCCCAGTCACGCGATTCCGGTGCAGGTCAACCGCAACGGGTTACGGGCCATCGCGATCGGCACCGGGGACCTCGGCCGCCTGGAATTGCCCCACTTACCGAACAACGCTGACGTGCGTCCCGGCGACCTCCTCGTCACTTCAGGACTCGGCGGTGTCTTCCCCCAGGGTTACCCCGTCGGGACAGTCACGGAAGTCGTCCCCCAGCCACACAAACACTTCGCCCGCATCCAGGCCAGGCCGCTGGCGGCCCTGGACCGCATCCGCGAAGTGCTCGTCACCTGGACCCATGACAGTTCCCGACCTTTCCTGCCCGGCGATTCCGATTCAAAACCCGCCGCCCCCCATGACCCTTGACGTCCAAACCTATCGGCTGATCGGCTTCACCCTGGCGTTCGCCCTGGCGCTCCGGCTGCTGGCGCTGCCCCAGCCCCTGGTTCTTCTCAATCCCGACTGGGTGCTGCTGGTGCTGATCTACTGGTGCTTGACCTTTCCGGAGCGGTTCGGCATCGGCCTGGCCTGGCTGACCGGCTTGTGGGTCGATGCGGCGACCGGACCGCTGCTGGGACAGCACGCCCTGATCTACGCCTTGGTGGCCTATTGCTGCGTCCGGTTCCACACCCGTCTGCGGGTCTTCCCCCTGGGACAGCAATTGCCGTTGATCCTGCTTTTCCTGCTCGGGGCCCAACTGTTGCTTTTCTGCCTCGAGGCCCTGCGGGGCAGGCCCCTACTGCTGTGGAGCTACTGGCTGCCCTGCCTCACCGGCACTTTGGCCTGGCCGCTGGTCCTGGCCGGTTGCGGCTTTCTGAAACGGCGCCATCTTCCCACGATCTGACATGCCCGCCTTCCGGCTCAAGGACGCCGCACTGGAAACCCGCTTGTTCCACAACCGGATCACCGCCACGGCCGTCCTCGTCACCCTGATGACCCTGGGTCTGGTAGCCCGGTTGATCTATCTGCAAGTTCTAGGACACGAACACTATGCCATGCTGGCCCGGGACAACCGGGTCAAAATCATTCCCCTGCCGCCGACCCGCGGACTCATCTACGACCGCAACGGTAGGATCCTGGCGGAGAACATTTCGGTCTACAGCTTGGAAATCGTTCCGGAACAGGTGGACGATTTGGCGGGCACCCTGGAAAAGTTGCGCGAGGTGGTCGATATCAGCGACGAGGAAATCCAGCGGTTTCAGCGCCGCCTCAAACGACACCGGCGTTTCGAAAGCGTCCCCCTGAAACTGCGACTGACCGAGGTCGAAGTAGCCCGCTTCGCCGTCAAACGTCCTTTCTTCCACGGCGTCGACATCCGGGCCCGTCTCGTCCGCCACTACCCTTACGGGGAACTGGTCTCCCACGTGGTGGGCTACGTGGGTAGCATCAACGAGAGCGAACTGAAACGGCTCGATCCGACCGAATACCGGGGCACCACCCATATCGGCAAAGTGGGAGTCGAGCGCGCCTACGAAACCCTGCTTCACGGCCACACCGGCTACGCCGAAATCGAAACCAACGCCGTAGGACGCGAACTGCGGGTTCTGAAGGAAAGCCCGCCCCGGCCCGGCGGCGACCTGCACCTGTCCATCGACATCGACCTTCAGGACATCGCCTACCGGGGCCTGGGGGAACACAACGGCGCCGTGGTGGCCATGGAACCGCAAACCGGAAGAGTGCTCGCCCTGGTGAGCAAACCCGGCTTCGACCCCAACGTCTTCGTGTTCGGCATCGGCCGCAAAGCTTATCAGGAACTGCGGAACTCGCCCGACCGCCCCCTGTTCGACCGCACCTTGCGCGGGCGCTATCCTCCCGGTTCGACCATCAAGCCGTTCATCGGTCTGGCCGGCCTCGAGTACGGCGTCATCGACGCCCGGAAGGAAATTTTCTGCCCTGGGTTCTACCGTCTGCCCGGGATATCGCACCGCTATCGGGATTGGAAAAAATGGGGCCACGGCAGCGTCGCTCTCAAGAGCGCGATCACCCAGTCCTGCGACGTCTACTTCTACGACCTGGCCCACAATCTGGGAATCGACCGCCTGCACGACTTCTTGTCGCACTTCGGATTCGGCCGGCGCACCGGCATCGACCTGGGGGGAGAAAAGGCGGGGCTGCTGCCTTCGCGCGACTGGAAACGCAAAACTTTCCATCAGCCCTGGTATCCCGGCGAGACTCTGATCACCGGAATCGGCCAGGGCTTCCTCCAGGTGACCCCTCTGCAATTGGTCAAAGCCACCGCCATACTCGCTAACCGCGGCGCCGTCGTGACACCCCACGTGGCCGCCTACCGGGTGATCGACGGCAAATCGTCACCGCTGTATCTGGAAGAACCGGAAACCCGGCTCCGGCTCAATCCCCGCCATCTGCGTACCATCATCGACGCCATGGTCAACGTGGTGCACGGTGCCAGAGGCACCGCGCGGCGCATCGGTCTGGGCCTCGACTATCGGATCGCCGGCAAGACCGGCACCGCCCAGGTGTTCACGGTGAAACAGGACGAGGAATACCGCGCCAGCAAAGTAGCGAAAAAGCTCCGCGACCACGCCCTCTTCATTGCCTTCGCCCCCGCCGACCGTCCCCGGATCACCGTGGCCGTCATCGCCGAAAACGCCGGCCACGGCGGTTCCGCCGCCGCCCCCATCGCCCGCCGGCTCATCGAGCACTACCTGAACCATCAACAGCCATGAACAGCGTCATCCGTCATACCTACCCCGCCGCCCCCAAAAGCATGTGGCAACGTATCCATCTGGATCCCGTCCTGCTTTCCGGCCTGGTCCTGCTGGCGGGGATCGGTCTTGCGATCCTCTACAGCGCCACCGACGGCAACGTGAAACTGGTCTACAACCAGATGATCCGCATGGGGATCGCTTTCGGTGTCATGACGGGCGTGGCACAAATTCATCCCCGTAGCTTCTATCGCTGGAGTCCTTATCTCTATGGAATCGGCATCCTGCTGTTGATCGCCGTCCTGGTCTTCGGCGACGTGGGAAAGGGGGCGCGGCGCTGGCTCGATCTCGGAATCGTCCGTTTCCAGCCGTCGGAATTCGTCAAGATCTTCACCCCCATGCTGGTGGCCCGGTTTCTCGCCCAACACCCGCTGCCGCCCCAGCCCAGAACCCTGGCTCTGGCAGGCCTGTTCGTTCTGCTTCCAGTGCTTCTGATCGCCAAGCAGCCGGACCTGGGGACCGCGATCCTGGTGGCCGCGGCCGGTTCCGCCGTCGTGTTCTTTTCCGGCATCTCCTGGCGCATCCTGGGTGGACTGATCGGCGCTGTGCTCGCGGCACTGCCGGTGCTGTGGACTCAGTTGCACGATTATCAGCGGGACCGCATCCTGATGTTCCTGAATCCGGAGCAAGATCCCCTCGGACGCGGTTACCACACCATCCAGGCCAAGATCGCCATCGGTTCCGGGGGCGTGTGGGGCAAAGGCTGGATGGCCGGCACCCAGGCTCATCTGGAATTCTTGCCCGAACCCCATACCGACTTCATCTTCGCGGTGCTGGCGGAAGAATACGGTTTGCTCGGCGCCCTGAGTCTGCTGATTTTATACTTGGCGATCATCGCCCGCGGACTTCTCATGGCGCTCCAGGCCCAGGACACCTTCAGCCGCCTGCTCTGCGCCGGCCTGACCCTGACTTTTTTCGTGTACGTCTTCGTCAACGTCGGCATGGTGATCGGCCTGCTGCCGGTCGTGGGGGTTCCCCTGCCTCTGATCAGTTACGGCGGCACCTCGATGGTCACACTCATGGCGGGCTTTGGTATCATGATGTCCCTGCACACCCATCGCAAACTGGTGCCATCCTGAATGAACGCCGTAAAGCCCCTCGGTCTGCTGCTGGCCCTGGTCGCCAGCCCCGGTTTCACCCTGTCGTTCGACACCTATCCCGCCGCCCGGCAGTTCGTCGGGCAACTGGCCCGGCGCCACGGCATCGATCCCCAGGTGCTGACGGCGGCACTCCGAGACGCCGAGATCAAAACCACCATCCTCAGGGCGATGCGGCGTCCCGCCGAAGGCAAGCCGTGGCCCGAATATCGCAAGATCTTTCTGACCCGGAAGCGGATCGACCAGGGGGTCGCCTTCTGGAAGCGGCACCGGGCACTTCTGGAACGGGTGCAACGGACCTATGGAGTGCCGGCACAGATACTCGTCGCCATTCTCGGCGTGGAAACCTTCTACGGCACGCGGACCGGCTCGTTCCGGGTGCTCGACGCCCTGGCGACGCTGGCCTTCGCCTATCCCCGGCGCGCCGACTTCTTCCGCCGCGAGCTGGAACAGTTCTTCCTGCTCACCCGCGAGGAAGGGATGGATCCGCGCCGGCCTTTGGGATCGTACGCCGGCGCCATGGGCTGGCCCCAGTTCATGCCGTCGAGCTATCGCCGTTATGCGACGGATTTCGACGGCGACGGCAAACGGGACATCTGGAACAACCCGGCGGACGTGATCGCCAGCATCGCCAATTACTTCGTCGAACACGGCTGGCAGAAGGACGAACCGGTAGCGGCGCCGCTGCCCAAGGTGGCGGTTGCGCTGGCGGACACCGATCTGCAGCCGCGCCGAACCCTGGCGGAACTCAAGGCTCAGGGCCTTTCCGGCCTGGATCTGCCCTACCCGGATTCCCGCAAAGCGGTCGTAATGGTGTTCGACGGTGACGGGGAACCCGAGGCCTGGCTCGGCTTTCCCAATTTCTACGTCATCACCCGCTACAACCACAGCCGGCTTTACGCCATGGCGGTCTATCAACTGAGCGAAGCCATCCGTTCCCGGGTCGGGGCCCCATGAGACGATTTCCGATCCTGTTGGCCGGTTGGCTGTCACTCCTGGCCGGCTGCAGTTCCTACACCACCGACGGTCCCCCGCTCCATCCCAGGGACGTCAGCGCCGTCCCCGATGCGGTGCCCCGTTTCGAGGCCCGCAGCCGTTCGGCCAATCCCGACAGTTACGAGGTGGGGGGACGGCGCTACCGGGTGCTGAAGAGCGCCGCCGGCTATGTGGAACGGGGCATCGCCTCCTGGTATGGACGCAAGTTCCACGGCCGCAGGACGGCCAGCGGCGAACCCTACGACATGTACCGGATGACCGCCGCCCATCGGACCCTACCCATTCCCAGCTACGTCCGGGTCACCAATCTGCGCAACGGCAAAAGCGTGGTGGTGAGAATCAACGACCGGGGCCCCTTCCATCCGGACCGGATCATCGACCTGTCCTACGCCGCGGCCGTCAAGCTCGGA
This sequence comes from Methylothermaceae bacterium, assembly GCA_026984375.1. Classification (GTDB taxonomy): domain Bacteria; phylum Pseudomonadota; class Gammaproteobacteria; order Methylococcales; family Methylothermaceae; genus Methylohalobius. Next base: position 10,792 of record JALSSF010000172.1, on the reverse strand, counting down.
CTGGATCTTTCCGGCACGGCACCGGTGGAGATCCGGGCCCTGGAACCGCCGGCGACCCCCGCTCACGGCGTCTACCTGCAACTGGGGGCTTTTTCCAATCGCACCAATGCCGAACGGTTGCGCGCCCGCCTCGACCGACATCGTCTCGCCAAAGCGCGGATCGACCACTACCGGCACCGGGGACGGACCTTGTACCGGGTCCGTCTCGGCCCTCTGACCTCCCAGGACCAAGTGGACGATCTGACCCGGCGACTGAAGGCCCTCGGCATCACTCCCGCCATCGTGAACGATTGAAGGAAACCATGGGACGCTTGAACACTCTGCATTTCGTGCTGATTCCCTTATTGCTGCTGGCGAAACCGGCCGCTGCCATCATTCCGGCGCCGCCGGAACTGCAGGCCAAAAGCCACTATCTGATGGATTTTCACAGCGGCAAGGTCCTGGCCCGGCACCAGGAGGACGTACCCCTGCCACCGGCCAGCCTGACCAAGATCATGACGGTGTACGTGGTGTTCCACGAACTGGCCCAGGGGAATTTGCATTTGGACGACCGGGTCACCGTCAGCGAGAAAGCCTGGCGGGCCCCCGGATCGCGGATGTTCATCGAGGTCGGCAAACAGGTGTCGGTGGCGGATCTGCTCAAGGGGGTCATCGTTCAGTCCGGCAACGACGCCAGCATCGCCCTGGCGGAACACATCGCCGGCGACGAGCGCACCTTCGCCGAACTGATGAACCAGCACGCCCGCCGGCTCGGCCTGACGAACACCCACTATACCAATAGCACCGGCCTGCCGGACCCGGAACACTACACCACGGCCCACGATCTGGCGCTTCTGACCCGGGCGCTGATCGCGGAATTCCCCCGGTACTACGCCTGGTTCAAGATCAAGGAATTCACTTACAACGGCATCACCCAGCGCAACCGCAATCTGCTGCTGTGGCGCGATTCCAGCGTCGACGGGGTCAAAACCGGGCATACCGAGGAGGCCGGCTACTGTCTGGTCGCTTCCGCCGAGCGCAACGGCATGCGCCTGATCTCCGTCGTCCTCGGGACCGCCAGTGAAAACACCCGGGCCAGCGCTTCCCAGGCCCTGCTCAATTACGGATTCCGTTTTTACGTCACCAAAAAACTGTTCGATGCCGACAAACCGCTCCGGGAAGTCCGCGTTTACAAGGGGAACGCCGAAACGGTTCCGGTGGGCCTCGCCAGCCCCGTGTACGTGACCGTGCCCAGAGGCCAGGAGAAGCAATTGAACAGCGAAATCCAGATCGCCCCACAGATCGTCGCCCCCGTGGAACGGGGACAGGAACTGGGCAGTCTCACCGTGACGATGAACGACGCGGTCATCGGCCGCCATCCCCTCATCGCCCTCAAAAAGATCGATACCGGCAATTGGATCCGGCGCCTCCTGGACGAGGGTTGGCTGCTGATCGACCAGTGGAGGAGTGGCAAAGGTGAGTGAAGCGATCGCCTACCTCAACGGCGAATTCATGCCCCTCGGCCGGGCCAAGATCTCGGTGCTCGACCGCGGCTTTCTGTTCGGCGACGGGGTCTACGAAGTCATTCCGGCTTACGGGGGACGGCTTTTCCGTCTCGACCAACATCTGCAGCGCCTGGACCACAGTCTGCGCGCCATCCGCCTGGATCCGCCCCTGACCCACTCCCAGTGGCGCACCGTCCTCCGGGAATTGCTTCAGGGCGACGGCGACCAGTCGGTCTATCTGCAGGTCACCCGGGGGGTGGCCCCCAGACGGGATCACACCTTTCCGAGCCGGCCACGGCCGACCGTGGTCGCCTGGGCCACGCCCATGGACGCCGGCCCTCCCCGACCGGCCCGGGTCCTCACCCACGAGGACATCCGCTGGCAATGGTGCCACATCAAGGCGATCACCCTGCTGGCCAACGTCCTGCTGCGCCAGGAAGCCCTCGAGCGGGACTGTCACGAAGTGATCCTGATCCGCGACGGCAAGGTGACCGAAGGGGCGGCCAGCAACGTCTTCGCGGTCATCGACGGAGTCCTGGTGACGCCGCCCAAAAGCCGCCATCTGCTCCCGGGGATCACCCGGGATTTTGTTCTCGAACTGGCCCGGGCGGAAAATCTTCCCTTTCAGGAGCGCGACCTGTACGCCGGAGAACTGGCGCACGCCGGGGAAATCTGGCTCACCAGCTCGACCCGGGAACTGGTGCCGGTGATCGAACTGGATGGAAAGCCGGTGGGCGACGGCCGGCCGGGGCCGCTGTGGCAGCGCCTCTACCGGCGTTTTCAGGACTACAAACAGGCTTTCCGCCGGGAACGATGAACCGGGAAATCGTGGAATTCCCCTGCGACTGGCCGGTCAAGGCCTTCGGGCCGGCCACCGAAGACTTCGAACTGGCGGTGGTCACCGTCGTCCGCCGCCACGCGGGCGACCTGCGGGAAAACGCCGTGCGCTGCCGCCGCAGTCACGGGGGCAAATATCAGGCGGTCACCGTCACCATCCGGGCGCGCGACCGGGCCCAACTGGAAGCCTTGTACGCCGACCTTCGCGCGCTCCCCGAACTGGTCATGGTGCTGTGACCGCGGTGATCGTCCGCTGGCTGGGACGCCGCCCCTATCTGCCGGTCTGGCACGCCATGCAGCGTTTCACCGCCAACCGCACCGCCGAATCCGCCGACGAGATCTGGCTGCTGGAGCACGAACCCGTCTACACCACCGGGGTCCGCGGCCGCCCCGACCGGGATTCCATCGACGGCATCCCCCTGATCCGGTGCGACCGCGGCGGACTGACCACCTATCACGGCCCGGGACAGCTGGTCGTCTATCCCCTGCTCGATCTGGCGCGCCGCCCGCTGAGTGTCCGCGGCCTGGTCACCGCCCTCGAGCGATCGGTCATCGAGTTGCTGCGCCAGTACGGCATCCGGGCCGAAGCACGTCCCGACGCCCCAGGGGTCTACGTGGAACGTGCTAAAATCGCCTCCGTGGGAATTCGGGTGCGCCGGCTGTGCAGCTATCACGGCCTCAGCCTCAACGTCGACGGGGATCTGTCCCCCTTCGCCGCCATCGACCCCTGCGGCTTTTCCGGCATGCCCATGACCCGGCTGGCGGATCTGGGAGCCGACGTCCGCCCCCATGAAGCGGCCGTTCCCCTGCTCGGCTGCCTGATGGCCCAGCTGGGTTACGACCGTATCGCCGCCTGTCATCGTCAATTACCGGAACAGAGCATCGACCGTGAGCAATCAGCCTGAAGATCTGCGGGCGCCGTCGCGCACCTCGCCGACCACCCACCAACGGGGTGCCGCCAAACTGGCCCGCATTCCCGTCAAGGTCGAACCCACGGAACGTCCCCTGCGCAAACCGGAGTGGCTGCGGGTCCGCCTGCACAGCGACGCCAACGTGGTGCGGGTCAAGCGCCTGCTGAGACAGCACCGCCTGGCCAGCGTCTGCGAGGAAGCGGCCTGTCCCAATCTGGGGGAATGCTTCAGTCACGGTACCGCCACGTTCATGATCCTGGGCGACCTGTGCACCCGGCGCTGCCCCTTCTGTGACGTCGCCCACGGACGCCCCCTGCCCCCCGACCCGGAGGAACCGGAGCGGCTGGCCCAGGCGGTCGCCGAACTGGGTCTGCGCTACGTGGTCATCACCTCGGTCAACCGCGACGATCTCCGCGACGGTGGCGCCGCTCAGTTCGCCCGCTGTATCGCCGCCATTCGCACCACCTCCCCGGACACCCTCATCGAAATTCTGACCCCGGATTTCCGCCGCCGGGAAGAAAAAGCCCTGGAAATCCTGGCCCAACAGCCACCGGAAGTGTTCAACCACAACCTGGAAACCGTGCCCCGGCTCTATCGCCAGGCCCGGCCGGGTGCCGACTATCGCGGTTCCCTCGAACTGCTGCGGCGCGTCAAGGAGATCCTTCCCCGGGTGGCCACCAAGTCGGGATTGATGCTGGGGCTGGGGGAAAGCCGGGACGAAATCGTCCAGGTGCTGGAGGATCTGCGTCGCCACCAGGTCGACATGGTGACCCTGGGACAGTACCTCCAACCCAGCCGGGACCATCTGCCGGTCCGACGATACGTGCCGCCGGCGGAGTTCGCCCAGTTGGCACGGATCGCCCGCGACCTCGGCTTCCGCCAAGTGGCGGCCGGCCCGCTGGTGCGTTCCTCCTACCACGCCGACCAACAGGCGCGCGCCCTGCTCGGACGATAGCGCCGGGCAAAAAGAAAGCCCGCTCGAAGCGGGCTGTATTGGCGTCCCCAACGGGATTCGAACCCGTGTCGCAGCCTTGAAAGGGCTGTGTCCTAGGCCAGCTAGACGATGGGGACGAATTCTGACCTTTGGTGGAGCCAGCCGGGATCGAACCGGCGACCTCTACAATGCCATTGTAGCGCTCTCCCAGCTGAGCTATGGCCCCGCGAAAGAGACGATCATTATATTGGCACCGAATTCACTTGTCTAGTCCTGATCCGCTTTTTTTTCGATGTAGGCGATCGCCCGGCGAACGCGCGCCAGCGATTTCTCCTTCCCCAGGAGGTGGAGGGTGACGTCGATCGGCGGGGAAACGGCGCAACCGGCCAGGGCGACCCGCAGCGGTTGGGCCACCTTGCCCAGTTTCAACCCCAGTTCCTCGGCGGTTTCCACCACCACCCGGTGCAGGGGTTCCGGTTCCCAGTCCTCCAGGTCCCGGAGACGTTGGTACAGTCGCTTCAGGGCCTCCAGGGCCTGGGGTTTCAGATGCTTGACGGCCTTTTCGTCGTAGTGCTCGAAATCCCGGTAGAAAAAGGCGCTGCCCTGCGCCATTTCCCGCAAGGTCTTGCAGCGTTCCCGCTGGGCCAGGACCACGTCCACCGGATCGGGGCCGCCTTCGGCGGGATCGATACCCAGGCGTCCCAGGTGCCAGCGCAAGTGATGGGCCACGTGCAACGGGTCCGAGTGCATGATGTAATGGTGGTTGAGCCACAGCAGTTTGGCGGGATTGAAGGTGGAGGCGGATTTGTTGACATCCCGGATGTCGAACAGCTCGATCATCTCGTCGATGGAAAAGATCTCCTTGTCCCCATAGGCCCAGCCCAGGCGGACCAGGTAATTGAGCAGCGCCTCCGGCAGATAGCCCTGATCGCGGTATTCCAGCACGCTCACGGCTCCGTGCCGTTTGGAAAGCCGGGAGCCGTCCTCTCCCAGGATCATCGGCACATGGGCGTAACGGGGCGGCTCGGCCCCCAGGGCGCGCAGGATGTTGATCTGCCTCGGAGTGTTGTTGAGATGATCGTCACCCCGGATCACGTGGGTGACCCCCATGTCCAGATCGTCCACCACCACGGTCAGGTTGTAAGTCGGAGTGCCGTCGGAACGGGCGATGATCAAATCGTCCAGCTCCTCGTTGCGAAACACCACCCGCCCCCGTACCAGGTCATCGACGACCACCTCGCCCTCGAGGGGGTTCTTGAAACGGACCACCGGTTCGACGCCGGGGCGGGGCTCGCGGCGGTCGCGGCAGCGGCCGTCGTAACGCGGCTTCTGTTTGCGCGCCATCTGTTCGGCCCGCATCGCCTCCAGCTCTTCCCGGGTGCAGTAACAGTAATAGGCCTTCCCTTCCTCCAGCAGACGGTGGATCACCTCCCGGTAACGCTCGAAGCGTTCACTCTGAAAATGCGGACCTTCGTCGTAATCCAGGCCCAGCCACGCCATACCCTCCAGAATGGCGTTCACCGATTCCCGGGTGGAACGTTCCCGGTCGGTGTCCTCGATGCGCAAAATGAAGCTGCCGCCGTGTTTGCGCGCATACAGCCAGTTGAACAGGGCGGTACGAGCCCCGCCGATGTGAAGATAGCCGGTCGGGCTCGGCGCGAAACGGGTACGTACGCTCATGAATGTCCATCCGTCAGTGTAAAAATCCCTGAATTTTACCAGAACGGCGACTTCAGCGGCGCAACGCCGCGACGATCCGGGCCAGCGGCACCAGGGAGATCCGCGCCGTGAACAACGGGCTGTCCTCGATCCGCCCCAGACACAGGAAACGGTGCTCGTCCGCCGATTCCCGCTCGGGCCGGACCAGGAGATGGAGCCGGTCGTTGCTGCGGATGCCCTCCGCCACGCGGAGGTCGAGGCTCACCTCGTGGCGGGTGTACACCATGGGCTCGGCCTCGAAGTCGTGACGGCGTTTCCAGGCCCGTTCCAGCAGAGCGCAGGAGACGTAACTGACCGGAAACAGGAGCGGGAACCGGACCCGGTCTTCCAGTTCGTCGAAATAGCACGACGGTTCCACGCGACAGCCGAGCAGAAAGTTTTTCCCATTGGCGGTCATCATGAACTTGCGCTTCAGGAACCAGCCACCGGGAAGATCGCTGCGGTCCGGATGGCAGCGAAGACCCCCCGGCACACTGGGATCCGCTTCCAGGAGCGCCGTCCGGGAGCGGCTCCACTGGCCCATGGACAACAGACCGTCCGGGCCTTTGAGCAGCACCCGGTTGGCGAGTACGCCCTTTTCCGCATCGTAGCGCGACGGTTTGACGAGGAGCCGGAAGGCCTGCCCGGGTTTCAGGGCGGCGGCGAACTGTAACTGGTAGTTGAGGAAAGGCAACTCCTCCAGCCGTTCCGGATCGTCCTGCCGGCGGCGGAATTCCGCCATCCGCTCGGCCAGCCAGGTCACGGTCTGGAAACCCAGCACGATGGGACCCTGAAACGGATTGTCCCGCAGCCGCCGCCATTTGTGGGGGTCGTGGAAAGGATTGAAATCATCGGTGGCGAAGCGGGCCACGTCGATGTGGAGCTGGGAAAAACCGGTGCAGGTGTATTGCATGGCGGACTCCGGCGAGCGGACGCGCTTTTCCTAAAGCATAGCACCTCGCCGCCCTTCTCGCGGTAGCCGCAGGCGGCGAAACTTACTGTCCCGCTTCTTGAGGGATCCGGAAAAGCCGATCGGTGACCACCGTTGCCGCCGGCGCCCGGATGTCCCACAATGATTCGAACTTCCGCTTCGAGGTAGCGACCATGACCGCACCGCTGCTGTTCGCCCTTGCCGGCACCCGGGATCTGGGGACCGCCGTCGCCGCCCGGCTGGGAACCGGCCTCGCCGACCATGAAGAACGCCCCTTCGAGGACGGGGAATTCAAGATCCGCCCTCTGCAGAGCGTGCGGAACCGTCGAGTGTTCGTGCTCGCCTCCCTGTACGGCGATCCCCAGTTGGGGGTCAACGACAAATTGATGCGTCTGCTCATGTTCGCCGGCGCCTTGCGCGACGCCTCGGCGCATGAGATCAACCTGGTGCTGCCCTACCTTGCCTACGCCCGCAAGGACCGCCGCACCAAACCGCGGGATCCGGTGAGTCTGCGTTACCTGGCCACCATGCTCGAATCGGTGGGCACCGACCGCGTCGTGACCCTGGAAGTGCACAACCCGGCGGCCTACCAGAACGCCTTCCGCTGCGTCACCGAACACCTGGAAGCGGCGGCCGTCCAGGTTCCCGCGCTGGCGTCCCGGCTGGATGGGGCGGGAGCAATCGCGGTCGTCTCCCCCGACACCGGCGGCTACAAACGGGCCCAGGACTTTCGCCGACGGCTGGAAAGGCGACTGGGCCGGGCGATCGACACCGCTTTCGTGGAGAAACTGCGCAGCGGCGGCGAGCTGTTTCACGGGCGGCTGGTCGGCCGGGTCACCGATGCCACGGTGCTGATCGTCGACGATCTGATCGTCACCGGGAGGACTCTGATTCACGCCGCCCGCGTCTGCCGTGCCGCCGGGGCCAGAACCGTCATGGCCGTCGCCGCCCACGGGGTGTTTCATTCCGCCGCCAACGAACACCTGGCCGACCCGGCCCTGGACCGGATCGTGATCTGCAACGGCGTCACTCCCTGGCGCATCGACAACCCGGCAGTCAAAGCCAAACTGGAGATTCTCGACATCGCTCCTTTTCTCGCCGCGGTCATCGCCGCGATCGACCGGGGTGAATCGTTGACCGAACGGTTGAGCGGATAGGGCCATGAAGAGAACGGTCAAACGGGTCCTCATTCTCGCCTTCGCCACCGCCCTAGGGTTCGGGGCCTGGCAAGCCGCCACCGAATTCGACCTGTGGACCGATCCGGAGCGGATTTTCGCGGACCTGCCGAACAACCGCTGGAAGAAAATCCATACCGCCCGCTTTCTCCGCTGGACCCGCCAGGGACACGGAAGTGCGGTGATCGATCCCGGACGCGACAAGCTGTACGTCTTCGGTTCCGACACCCACAACCACGACTGGGACAACAGCGTTCATGAATTCGACCTGGCCACCCTGCGCTGGACCACCCATTATCCCCCCGCCGCCAAATCGAGCTACCGGGCCGACGGGCTGGGACGGGCCATTGCCGGCGAGGGCGCACTCCTCCCCTGGGCCATGCACGTGTTCGACAACCTGGTCTACGATCCCCGCCTGGACGCTCTGATCCTCACCGCCCGTCCCGACCACAACTACGAAGCTCATCGGATCGCTCCCCAGGCCAGGATTCATCCGACCTGGATCTATCACTTGGCCAGCCGAACCTGGTCGATCCTGCCCAACGACGGTGAGCCTTATCCGTCCAACTTCGCCGGCGCCACGGCTTACGATTCGTTACGGGACACGATCGTTCTCTACAAACACGGCATCTACGAACTGGGGCCGGAGCGCAAGCGCTGGCGCCTGGCCACCCGGGAATCCCATCACACCATCCACTACAACTTGGAATACGACCGCATTCACCATGTTTTCGCGGTCTTCGGCGGCAAGACCGATTCGGTCTGGCTGTATCGACCCGATCTCCTGCCCGGCAGGCCGGGCCGCTGGGAGCGGCGTGATCCCACAGGGGATCCCTGCCCCGCCGACGAGGCGTTCCCGGTCGCTTTCTCCCCCCACCTGGGTCAGTTCCTCCTCCTGCCCCGGGACCCCCGAAGACAAGGACGGGTCGCTTGTCTGTACGACGTGGCCACCAACCGCTATCGACGTCTTCCCAGCGCCGATCTTCCCATCGCCGACACCATGAACTACATGATGACCTACGACCCGGTGCGCCGGGTCTTCCTGCTGATCACCGGGGACTGGCGCCGGCCGCTCACCGTCTGGGCGTTGCGTTTGGTGCCGGACCCCGAGAGAACAAGCGGATAGATATTGAGCCTGATGGGTTGACGTCGCTATTTCCCAGTATCATACTCAACAATACCCCATCGGCAGCACAGGTGACCCCCCATGAACGACAAAGCGCTGGTCGCCGAACACGCGGCCCGACAGGTCGAGGACGGGATGATCGTCGGTCTCGGCACCGGCTCCACCGCCGATTGTTTCATCGAGGCCCTGGCGCGGCGCCACCGTGACGAGGGCCTGAAAATCACTACCGTCGCCAGTTCCCCCATCAGCACCATCAAGGCCCGCCGGGCGGGACTGCCCCAGGTGGCCCTGGAGCAAATCGACCGGCTGGACCTGTACGTGGACGGAGCAGACGAGGTCACGCCGGATCTGACCCTGCTCAAGGGCAGGGGCCAGGATCTGGTCCGGGAAAAGCTGCTGGCCAGGGCCAGCGGGCGTTTCTGGGTCCTGGTCGACGCCTCCAAGCGGGTCTCCCGTCTGGGCGAACGTTTTCCCATCCCCGTGGAAGTGTGGCCGTTCGCCTGGATGGCGGTCAAAGCCCGGCTGGAGGAACTGGGCGCCCAGGTGGCGTTGCGCCAGGGACCGGCCGGCGTGGCCGTCACTTCCGCCGGCGGCATGGTGCTCGACTGCCGCTTCGACCCCAGTCTGGACGCCGCCGCCCTGAACCGGCGCATCAACGACCTGCCGGGCGTACTGGAACACGGTATCTTCCTCGATCTGACCGATACCGTGTGGCTGGCCGAGCAGGGGCGGATCTCGGCGCTTCATCCCCCTTCCCACTAACCACATGAGGAGAACCGTCATGCTGTTACAAGCCAACCAACCGGCACCCGACTTCACCGTTCCCAATCAGGACGGCGAACCGGTCAACCTGACCGACTTCCGGGGCAAGAAAAACGTGGTACTGTACTTCTACCCCAAAGACGACACCCCCGGATGCACCATCGAAGCCAACGAGTTCACCCGACTGGCGGACGAATTCGCCCGCTACGACACCGTCGTTCTGGGTGTCAGCAAGGACCCCTGCGACATGCATCGGGCCTTCATCACCAAGTACGGCCTCAAGGTGGACCTGCTGGCCGACACCGACGGCAGCCTGTGCGAGAAGTACGGCGTCTGGCAGGAAAAGGAAAAGGCCGGGGTCAAGAAGATGGGCATCGTCCGTTCCACCTTCATCATCGACAAGGACGGCAACATCGTCTACGCCGAATACGGCGTCAAGCCGGAAGGCCACGCCCAGGCCATGCTGGAGAAGATCAAAGCCATGGCTAGCTGACGCCCAGACGCCGGGCGTAGCCGGCGGCCAAGGTCAGATAACGCCGGCCCCGCTGGTACCAATGAAACATGCGGTCCGGCGGCAGTTCCCGGAGACGGGCCAGAGCCAACCGGCCCCGCAGGGTGGCGCGGTACGTCATGTAGAACCAGCGCAGCGGCGGCGGTAATTCGTCGCCGCTGTAACGGTCATAAAGTGACAGAAACTCGCCCCCCACCTCCGGGTAACCGAGAAAGGCACATTCCATCGCCAGATAGGCGGTTTCATCCGCGCTGTCGAGAACGCGGAACGCCCGGTTGAACTCGAGACAATCGATGATGAAAGGCCAGGGGCGCTCGAAACAAATGTGATCCGGGCGCAGGTCGCCGTGACCCTCCACGATCCGCGCATCCCCCGCCCGGGCATCGAACCAACACGCGCGGCGCTCGAGAAAGGTCAGCTGTA
>JALSSF010000171.1 GCA_026984375.1 Methylothermaceae bacterium | reverse complement strand
TTTCCAAGCCCTGCACCGACAGCAAGTCCATCGCCCAGGTGGGCACGATCTCGGCCAACAACGACGAGGAGATCGGCAAGATCATCGCCGAGGCGATGGACAAGGTGGGCAAGGAAGGGGTGATCACGGTCGAGGAAGGCTCCGGTCTGGAGAACGAACTGGACGTGGTCGAAGGGATGCAGTTCGACCGCGGCTACCTGTCGCCCTATTTCATCACCAATCAGGAAACCATGACCGTCGAGCTGGAGGATCCTTACATCCTGATCCATGACAAGAAGATCTCCAGCATCCGCGATCTGCTGCCCGTTCTGGAAAAAGTGGCCAAGTCCGGCAAGCCGCTGCTGCTGATTGCCGAGGACGTGGAGGGCGAAGCCCTGGCCACCCTGGTGGTCAACAACATGCGCGGTATCCTCAAGGCCTGCGCGGTGAAGGCGCCCGGTTTCGGTGACCGGCGCAAGGCCATGCTGCAGGACATCGCCATCCTCACCGGCGGCAAGGTCATTTCCGAGGAAGTGGGGCTGACCCTGGAAAAAGCCGAACTGGCCGATCTGGGTCGGGCCCGCAAGGTCCGGGTGGACAAGGAGAACACCACCATCGTCGACGGGGCCGGCAGCAAGGAGGCCATCGAAGGGCGGATTCAGCAGTTGCGCCGGGAAATCGAAGATGCCACCTCCGACTACGATCGTGAGAAGCTGCAGGAGCGGCTGGCCAAGCTGGCCGGTGGTGTGGCGGTGATCAAGGTGGGTGCCGCCACCGAGGTGGAGATGAAGGAGAAGAAGGCCAGGGTCGAGGACGCCTTGCACGCCACCCGTGCTGCGGTGGAGGAAGGCATCGTCCCCGGCGGCGGTGTGGCTCTGATCCGTGCCCAGGCCACGTTGCAGGATCTCCAGGGCAAGAACCACGACCAGACGGTGGGCATTCAGATCCTGCGGCGGGCGATCGAGGAACCGCTGCGCCAGATCGTCCGTAATGCCGGCGAGGAGCCTTCGGTGGTGGTCAACAAGGTCAAGGAGGGCAGCGGCAACTTCGGTTACAACGCCGCCACCGGCGAATACGGCGACATGATCGAGATGGGGATTCTCGATCCCACCAAGGTCACCCGTTCGGCGCTGCAGAACGCCGCTTCCGTAGCCGGTCTGCTGTTGACCACCGAGGCCATGGTGGCGGAGATTCCCAAGGAGGAGAAAACGCCCGCCATGCCGGCCGGTGAGGAGTTCTGATCGTATCCCTTTCACGTTATCGGGCCCTGCTTCGGCAGGGCCTTTCTATTTGGATTCCCTTATATCGAATCGCAATGACAAATATGAGTCATATGAATATTCATTTTTGAAATAATGGCGAATTTTCCTTACAATCCTCCAGTCAGCGAAGTTTTTTCCGAAAACCGCAACACAAGGAGAATCCGCCATGACTTCACCGGTCGTCCAACCGTTCTTCCACGAGCCTTCCGACACCTTCAGCTACGTGGTGTCCTGTTCGGAAACCAAGCAGTGCGCCATCATCGACTCGTGCTTGGATTTCGCCTACAACGCCGGACGGATCGGCACGGAGTTCGCCGATCGCATCGTCGACTACGTCGAGCGCCACGGGCTGACGGTGCAGTGGATTCTGGAAACCCACGCCCATGCCGATCATCTGAGTGCCGCGGCCTATTTGAAGGGCAGGCTGGGCGGCAAGATCGCCATCGGCGAGCACGTCAGGGAAGTCCAGCAGTTCTTCCGGGCGTTGTACAACCTCGACGACGTTTCCGGTGACGGGCGCGAGTTCGATCATTTGTTCACCGATGGTGAAACCTTCACCATCGGCCGGGTGCCGGTGCGGGTGATGCACACGCCCGGCCACACTCCGGCTTGCGTCACCTACGTGGTCAACGAGGAATGCGCCTTCGTGGGGGACACGGTGTTCATGCCCGACTACGGCACCGCCCGGTGTGATTTTCCCAACGGCAGTGCCAGAGCCCTGTACCGCTCCATCCGCGACAAGATCCTCGCCCTGCCGGAGGACACCAAACTCTACATGTGCCACGACTACCGCCCCAATGCCCCGGAACCGCGCTACGTGACGACGGTGAAGGAGGAACGGGAGCGCAATCCTCTGGTGCACGACGGCACCAGTGAGGAACAGTTCGTCAAGATCCGTGACGGCATCGACCGGGTGCTGCCGGCACCGCAATACATTCTGCCGTCGCTGCAGGTCAATATCCGCGCCGGTCACATGCCGCCCCCCGAAAGCAACGGCAAACGCTATTTGAAGCTGCCCCTCAACGTGCTGGGCAGCGCCAACATTCCGTTGGATTTTTGAGTCGCCATTCTCCCCAAGCTCGGCCGGGCTCGAAGCCCGGCTTGTTTTTTTTCGATCGATCACCAGATTAGCTGAGAAAACGACCTTAAGGAGGCGAAGATGGCAAAGATCCTGATTTCCGCGAAACACGGCACCGACAATCCGACCCTGGCGACCCTGCCTTACATCGCCGCCAAGACGGCCAAGGAGCAGGGGCACGACCCGATCCTGTTTTTGTGGGACGAGGCGACCGCGCTGGTGCGGCCGGGGGCGGCCGATCACATCCAGGGCGTCAACGTCAAGGCGCTCAGGGAAGTGCTGGCGGCGGTGATCGAGATGGGGATTCCCATCTGGGCCTGCAAGGGCTGTGCCCTGGCCCGGGGGGTGGATCCGGAAAACATGATCGCCAACGCCGAAATCAAGGAGATGGGCGATTTCATTCGGGCACTGGCCGAATGCGACAAGAACGTGGAATATTGAGCGACCCGCGAAAAGCCTGCCTTCAGCCTTTGAAGGCAGGCGCGGCCCGGGAACGGTCAGTCAGACAGAGATCTTGAGGCGCTTGAACAGTTCCTCGTCACGGTAGTGGACATCGGTCCAGCAACGCGGCAATTCCTCGCCGGACGGAAAGATCAAATCGGACTTGGTGAATTTTTCCGGGTCACCGGGTTCCTCGCCATAGTGCAGGCGGCCGACGATTTCCCTGTGCAGCGGATTGACGAGGTCGTTGATGCTTAGAACCTCGACCAGGTGCCCGTCTTGTTTGTGTTTCAGGAACATGATGTTCTCCCCCTTGCTTCCGTAAGGATTCTTTCGAACCCTAATTTTAACCCCACCCCTGGGGTTTGTCGAAATCAGTCTTTAGCCGCAGGAACTTGCGGTGGCGTTGTCAGCTCGGTCCCGCAATAACCGCAAAAACGTCCCCGGTCCCGCAGATGGGCGCCGCAGGCCGGGCAGGTGTGCAGCCTGCGGGGCCAGTTTTCCAGCTTGCCTCCCAGGGCCAAAAGACCGGCTACCAGCTCCGGGGCATGGTTGTAGCTGGTCCAGACCAGCCAGCCGGCGCTGGCGAGAACGGCCAGCCAGAACAGCAGCACCAGCATCCGTTCCCCGGTCAGGCCCAGAAACGGTTCCGCCAGATCGAGGACCAGATTTTGAGCCAGCAGAAGAATGACGAGGGTGGCCAAAGGCGACAGGATGGCACGCAGGAAGGAGGCGATGCGCCCGTTTTCCGGCAGGGCCGCCTGCACCTGACCTGCCAGGACGAACAATAACACCAAGGTCACGAGTTGCGTGAGAAAGCGGGCCAGATCGGCCAGCGACAAACCGTGTGTCAGCGAGGTGGTGGCGAAGGTGTCGCTCCCGGCCACCAGGCTGCCCACGATCCAGGTAAAGAGCATGGCGACCAGCGACTGGAGCGGTTTGAACCAGGCTTGCATGGACAGTCCTCCCGGAATGAAAAAGGGTGATGCAGCTCTCCGTCCATGATGCCTTCCCGAAGCGGTAGTTGGCAACGGCTCGTCGTTTTACCGGCTGTCGAGTGGTTTTAGCTTGACCACAAAAAGACGGTTCCGATACATTGAACTGATGGCGGTCAAGATGCAGTGGATGATCGTGGCGCTGCTGGCGGTGGGATCCTCCCGCGCCGATACCGTCGTCCTGCCGCCGGACTACCTTCGTGCCAACGTGGAGCGTCAGGTGGTCAATCTAGCGGGGCGCCTGGAGCCTTTCGAACGGGTCGTTCTGCCGGCGCGGGTGGAAGGTTATCTCAAGCACATCCGGGTCGATCTCGGCGACCGGGTCCGGGCGGGGGCGGTCATTGCCGAAGTGGACGTTCCCGAACTCGATACCGAGGTCCGGATGGCCCGGGCCGGCCTGTCACGGGCCAAAGCGCGCCTGGAACAGGCCGAGGTGGTTCGGAGCTACAAGGCGCGCATCGCCGCCCGGCTTCACCGTCTGGCCCGGGAACACCGCGGAACCGTTACCGCCGAGGAAGTGGACCAGGCCGATGACCAGTTGGCGGCGGCAATCGCCGAGGTGGCCGTGCGCCAAGCCGAGGTGGAAGTGGCACAGGCACGGTTGGAAAACAGCCAGACCCGACTGGCTTTTTCCCGTATCCGAGCGCCCTTCGATGGAATCGTCAGTCGCCGTCTGGTCCATACCGGGGCGCTGCTGACGCCCGCCGACGGGATCGTGGAGCTGGTGCGGGTCGATCGCCTGCGGCTGGTGGTCGAGGTGCCCCAGCGCATCGCGCCCTATCTCCGTCTCGGCGATCCCTTGAGCGTCCGGTTTCAGGCCCTGCCCGGCAAGGTGTTTTCCGCCCGCCTGTCCCGTCTGTCGGCGGTGATTTCCGAAGGCAAGCGGCGTGCGGAGGCCGATCTCACCCAGGCGCCGGGGCTGGTTCCGGGAATGGCGGCGACGGTGGCGGTGCGCCTGTGGTGAGGTCGCCGCTGAACCAGATTCTAGCCATCGCCGTGGGGGGGGCGGCGGGCGCCCTGCTGCGTCATTTGGTCTCCAGTGGGGTCTATGGCTGGCTGGGGCACGATTTTCCCTACGGAACCCTGGCGGTGAATCTGCTGGGCTCTTTTCTCATCGGTCTGATGACTGAGGCCCTGGTCGTGGAACAGGTGACCGTGGCGGTTCCGTTCCGCGCCGGTGTGCTGGTGGGCGTGTTCGGCTCGTTCACCACCTTTTCCACCTTCTCGGTGGAAACGCTGTATCTGCTCCAACAGGGACGCTTGCCCGCGGCGCTTGCCAACGCTGGTATCAGCGCCGCTTTCGGGCTGGTAGCCGTGTTCGCTGGGCTGCTGTGTGGCCGGGCGTTGTTCTATTATGGCCGCGGGGTGGCCTACTGGCGTGGCCTCGTAGTCCCCTACGCTCTGCTGGTGACCAACTTTTTCGGAGCCGCCCTGGTGGGGTTTCTGTTGGCGTTGCTGCTGGAGTGGAACCTGGCCTCCCATCTGCTCCGTGCCGTGTTGACCCTCGGCGTTCTGGGGGTGTTCGTAACCCTTTCCACCCTCTATCTGGCGTTGTTTTTTTTCGAAGCGGGCGTGGATCCCAAGTCGCACGGCCATTTTTTGCTGGCCGTGTTTCTGGTGAACGCGGCGGTGTGCGTGCTGGGTATCTGGTTGGGAATTTACGGAGGTGAACGGTTATGACGGACAAGCCGATGCGGATCGCCCGGGTCTATACGGACAGGACCCGCAGCCCCATGGAGCCGTTGACCATACACGATATCCGCTCACAGGCAACTAAGGAGCTGTATCCATGAGGTCATTGATGCTCGTTGTGCTGTTACTGGGTGGCTGCGCCACCGACTTCCGGTACAAGGAACCAAATACCGCTTCGTACCGGAGCGATCCAAACTATTCCTTGGCCATGAACGTACTCATGGCCAGCGGCATCGTTGACAACCCCAAGATAGCGCCGGTAAAGGACATTCCCCCAGGGGAGGACCTGGCAAAGTCCATGGACCATGAGCCGGGCTTTTACTACAAACTCAACCTACCGGACATCGACAAAATAGATGCTTCCCATCCATGGCTGGCATCGACCGAGCTTGGTCTCCTCTCGAGCGGGGCGATCTCTCCGCCTCCTGGGATCGGCATGGGGGCCGGCATCGCCCTGGGAGCGTTATGGCTGCTCTCCGGCAGCTCCAACAACGATCCACGAAAAACGCATGGTGATCACCCCCTATCGGTCCCTCTGCTTATAGCCTGGATAGACAGCCCCAGAAAATGGTTTAGAAACTGGACAAAAGCCGTAGTGGATGCGCTCAAGAACGAAGACATTGCGCCCTATAAAGCGGAAACGGTCCACCGTGTTGAATTCAGGCTCAAGGCACCGTTCTACTGGCGGAAGAAATGGGTGGACGTCACACTTGAAAACGATGACGCATGGGGTATCGTGAAAATAACCGGCGGAACCTGCTGGAAGGGGGACAACTTCTGTTTCTATTACCCCCGGAAACTCATCAGAAAATTGCCTGTTGACACAAAAATTTCCTTGGTTTGGCCCCTCAATTCACCACCCGATTTCATTTCCGGAAACAAGAGACTCGTTCTTCTGGAAATCGTCCCCTACGATCTTGTCAGGGATAAAGGAGAACAGGTGCAAATGATTAGAAGCAATAGTCAGATAAACGATCCAAATTTCCCCTTTTTTACTTTGTTCAAGGGAATCTCGGCCAGACTCCCAGACAGCTATTTTATTTACCTGCCCCCTGGAATATCGCTGGGACCCGGCAAAGGGAAAACCAATTATCCCGTGATCCTGAACCGTGGCCAAGAGCTGAAGTTCATCCAACCTGTCTCCCATTGTCGCCGCCTTCCTGTCCTCGCCCCACATCCGTGTGGGTCGGTGGGCGAGATGAGACTCAACCAGCCTCAGCCAGGTGAACGGTTATGACGGACAAGCCGATGCGGATCGCCCGGGTCTATACCCTGGAGGGGCACGATCATCTTGACGAGGTGCTGCGTATCGTCCACGACGAGGAAGGCATCGCCAACGTGCACGCGTTCCGCGCCATCGCCGGGACCGGTGGTGGACGCGACGTGCACACCGCCTCCCTGCTGGCGCTGTCCCTCAGGCTGCCGGTGATCGTCGAGTTCTTCGCCGAAGAGGAGAAAGTGCTGCAGGCCATCGACAAGTTGCAACGGCGTCTCGACCTCCACGACATCATCACCTGGCCGGTCGAGCGGGCTAAAGGTGACGGGCGCTGCTGAATCCGCCCCAGATCGCCGCGGCGCACACCAGCAGATTGACGGAAAAGACGCCGACCAGGAAGGTCAGGCTGTCGTGGAAGGCGAAATCGGCCCGGAGCAGGTCGGCGAACAGAATCAGACTGGAAACGGTGGCCGTGGCGCCGATGGCCAGCACGGTGACTGTGGCCCGGTATTCCAGGGACGGTTTCAGCCGTTCGAAGGCGGTTTCCAGCACGAGTCCGACCACGAAGGCAGCCACGCCGTTGGCCAGGGTGTGAAGGAGTAGCGGCAGGGGCCAGCCGATTCCCGGCAGGGCGAATCCCTTTTCCAGGAACAGCCAACGCCCGGTGACGAGTCCGCACCAGGCAGCCGCTATTCCAAGAAGGATGCTGCCGGTCAGATTGACCACGGCGCGCAGAAGACGCCCCTGCTCGATCAGATAGAAGGTTTCCAGGGAGAAGGTGGAGAACGTGGTGAAGGCTCCCAGGAAACCAGTCACAACCAGGGGACGCCAGAGACCGGTGAGGGCCTCGGCGAACAGGCCCAGCAGAAAGGAACCCAACAGATTCACCGCCAGAGTGCCATAGGGAAACCCCCGTCCCAGCCAGCGGTAGACTGCATTGGCGAGGGAGAAGCGCAGGAGGGCCCCGCTCATCCCCCCGGCGGCGATGGCGACCAGATCCGTCAGCATCGCCAAGCTCCCGAAGGTCAGGGCACCAGGGTGAGCAGGATGCCGGCAGCCACCGCCGAGCCGATGACCCCGGCCACGTTCGGTCCCATGGCGTGCATCAGCAGAAAGTTGTGGGGATTGTTCTCCAGTCCCACCTTGTTGGCGACCCGGGCCGCCATGGGCACGGCGGAAACCCCGGCGGCCCCGATCAGGGGATTGATCGGCACCCGGCCGAAACGGTTCATGGCCTTGGCCATCAGTACGCCGGCGGCGGTTCCCATGGCGAAGGCGACGGCCCCCAGCCCCAGGATCCCCAGGGTTTCCAGGCGCAGGAAACTGTCGGCGCTGAGCTTGGAACCCACCGACAGGCCGAGAAAGATGGTGACGATGTTGATCAGTTCGTTCTGTGTGGTCTTGGCCAGGCGTTCCACCACCCCGCATTCGCGCATCAGGTTGCCCAGGGCGAACATGCCGATCAGGGGCGCGGCCGAGGGCAGCAGGAGGGCGGTGAGCAGGATCAGGAGCAGGGGGAAGGTGATTTTTTCCCTCCGGGTCACCGGCCGCAGTTGCAGCATTTCGATACGGCGTTCCTGCGGTGTGGTCAGGATGCGCATGATCGGCGGCTGGATCAGGGGCACCAGAGCCATGTAGGAATAGGAGGCGACGGCGATGGCGCCCAGGAGATCGGGGGCCAGACGCGAGGCGACGTAGATGGAGGTCGGGCCGTCGGCGCCGCCGATGATGGCGATGGCGGCGGCGTCCCTCAGGCTGAATTCCAGACCGGGGACCCAGTTGAGGGCGATGGCGCCGAGCAGGGTGCCGAAGATGCCGAACTGGGCCGCCGCCCCCAGGAACAGGGTGCGCGGATTGGCCAGCAGGGGGGCGAAATCGGTCAGGGCGCCCACTCCCATGAAGATCAGGAGGGGAAACAGGCCGCTTTTGATGCCGTAGTAAAGATAATGCAGAATGCCCCCCTCCTCGGCGATGCCGGCCACCGGAATGTTGCTTAAAATCGCGCCGAAGCCGATCGGGAGCAACAGCAGGGGCTCGAACCCCTTGCGGATGGCGAGATAGAGCAGCAGCAGGCCGACACCGATCATGAACGCCTGCCCGGGGCTGAAGTTGGCGACTCCCGTGCTTTGCCACAACAGGTAGAGCTGATCCATGCGACGTTCTCCCTAGGCCAGGGTCACCAGGACGTCGTCGACCGCCACCGCATCGCCTTCCTTGACCAGGACGGCCTGTACCACCCCGTCCTCCTTGGCGCGCACTTCGGTTTCCATCTTCATGGCTTCCAGCAACACCACCACGTCTCCCGCCTTGACCATGTCTCCCGGGGCGACGTTGATCTTGAGGATCGTGCCCGCCATGGGGGCGGTGACGGCTTTGGTCTCGTCGGTCGCTGCGG
>JALSSF010000170.1 GCA_026984375.1 Methylothermaceae bacterium | reverse complement strand
GGTGGCTCGCCGGGAGCGCGGCCGGACAGATGGCGGGAGTAGTTTTCGATCCCGGAACAGTAGCCCACCTCCAGGATCATCTCCAGATCGAAGCGGGTACGTTGCTCCAGGCGCTGGGCTTCCACCAGCTTGTTCTGGTCCCGCAGTTCCTTCAGGCGCTTGCGCAACTCCTCCCGGATGCCCTCGACGGCCTTGAGCAGAGTCTGGCGCGGGGTGACGTAGTGGGTCTTGGGATAGACAGTGTAGCGGGCCACCGGCCCCAGGGCTTCGCCGGTCAGGGGATCGAACAGGCTCATCCGCTCCACCTCGTCGTCGAACAGCTCCACCCGCAGGGCCTCGCGCTCCGATTCGGCGGGGAAGATGTCGATGACGTCGCCGCGGACCCGGAAGGTGCCGCGGCGCAGTTCCACGTCGTTGCGGGTGTACTGCATCTCCGCCAGGCGGCGGAGGATGCGGCGCTGGTCGATGAGGTCGCCGCGGCGCAGGTGCAGCACCATCTCGAAATAGGCCGCCGGTTCCCCCAGGCCGTAGATCGACGACACCGTGGCGACGATGACCACGTCGCGCCGTTCCAACAGCGCCTTGGTGGCCGACAGGCGCATCTGCTCGATGTGCTCGTTGAGGGAGGCGTCCTTCTCGATGTAGGTGTCCGAGGCCGGCAGATAGGCCTCCGGCTGGTAGTAGTCGTAGTAGGAGACGAAATACTCCACCGCGTTTTCCGGGAAGAACTGCTTCATCTCCCCGTAGAGCTGGGCCGCCAGGGTCTTGTTGGGGGCCAGGATCAGGGCCGGGCGTTGCATCTCGGCGATGACGTGGGCCATGGTGAAGGTCTTGCCGCTGCCGGTCACCCCCAGCAGGGTCTGGTGCAGCTCGCCGTGGCGCAGGCCGTCCACCAGGCGGCGGATGGCTTCCGGCTGGTCGCCGGCGGGTTCGAAAGAGCTGTGGAGCTTGAAGGGCTTGCCGGTCGCAGGATGCAGGGTCCGGCCGTCATCGGGTATGATGTTGTCGTTCCGCTCCCGCGACTGGTCCAGCACCTTGCGGTACACCGAGCGGCGGGAACCGATTCGAGGGGATTTCATCTTCTTCGGACTCCAACGACGATCATTCAATCAAACAGGCACTCGTTATGACCATCGCACTTTCCCAAAGGGTTCAGCGGATCAAACCTTCACCGACGCTGGCGGTCACCGCCCGGGCCGCGGCTCTGCGCGCCGAGGGACGCGACGTCATCGGCCTCGGTGCCGGCGAGCCGGACTTCGACACCCCCGAGCACATCAAACAGGCCGCCATCGAGGCCATTCGCGCCGGAATGACCAAGTATACGCCAGTGGACGGCATCCCTGCTTTGAAACAGGCGGTGATCCACAAGTTCCGCCGCGACAACGGCCTGGAATACCGGCCGGAGCAGATCCTGGTTTCCTGCGGTGGCAAGCAGAGCTTTTACAACCTGGCCCAGGCGCTGCTGGACGAAGGCGATGAGGTCGTCATTCCCGCCCCTTACTGGGTGTCCTATCCCGACATGGTGCTTCTGGCCGACGCCAGGCCGGTGATCGTCGCCGCCGGGCAGGATCAGGCCTTCAAGATCACCCCGGCCCAACTGGAAGCGGCAATCACTCCCAGGACCAAGCTGTTCGTCCTCAACAGCCCCTCCAATCCCACCGGCAAGGCCTACAGCCGCGAGGAGCTGGCGGCGCTGGCCGAGGTGCTGTTGAAGCATCCGCAGGTGGTGGTCGCCAGCGACGACATGTACGAGCACATCGTCTGGGCGGAGGACGGCTTCTGCAACATCCTCGAGGTCTGTCCCGAGCTGTACGACCGTACCGTGGTGCTCAACGGCGTCTCCAAGGCCTATTCCATGACCGGTTGGCGCATCGGTTACGCCGGCGGGCCGAAGGAACTCATCGCGGCGATGAAGAAGATCCAGTCCCAGAGCACCTCCAACCCCACCTCCATTTCCCAGGCCGCCGCCCGGGCCGCCCTGGAGGGGGACCAGTCGTGCGTCGCCGAGATGCTGACCCATTTCAAACGGCGTCACGATTTCGTGGTGGATCGGCTGAACCGGATTCCCGGTGTCGACTGCCTGCCCACCGACGGCACCTTCTACGTTTTTCCCAACGTCGAAGGGCTGATCGCCAGGCTCGACGGTGTCGAAGACGACGTCGCTCTGGCCGAGTTCCTGATCGAGAAGGCCGGTGTCGCCCTGGTGCCCGGTTCCGCCTTCGGCGCCCCCGGGCACGTGCGTATCTCCATCGCCACCAGCCAGGAGAATCTGGAGAAGGCGCTGGAGCGGATCGCCGCGGTGGCCGCCTGAAACGCCGCACTTCCGGCCGGAATCCGGGTCCCAGGTGTAAGCCGGAACGGAAGAGAGCTTCCCATGACGGCACGGTTTGCGACCCCGGTGTTCAGATCCCGGAACTTGGTGCTGGTGCTGCTGGGATACAGCGCCGGTTATTTGGCGGCGCGCTGGTATCAGGGGGCCTACGGCTGGACTGCAGGTCTGGACGCCTATGCTCCCGAGTTCGAGGTGTACTGGATGCGCCTTCTCTATGCGGAACTGGTGCTGGAGGCGGTGGCGGCCGCTTTGCTCTGGGGCTGGCTGTGGCGGAGCCGGGACCGCCGCCTGGAACGGTACTGGCGGCTGCTGCTGCGTCGGGACCTGGTTCTGGAGCGGGGCGGGGTGCTCGCCCGGCTGGAATCGTCCGGCCGGATCGAGGAGACGGTCGGCCCGCCGTTGACGCCCCGGGAAGAACTGCACCGCAATCTCACCCACCTGATCTGGCTCGCCGCCTACGCCTGGACGGTCTACTGGGGCATGAGCTTCTTCACGGAACAGGACGCCACCTGGCACCAGACCGTCATCCGCGACACCGACTTCACCCCCAGCCACATCATCGTCTTCTATCTATCCTATCCGGTGTTCATCATCACCGGCATGGGGGCGTTTCTCTACGCCAAGACCCGAGTGCCCTATTTCGCCAAGGGCATTTCTATTCCCTACCTGATGCTGGTGGTCGGCCCGTTCACCATCTTCCCCAATGTCGGGCTCAACGAATGGGGGCACACGTTCTGGTTCATGGAGGAAATCTTCGTCGCCCCGCTCCACTGGGGGTTCGTGGTGTTCGGCTGGTTCGCCCTGGCGGTCCTGGGAGTGCTGTTGCAGTCGTTCGCCAGTGTCTTGTACCTGATCGGTCCCTGGCTGGAATCAAAGGATCTTGAGACACAGCAGGGAAACATCGTCCTCGAAGGAGCGGCCCTGGCGGAAGGTTTCCAGTTCCGCGATCACGCGGTCGATGATTTCCTGAGGGGTTTCGTGGGCGTTGGCCCGGAACAGGCGCCATAACCGCTCGGTGCCGAAGAACTCGCCGGCCCGGTTCCGGGCCTCGGTGATGCCGTCGGTGTAGAGGAGCAGGACGTCCCCTTCCGCCAGGCGCACCGTCCTTTCCTCGTAGGCGACGGCCTTCATGACGCCGAGGATGAGGCCGTCGGCGTCCAGTTCCAGGGGCTTGCCGCCGCGGAGGAGCAGCGGAGGGTTGTGACCGGCGTTGGCGTAGCAGAGCATCCGGCTGAGGGGATGGTAACGGGCGTAGAACATGGTGATGAAAAGATCGGAACGGTTCAGATCCTCGAAGAGAAGATCGTTCAACACCGCCAGATTGTCGGCCACCCCGTCGGCCGTTCCGGGGGCGTCCTGCAGCCGCCAGTGGGCCACCATCTTGAGGATGCTGCGGGTTTCGGCCATGATCATCGCCGCCCCCACCGAATGGCCGGAGACGTCGGCGATGACCAGATTCAGGGTGTCCTGGATCTCAAAATAGTCGTAGTAGTCGCCTCCCACATGGGCGGCGGGAAGGCACAGGCCGGCGACCTGGATCCGGTCCGTCGCCAGGGGCGCCGGGGGCAGCAGCGAGCGCTGAATCCGCTTGGCGATTTCCAGTTCGTGCCGCTGCTCCTCGATGCGTCTCAGTTCCGTGACGTCCGCCTGGATGCCGACGAAGTAAACCAGCCGGCCCTCCTCGTCCCGTACCGGGGAGATCACCAGTTCGTTCCAGAACGGGGTGCCGTCCTTGCGGTAATTGATCAGGGTCAGATGACAGTCGCGTCCCTCCCGGACGGCCCGGCGGATCTGCTCGATGGCACCGGGATCGGTTTCGGGCCCCTGCAGGATGCCGGGGCTTTTCCCCAGGATTTCCGCCGGCGCGTATCCGGTGATCCGGGTGAAGGCCGGATTGGCGTAGATGATAGGATTGCCCGGTTTCCGGGCGTCGGTGATGATGATCCCCACGCTGGCGGCTTCCATGGCCCGGTCGCGCAGGCGCAGGGCGTCCTCGAATCGTTTGCGCTCGGTGACGTCCCGGTCCACTCCGCGCCATTTGATCACCCGCCCCTGACGGTCCAGGATCGGCAGGCCGCTGGATTCGGTATAGACCACGTGGCCGTCCTTGTGCTGGTAGCGGTTGATGACGTTGTGGAAGGTCTCCTTGCGGGCCATCATGGCGCCGGCTACGGGAGCGATGCGCGCGCGGTCTTCGGGCGTGAACAATTCGTAATAGTGCCGGCCGAGGATCTCCTCCGGCCGATAGCCGAGGATCTTTTGCACCGCGGCGCTGGAGTACAGGTAGCGCCCTTCCGTGTCCTGCTCCCAGATCCATTCCCCCGTCATGTTGGCGATCTGGCGGAAACGGGACTCGCTTTCCCGGAGCGCCATCTCGGCGTTTTTGCTTTCGCTGATGTCCTCGATCATGTCGATGACGAACTGCAGCTTGCCGGAGACCTCGAAGACGCCGGAGACGATCTTGCGGGTCCACAGGGGAGAGCCGTCCTTTTGCAGCAGGCGCGTTTCCTGGCGGTAATGGTCGTGACGCCCGGCGACCAGCTCCCGGAACAGACGTAGGGCGCTGGTCCGGTCTTCCGGATGGACGAAGTCGAAAAGATTGCGGCCGTGCAACCGGGAAGCGTCGTACCCCAGCATTTTCCGCAGGGCCAAATTGCTGTCTCGGATGATGCCGTCCCGGTCCAGGAGACAGATGCCGATGCCCGCCCGCTGGAAGATGGCCTGGAACCGGGCCTCGCTGTCCCGGAGCGCCATTTCGACCAGGCGGCGCTCGGCGATTTCCTCTTCCAGGACTTCACTGGTGCTGGTCAGTTCCGCGTGCTGCTTGCGCAGGCGGGCTTCCAGGCGCCAGCGGTCGCGGAGCAGGATTCGGACGGCTTCCCCGTAGCCCTGGAGAAGCGCTTCCAGGGGGGCGGCGCTCAGCGCCGCCAGCCAGTCGCGGGCTTCGGGCGGGGCGAGATCGGCCAGCGTCCGGTGATGGACGTCCGCCAGGACCGAAAGGTCGGTCTGGGATCGAAACGCCTGTCTGCCGAGATCACGGGCCTGCTGCAGAATGGATTCCCGGGGGGAGGCCAGGTATTCGCGCACCAGCGCGGCGTATCGTCGTGCCGTTTCTCCTTCGGTCGGATGAGGTCGGTTCATGGGCAGGAAGGCTCAGTGGAGCCATTTTTTCATGATCACCGTGGTGCCCCTGCCCGGTTCGGAATGAATCTCGAATTCGTCCATCAGCCGCCTGGCGCCGGGCAGTCCGAGTCCGGTTCTGCCGCTGCTCGAGTAACCTTCCTGCAGGGCGAGCCCCACGTCGGCGATGCCGGGTCCCTGATCGCGGGCGACGACCTCGATCCCGGGGGTGCCGTCGCCCCGGCGGGTGATGCTGAGGATGATTTCCCCCCGGCCGGCGTACTGCAGGATGTTGAGGGCGATTTCTGAGACCGCCATGACGATGAAATTCTTTTCCACCGACCAGAATCCCAGTCTGGCGGCCATTTCCCGGGCGCGCCGGCGCGCGGTCAGAATGTCGGCTTCCGAGGCGATGGGGATGCGTACCGTGTCGCCGGCCACCTCGGTATCCGGTTTGTCTGCCCGGGGTCGTGCGCTTGCCGCCATGATCCGGAATGATAGCGCAAGCCTCCGGCGGATGCATGGATCGATCGGACCGGGGCGGCGTGTTCGGGTTGACGGCAAGCCTGCGGTCCGACCCCCGTGCGGGGGTGTCCGCTAAGGTTTCCCCGTCATCACACAGACGCGGAGTGAAACCGATGCCAAGACGCCTGTCCGTCCTCTTGCCGGCGCTTGCCCTGACCGGCTGCGCCACTCTGTTCCAGGGAACCCATCAGGGGGTGACCCTGGTCTCCACGGGTCATCGTCCGGTCGAGGCGGACTGCCGCCTGACCAACGAGGAAGGCAGCTACACCGGTGCGTTGAACACGACCGTTTCCGTCCACCGGGACGGCGAGCCGCTCACCGTCGTCTGCGAGGGCGAGGATCATCGGGGGATGGTTTCCGTGCAGCCGAGCTTCGAGGGGCAATATCTGCTGCTGGACCTGATCTTCGACTATTGCATCATTTCCTGCATCGTCGATGGGGTGAACAACGCCTTCTATTCCTATCCGCCGACGATTTTCGTCCCCATGCGGGCGACGACGCCTTGAAGAGCGGTTCCCTTTACCTTTTCCGGCCGAATCGGCCATACTTCGATGGAGCAACGTCGAACGGGAGCGTCACCGATGCGGGAGAAACTGGAATCCGCCTGCCGGGTGGCCTTCGCCGCCTACGTCCACGATCTCGGCAAACTGGCCGAGCGGGCCCGGATCGCGGAGGCCGACGCCCGGGACGCCGACGGCGCCAGCGTGGCGGAGCGCAACAAGCAGTTGTACTGTCCCTGGTGGAACGGGCGGCCGAGCCACGTCCACGCCGCCTACACCGCCATCGCCCTGGACGCAGTCGAGGCCGACCTGCCGCCGCTCACCGGGGACGCCGTCGCCCCCTTCGCCGCCCGGCACACCCCGGAAGCGGACGATTCCCTGGTCAACGCCGCGGCGATGCATCACCGGCCGCGGACCTTCCTGCAATGGATCGTCGCCACCGCCGATCGGGTCGCCTCCGGCTTCGAGCGGGAGGCGTTCGAGCGCTACAACCGCGCCGAGGAGCGTCCCGACCACTATCGCGCCCGCCTGCTGACCCTGTTCGAGCAGATCCGCCTGACGGACGAGGCGCCGGCGGAGCGTGCCGATCTGCGTTGGCGTCATCCGCTCGCGCCCCTGAGCGTCGAGGCGCTGTTCCCCCGGCCGGCGGCCGAATGCGAGACGGCCGACCGGGAGGCCGCCCAGGCCGAATACCGCCGCCTGTGGGAGACCTTCCGGGAAGGCCTGCGGGCCATCTCCCCCTCCCACCGGCGCAACTGGCCCCTGTGGCTCGACCATTTCGATTCCCTCTGGGCCACGTGCACCCACGCGGTTCCCGCCGCCACCGCCGGCAACGTCAAGCCGGAGGTCTCCCTCTACGACCATTCCCGCACCACCGCCGCCCTGGCGACGGCCCTGTGGCGCTGGCACGACGACCGCGGCGACGATCCCGATGCGGCCGCGGCGGCGATGCGGACCCGCGCCGATTGGGGCGAGGACAAGTTTCTCCTGATCCTCGGCGATTTTCACGGTATCCAGGAGTTCATCTTCGCCGCCGGCGGCGAAACCCAGCGGCGGGCGGCCCGCCTCCTGCGGGGTAGGTCCTTCTACGTCTCCCTGCTGAGCGAATGCGCCGCCCTGAAGATTCTCGACGAGCTGGGGCTGCCGCCCACCAGCCAGGTGATCAACGCCGCCGGCAAATTCCTCATCGTCGCCCCCAACACCGAGGCGGTCCGGCGCCGGCTGGCGGCGATCCAGGCCGAGTTCGACCGCTGGTTCCTGGGCCACACTTTCGCCACCTCCGGGATCGGCATCGCCTGGGAGCCGGCCTGCTGCGACGATTTCGTCAGCCGCGAGAAAGACGATTCTCCCTTCCGGGCTCTGATCGACCGGCTGTTCCGGCGCATGGAGACGATGAAGTCCCGACGTTTCGGCCTGTGTGGGTCGCAGGCGCCGGCGGCGGTGTTCGAGGATTTCCTGGCCGGTTTCGACCGCGACAAGGGGGTGTGCGCCATCGACGGCCGTTCCCCCGGCGTCGAACCCCTGGCCGACAGCGGCCGCTTCGTCGGCCGCCTGGCCGCCGATCAGATCGACACCGGCAAGTGGCTGGCCCATCACGACCGGGTGGTGATCACCACCGAGGCCGTCGTCCCCCATACCCTGCGCCTGGACCTGTTCGGTTACCGGATCGGTTTCGCCGACGCTGCCGACGACCTCGACGCCGCCGGTCTGCGCCGGGTCTGGGACTACCGCCTGCCCGAGTCGGCGGACGAGGTGTTGTTCGCCGGCTGCGCCCGCCGTCACATCAACGCCTACGTGCCCCTGCTGGGGGAACTGACGGCCTACGACCGGAAGCGCTATCAGGGCATCGAGGCCGAGGACGATCCACGGGCGCCCAAGACTTTCGAGCACCTGGCCCGCGACGACCGCCGCCTGGAAGACGGGCACTGGGTGGGCGTCGAGGCGCTGACGGTGCTCAAGGGGGACGTGGACAACCTGGGAACGATCTTCGAGAAGGGCCTGGCCCGGCCCAGCTTCGCCAAGTGGGCCGCCCTGTCGCGGCAGATGAACGCCTTCTTCGCCGTCTGGCTGCCGTGGCACTGCCGGCACCACGCCCCCGGTACCTACACCGTGTTCGCCGGCGGCGACGATTTCTTCCTCGTCGGTCCCTGGCTGGCCACCATCCGCCTGGCCCGGGCGATGCGCCGGGAATTCCGCCGCTACGTCGCCGAGAATCCCGACCTCCATTTCTCCGCCGGCCTGCTGATGACCAAGCCGGGGCTGCCGGTGCGGCAACTGGGCGAATTCACCGAGGACGCCCTGGAACGGGCCAAGGCTCTCGAGGGCAAGAACGCCGTCACCCTGTTCGGCCGTTCCGTCCCCTGGGACCGGTTCGACGACCTGTGGCGGGTGTATGAAAACCTGCAGCAGGAGGCCGAAACCCTCGCCCTCAGCACCGGCTATCTGTACCGCCTGCAGAGCCTGGCGCGGATGGCCGCCGAGGTCACCGCCCGGCCGGAGAACGCCATCTGGAAATCCCAGTTCGCCTACCACACCTGGCGCTTATTGGAGCGGACACGCGGGCTCGACGACGCGGCACGCCGG
>JALSSF010000169.1 GCA_026984375.1 Methylothermaceae bacterium | reverse complement strand
GTTTCGAAGTGGGACTGGCGGCGGTGACCGACGTGCGTCAGGCGGAAGCGGCCCACGATCTCGCCGTGGCCCGGCGCATCGCCGACGAGGGGGCGCTCCAGGTCGCCCGCGAGCAGTTGACGGTACTCACCGGCCGCCGTCACGGCACCTTGTGGCGCTTCCGGGAAACCCTGCCCGTCACCCCGCCGGACCCCGACGACCCGAAGGCCTGGGTGCGGTTCGCCCGTGCCAACAATTACGACATCAAGGTCGCCGCCCTAGCCAGGGAAGCGGCGCTCGAGGGCGCGCGGGCCGCCGCGGCCGGCCATCTGCCGGTCATCCAGGCCAGCGCCAACTACGGCCGCAGTCATGCGGAAGTGGAGCAGAACAACATCAAGAACGACACCAACGCCGCCTTCGAGATCGACAACCAGAGCGGCTCGGTCAATCTGAACCTCACCGTTCCCTTGTTCGCCGGCGGCGCCATCAGCGCCAAGCGGCGCCAGTCCTATGCCCGCTTCCAGCAGGCGCTGGAACGGTACGCCGGCGTGGTGCGCCGGACCGAGCAGAACACCCAGGCGCAATTCATCAATCTCCTGACCGCGATCGCCAGCGTCAAGGCCAACGCCAAGGCGGTGGAATCAGGGGAGCTGTCCCTGGAAGCCAACGAGGCCGGCTACGAGGTGGGCACCCGAACCATCGTCGACGTGCTCAGCGCCGTTCGTACCCTGTACGCCGCCAGACGCGACTACGCCAACGCCCGCCTCGACTACGTCCTGGCCAAACTGCGCCTGAAACGGCTCGCCGGGACCTTGGCCCCGGCGGACATTCATCAGCTCAACCAGTGGCTCGCCCCGCCGGAAAGCCATGACGAAACGAACTAAAGGACTGCTGTTCCTGCTCGCCTGTCTCGGTGCCGCCGCCTACGGCTGGTTCCGGTGGCAGGAACGGCCCGTATCCGGCGGCGGCCTGACCCTGTACGGCCACATCGATCTGCGCGAGGTCGAACTGGCGGTCAACGCCAGCGAACGGCTGGTCAAAGTCCTGTTCTGGGAAGGGGACCGGGTGGAACCCGGCCAACTCATGGCGCAACTGGATCTCACCCCCTTCCGCGCCGAAGTCGCTCGTCTCGAAGCCGAAATCGCCGCCCAACGGGCCCAGGTGGAAAAACTGGAAAACGGCAGCCGCCCCCAGGAAATCGCCATCGCCCGGGCCAGGCTGGCCGAAGCCAAGGCCCTGGAAAGGGACGCCTGGATCACCTACCGGCGCTTGAAGAAGCTGCTGCCCCGCAAGCTGACCTCACCGGAAGCGGTGGACAACGCCGAGGCCCAGGCCGAAGCCGCCAGCGCCCGCCGCCGGGCCGCCGAACAAAGCCTGAGCCTGGCGCTCGAAGGCCCCCGGCGGGAGGACATCGCCACCGCCAAGGCCCGGCTCGCCTCCCTGCAGGCGCGACTGACCCTGGCCCGGCACCAGCTGGCAAACGCCAGTCTTTACGCGCCTGCCGCCGGCGTCGTCCGCGACCGGATCCTCGAGCCGGGCGACATGGCCAGTCCCCAGCGCCCGATCTACAGCCTCGCCCTCACCGATCCGATCTGGGCCCGGGTCTACGTGGACGAGCCGGATCTGGGCGAGCTCCGCCTGGGGATGCGCGCCGAGATCGTCAGCGACAGTTTCCCGAACAAGCGCTATCCGGGCTGGGTCGGCTACATCTCCCCCACCGCCGAATTCACCCCCAAGCCGGTCCAGACCGAAAGAATCCGCACCCATCTGGTCTACCAGGTACGGGTATTCGTCTGCAATCCGCAAGGGGAATTGCGCCTGGGGATGCCGGTGACGGTCCACATCCCCCTGCCCCAGGAACACCCCGATCCCGCCAACGTCCCCTGCCGACGGGAGCCTCCCGGTGCCGAGCCCCCGGCCTGAAGCGGCGGTCCGCATCGAGGCGCTCACCAAGACCTTCCCGCCGGCCGTCACCGCCC
>JALSSF010000168.1 GCA_026984375.1 Methylothermaceae bacterium | reverse complement strand
ACAAAGTTTCCGCCCGCCAGCAGTTCTGCGCCGTCACCCCGTCCCATTCCCATTCGGCCGCCAGCCACGGCCGATGCTGTTCCACCACTTCGAAATCACCGTTGAAGACGGCTTCGAAAGCGTCCAGAACGGAACCCACGGGACTGATGGAATGGATGAGAGATAAGCAGCCGCATCGAATGCCACCGGCCCACCCGTCTCGATCAGACGTCTCACCAAACGGCGGGCGGGCCAGTCCGGATGCCGTTCCCACAGCAACGCTGCCGTACCGGCCACCTGGGGGGCGGCGAAGGAGGTGCCGTTCTGTGTGGCATATGCGGCACCTTTGGTCGAAAACACGTCCACCGCCTGGGCGGCGAGATCCACCCCCGCACCCCAGTTGCTGTCTTCCCAGACTTCGGGCGGCCCGGAAACCGCAGAATACACGCCACCGACACCGATCACGCTGTCCTGGGGACAGTTGGCCGGGTAGAGCGCCGGGGCCTGCCCATCGTTCCCGGCCGAGACCGCAACCACGAATTGTTTGTGCAACCCCTGGAGAGCGATTTCCCTGCAAATCTTATCTTTCCAATCGAGCTTGGTGCTTCCGAGACTGATGTTGAGAATGCGCACCTTGGGGTGTTCCAACGCCCGGCGGATGGCTTTCTTGATGTAGTCCGGCTGGAAACCATCCTTCTTGCTGTAAGGTTTGTAGACATACAACGGACTGTCCCAGGCGATGCCTTCGTGGTTGCCGGCCACGGCAGCGATAACCCCGGCCACGAAGGTGCCGTGACCGGCATTCACGTCGATGGCTTCGGCGAACTCACCGGCCGTCGTCTTGGCCACGGCGATCTTGCCGGCGAACTCCGGATGGGCCAGGTCGATGCCGTGGTCGAGCACCGCCACCGGCCGCCGGCCGGTCACCACGTACCAGGCCTCGGCCACCCGGCTGGTGCGCAACTGGCTCTGCTCCGCCAAAAAGGGGTCGTTGGTGATGGGAGTGCTCAGCCCCGAGGCGTGCCAAACGATGGAACTAAGATAAGCGTCCTCCACTTCCGGCAGTGCCTTGAGGCGGTCGGCCACATCCTTGAGTTCCTGATAGCTGCGCGCCGGGGTCAGCAGGCGGAAGATGTAATCGCCCCAACCTTCGTTTTCGTACACTTCCGCCCCGACGCTCCGGGCGATTTCCCGCACCCGCGTTTCCGAGGTACCAGCCACCACGGTTACAAATAATTTATCCGCCGGATAATCGGTTCCCTCCGGATCCTGGACCAACACCCCGGAGAATGAACCGCGCCGGCCGGGCGAGGCATCAGTGGGCAAACCGGTGACACACAGGTTCGCCGGTGGGGTGATGTGGGATCGGCCCCGAACCACCACCTCGGCCTCGAAGGTCAGGCACTGGTCGGGCCGCATCGAGGTGGCGTCGATGTCGAGACGGCCGTGGTACAGAAAACCGCCGGCCTGGGGCGAGTCGTTGACCAAGGTGACTTCATAGCGGCCGTCGGTGCTGTAGACGCGCACCGATTCGATGGCCTCGCGCCGTACGTTGGCGATTTCCAACTGAATTTCGGTCTCGGTCACCCGCCCGGCCGGCAAGGCGTAGGGAATGAAATAGAGCTGCTTGAACTCGGGCAGGGTCTCGGCCCCCTCGACCACCTCGATCGTCACTTCATCGCGGACGCTCTCCCCCGTCTCCTCCACGGTGACCGTGGTGACCAGGGTGTAACGGCCTGGCTTCAATCCCAGCACCCGCTGTTTCAGGAAATCGCGCAGGATGCCGTGGTCACTGGCGAGCCGCCGCCCGTCCAACGAGGGCTGCAGCCGGACGGCGGCGGGATCGGGGCGTACCGTCTGGCTGATTCGGACGTGCAGGGGCTGATCGCTCAGGTGTTTCGGATCAGTCATGCCCAGCAGCGTCAACTGATGGACCAGCGGTTGGGGCTCGACCAGACCGACCCGCAGCGCCTCCGGCATGGGGGTGAGCCTGCCGGAGATGGTAAAACCGGCCTGGGGATCATATTGCACCTGCCACTTCAACGAGTCCGGACTGAAATTTCCCTGCCTGCGATCCTGGCGGACGGTGAAGGTGTCCCGACTGAGGACAGTGGCGCCGGCATCGACATCGCCGAAAGTCACCTCGCCGTCGATCACCTCGGTGGCCGGGGAGTTGCTCACGGCCGTGGCCCGGACGTTGTGCAGGGGCCGGTCCCCACCCCGCAGCCGGGCCTGGAAGGTGTATTCCATCACCGTGCGTCCCGCCCGTTTCTTCGACACCAGTTCGTAGGGGGTGAGTATCTCCGGTTCCGCCGCCCAAGCTGAAACGGTCAGAGCGACCAGCAAAACCAGCAGACCATGGATACGTTTCATGACCGTGTCTCCCGTCGTTGAGTGAATCGAAGCGCCGGGCAAAGTCCAGCCAACAGCAATCCGCCGCTGCCGGGGGATGGCACCGGGATCGAAGGCGCCGTCATACCACTGGCGGTGATGTCGAAGCCGGCATCATAGAACACGAAGGGTTGACTGCCGGGCGTCCCCGGCCCCAACCAGACGAAATCCAGCCGGAATACCGGATCGGCGGCCGGCGCCAAGGCCAGGGCGTCAAACCAGCCATCGTCGGGTGTGAACGGATCCGGCGACAGCACCAGAACGTCCCACCCGGACAAGGGTCCGGCCGACTATTGAAGAATGCCGTAACGTGCCGGGTCGAAAAACAGGGTCACCCCCTCATCGGGGGCGAAATCATGATCCAAAAACCATTGATAACGCCAAAGATCCCGGCCCGGCGTAACGTCGGGCAGGTCGATGACTTCATAGGTGACGAGGGCCGCCGAAACGGAGGTGAGCGGTGCAATAAAGACGATCAACATCAAACAGTTTTTCATCACGAGACTCCGGTGAAACGATCGACCACTTCAGCCAAGCAATGACCATACCGATCCCACGATGTTGAATGCAGGAGGAAACCTTCACGGAAGAAAATAAAACGATGGCATATGGCGCAAAACAGGGGGATTTGCTGCACTCACTCCCCCAATCCAGCGGTCACGCCCCGCAATGACTACGTTTTTTGAGGACATCCCACCGGGAGAAGGGCTTCAGGATCACGCCCGAAGGGAGAAAATGGCGTTCATGGGTTGTCCTGCACCGTGACCAGAGGTCGGCCAACCTGTTAATATATGATTCTAATCCACATTCCCAGGAATCCTTTGTCATGAGCGAACAAAAGATCGGTATGGATGCGAGCAATCTGTACCGGGAAGAAATCTACACCGACCTCCAGGCGGGCACGATCAAACGCCTGATCCCGGTCACCGACGAGGGCACGATCGATCCCAACCGGTCCGAGGTCTTTCTGGGCCAGGCCACCGTCCTGACGCCGGTGGGCAGCCTGCCGCTGAGTTTCGAGATCGAGGCGCGGAACTTGCGGGAGGCGGTGGAGAAATACGGGGAGGCCGCGGAGAAGGGTCTCCAGGAAACCATGGAGGAACTGCGCCGGCTGCAGCAGGAACAGGCCAGCTCCCTGGTGATTCCCAAAAGCGGGGTTCCACCCACCGGTGGCGACCTGGGCGGCGGTGGTTTTCCCGGCACCGGCGGCGGGATACCCGGAGGCGGGATCAAACTGCCCTGAAGCGTCCGTGACCCGTTCCGTTCCTTTCCGCCTCGCCCTCGCCCTGCTGTGGCTGGCGGTGGCCGGGACCGCCGGCGCCGCCAACGCCGCTCCCAACTGGTACCAGGTGGCGGTGGTGGTCTTCACCCAGCCCATCCACACTGACGAGGATCTCAGCGACCAGCCTCCCATCCCCTGGCCCGCCTCTCCACGCACGCCGAAACCGCTGCCGGCCGCCCAGTCGGGCCTGTATTCGGCCTACGACCGGCTGCGGCGCTCCCGGCGCTACCGACCCCGGCTGCACCTGGCCTGGAACCAGCCGGCCTGGCCCAACCGCATCAACGCCCCCTATCGGGTAAGCAACGGCAGCGACGTCGAAGGTGTGGTCCGCCTGCAACGGGGGGAATACCTTCACGTCATCGTCGACATGGAATACCGCGCCCCGGACGGGACGGTGCACACCCTCCGGGAGAAACGCCGGGTCAAGTTCAACGAGGTCCACTATCTGGACCATCCGGCGTTCGGCGTGCTGATCCGGGTGTCGCCAGTGAAACGGTAAACCCCAGCAACACCCGCTTCACCTTCTCCATCCCCAGCGCCAGGTTGGCTTCGATCTCGGCCATCGACACGATGCCCTCGGCTTTGCCGGCGGCCCAGTTGACCACCACCGCCAGGCAGGCGTACGCCAGTCCGGCCTCGCGGGCCAGGGCGGCTTCCGGCATCCCGGTCATACCCACCAGGTCGCAGCCGTCCCGTTCCATGCGGGCGATCTCGGCGGCGGTCTCCAGACGCGGGCCCTGGGTGCAGCCGTAGCAACCGCCGTCGACGATGTCGACGCCGGCTGCGGCCCCGGCTTCCAGCAGGCACCGGCGCAGTACATCGCTGTAGGGATGGGTGAAATCCACGTGGGTGACGCCGCTCTCCCCGCCTTCGAAGAAGGTGTGCTCGCGGCCGTAGGTGTAGTCGATGATCTGATCCGGTACCACCAGAATCCCGGGTGCCATGGCCGGCGTGATGCCGCCGACGGCGGCGACCGCGATCACGTGGGTGACGCCGCATTCCCTGAGGGCGGCGATGTTGGCGCGGTAGTTGATCCGGTGGGGCGGCAGGGTATGGCCCTCGCCGTGGCGAGCGAGGAAGACCAGCTCCCTTCCCGCCAGCCGGCCCAGGACCAAGGGCGCCGAAGGGTCACCGTAAGGGGTGTCCGGACGAAGGCGCTCGGTGATTTCCAACGCTTCGAGCCGGCCCAGCCCGGAACCGCCGATGACCGCTAATCGCATGCCTTCTCCGGCAGGGCGTAGATGCCCGGCAGATTGCGCCAATAGCCCCGGTAATCCATGCCGTAGCCGAAGATGTAGCGGTCGTCGCAGACCAACCCGACGTAATCGGCCCGGCACGGTTTGGCCACGGGAAGCCGCTTGTCCACCAGCACGGCGATGCGCACCTGGCGGGCCCCCTTTTCCAGACAGTAATCACGGATCGCCGCCAGGGTGACGCCCTCGTCGAGCACGTCGTCCACCAGCAGCACGTGGCGGCCGCACAGGTCGGTGGTGGGAACGTAGCGCCAGTGCAGCTCGCCGCCGCGGGTCTCCCCCCGATACCGGGTCACGTGCACGCTGTCCACCTCCAGGAGGAAGGGCAACCGGGGGAGCAGTTTCCCGGTCACCACGATGGCGCCGTTGAGGACACACAGCAGCACGGGATTGACTTCGGCCAGATCCCGGCGGATTTCGGTCGCCATGCGCGCGATCGCCGCCTCCACTTCGTCCCCGGAGTACAGGCACTCGGCCCGTTCCCGCACCCGCTCGATGGAACTGAGCACCATCATTCGCGCTCCGAGTCCGCATCGGCCCGTTCGCATGCCGCCAGCTTCCGCTCCAGGTCCTCGATGACGCCGAGCAGGGTGCCGATCAGAATCCCGGTCCAGACCCCGATCGACAGAAAGCCGATCTCCTCCAGCAGCAGGTCGTTCATGTGCGCTAGGTCCAGACCGGCGAAGGCGACGATCTGAATGCCGAAAATGGCGGCGACGATCTTGACCTGGGTCAACCATTGTGCTCGGTAGAGCAGGTAGCGGGCGACGCCGATGCCGACCCAGGTGCCGGAATACAGAAACAGGGTGATCTTCTCGAATTTGAAAGCGCCGAAAAACACGATGAGCACCAGTTGGGCCCCGAGTATGCTCAACAGAGCCTTCTGTACCGTCGTCAGGTTCATCCCTCGTCCTCTCCCAGATTCACGATTCGTCGCCGGGCGGCCGCGACGGACTCGGGATCGATCGCGACCGACCGCGCCCGCAGCCGGGCCAGCCGCCGACCTCGCTGCTCGTCCGCCTGCCACGGCACCCGGTCGAGCAGCGCCACGCTCTCGTCCGGCGCGTTGCAGGCCATCAGCATATCACAGCCGGCCGCCAGCGCCGCCTCCGCGCGGGCCTGTAGATCGCCGACGACCGCGGCCCCGGCCATGGCCAGATCGTCGCTGAACACCGCACCGTCGAAACCCAAGCGCCGCCGCAACACATCTCCGAGCCAGACGGGGGAAAAGCCGGCCGGATGCCCGTCGACGGCCGGATACAGCACGTGGGCGCACATGACCGCCTCCAGTCCATCCCGGATCAGGGCGCGGAACGGCACCAGGTCGCGGGACGCCAGTTCGGCCAGGGGGCGCCGGTCCACCGGCAGCGCGTGATGGGAATCGGCCGCCACCCCGCCATGACCGGGAAAATGCTTGCCGCAGGCCGCCATCCCGGCGCGGTGCATACCCCGGGCGAAAGCTCCGGCCAGTGCCGCCACCGCATCCGGATCGGAGGCGAAGGCCCGGTCGCCGATGACCTCGCTGACGCCGCTGTCCACGTCGAGGACCGGGGCGAAACTCAGGTCCACGTCCACCGCCCGCAGCTCCGCCGCCATGAGGAAGCCGGCGGCCTCCGCCAGCTCGCACCCCAAGGCCGGATCGCGGGCATGGATCGCCCCGAAGCGGGCCGCCGGCGGCAGGCGGGTGAACCCGTCGCGGAACCGCTGCACCCGCCCACCTTCCTGGTCCACGGCGATCAGGACCGGCCTGCCCGCCGCCCGGCGGACCGCGGCGACCAACTCCCGGAGCTGACCGGGATCGACGTAGTTGCGGCGGAACAGGATGACGCCGCCGACGCCGGGATGGCTGAGCCAATCCCGCTCTTCCGGTGCCAGCTCCGGTCCCCGCAGATCCAGCATGAAAGGCCCGATGCCCCCTTTCCGTTCCATCACCATTTCCTCGTCTCACCGAAACCGCCCGGGGATTTTGATAACACTCCACCCGCCGCTTTGCAATCCGAATTCGCCCACCACCCTGATGCGGCGATCGGGCCCTCGTAAATTGCGAAGCCGGTCACACTTGGGGCGAGGGGGAATTTCGTACAATCAAGAACGCACAATCACTCAAACGAATCGGGAGACCGTTTATGCACGAGAACAAGTACGACCGAAACCGAGTCACCGGGATTCTGGGGGTGTTTTTGTTGGGCATGGGATTGGTGACTTCTTCCGGCGCCGGCGCGGTGGTTCCGGCGGCGCTGGGGTTTGCGAAGGAGCCGATGGCGCCGATTGGTGAACCCGACGTGCCGCTGGACCGATGGACGGCCGAGGATCCGGACTGGCGCTACCGGCCGAAGACGCTGGAGCAGGCGGTGTGGTTCTCCATCGAACGAATCAATGGCAAACGGATCGTGCAAGATGATATGTTGCCCCCGACCGTTTACTGGCAATGGCGTGTGGATCCGTTGGCGATTCAGGACCGGCGTTTCGTCGATTCGATTCACAATTGCCGGTTGCGTTACACCGGTTCGGGTGACCGTTGGTTTCCGATCCGTCTTGACGGCCGGGAACACCATCTGAGTCCGGATTTCGAAGGTAACCTCTGGGCCTACCTGGACGAAAGCGGCAAAAACGTGATCTGGGACTTCGAGTTGAAGTGTGACACGGCCAACGGCACCGAGACCCTGCGGCGGCGGGCGATTATCGATGTTTCGGACAATTTTTCCCAAAGGGAGATCAGCTACCAGGACCGGATTTTCATGGTGCCGCAGAACGGTGTACTGCCCTACCGCAAGGGCGAGCCGATTCGTTTCGTGTGGGATCTGGACTGGAGCCGGCCCGAATACAAGCGTTACGAAAACGATCCGGTCGAGCCGATGGTGATCGACCGGGGACTGCCTTGCAAACTGATCATCGACTACTTTCCCTATGCAATCGTCTCGCCGAGATTGTACGCCTACGACGACCCGGCGAAACGTGCCGCGGCGATGAAGGAAGATCCAACGATGAAGCCGTCGGATTTTCTCGAACCGGGCAAGGACGAAGTGATCGACATCACCCAGCCGAAAGGGGAAGTGACGATCCGGGTCAAGAAATCGGCCAGCGTCACTTTGTCCTGCAAAAGCGCTAGCGGTGATACTTATGGCGTTCCGGGTGGTTGGCTCGATAACAGCGGGTTCGAAAATATCTGGGTGTACGACGAACAGGACCCGTCCGAACCGCCTTTCGCTGCAGACGTTCCCGAAATGGTCGCCGAATTCACCGATGCCGTCGATACGGATCGGTACTGGGCCGAGACGCCGCCGGTGGCCAAGAATTGTGCGGCACACTACGCGGCGGGACGGACGGCTGACGGCACTTACTGGATCGCCGACAATTTGGGGCTGCTGCACGAGAAGTTCTGCGCCATGTCGGTGCCCGGCTACGAAGGCTTCATGTGGCTGGGATCGTTCGTGCCGGATGCGGCGACGGCCGGTTATCGTTGGCAAGGAGACGAAGCGGCCGATTGCGTCAGTCCGGACACCGCCGATGCCCATTACTGCGCGCCGGCGGTGATCGATGCCCTGCGCGCCAAGTACACCTATCAAGGCGGCGAAGTCGGTCTGTACGCTCCGGATACCGGAAAAGTCTTCCTCTATGACGTGAACCGGAATCCGGACGCAGCGGAGCTGGCCGAATTCCGAAGCTTTCTGGAATCTCACATAGATGGGGGCCACACGGTGACGCTCTGGATGCGCTAGCGCAAGGCGCACATAGACACCCGTTTTCCCCCGCTGCCGTCATCCGCGGCCTCTTCGAGAGGCCGCGGTTTTTTACGGCAGGCCCGACTTGCTTACCCCGTATCCCGGGAAGGCCTTTCTCCACAACGGGGCCGATTCCACCCGCCAATGGCACCCGGCCGCCACAATCCGGCCGTCGCCAGCGCCGCCAGCAGGTGCTTGAGGGTATGGCCGCCGACCAGCCCGGTCAGGTTCAGGATTTCCCAGTCGAACGCTTCGACCGCCTTGGCGGCGGTGTACCAGCCCAGCGCCCAAATCAGCGCCGCAGCCGGAATCGCCCCGCCGGGACGGCGCACCAGCAGCGTCACGATCACCACCGGCGGCAGGAACTGCACCAGGCCGTAGGAACGCAGGTCGCCGGTCAGGCGCCAGACCGCCACGCTCGCCAGGCCCACCGCCACCAGCGCCGGCAACACCCAGTACCGGACCTGGAGCCGGTCGATGAGGACGGCGGCGAACAGTCCCATGAACGCCACCGTCATCGGCAACCGATCCCACACCAGGCGGGCGTCGTCCGGCGCCCAGTGATACCAGGCCGAACCGGGGGCCACCAGCAGGACGC
>JALSSF010000167.1 GCA_026984375.1 Methylothermaceae bacterium | reverse complement strand
CGGGCGATGTAGAGGGGATCGCAACCGCCGTCGAGCATCCGGCAAAGCCAGTACAGGGCGGCGTCCGGATCGCTGCCCCGTACCGATTTGTGGAAGGCGGATATCTGATCGTAGAAAGCGTCGCCCTGGCGGTCGAAACGGCGCGCCTGTCCCCCTTCCAGTACTGCCCGCGCCAGGGATTCGTCGATCGCGGTCTTGCTTTCGCTGGCGGCCAGATCGGCCATGATTTCCAACAGATTCAACAGCTTCCGGGCGTCTCCGTCCGCAGCCTCGGTCAACCAGGTGCGGATTGCTTTCGGAACTTCCACCGTTGATTCCCCTAAACCGTGGGGCGATGACAAGGCCTGGTCGATGACTTGGTTCAAGTCTTCCGGGGTGAGGGGTTTCAACACGTAGACCCGTGCCCGGGACAACAGGGCGTTGTTCAACGCGAACGAGGGATTCTCCGTGGTCGCTCCGATGAGGAAGATGGTTCCCGCTTCCATATGAGGCAGGAAGGCGTCCTGCTGCGTTTTGTTGAAGCGGTGCACCTCGTCGACGAACAGGATGGTGTTACGGTTTCGGGCTTGATTCTGCTGGGCGGTGTCGATGGCTTTGCGGATGTCGGTAATGTTGGATAATACCGCAGATAACGGTATAAATTCGGCGTCGACGGAACGCGCGATGATCCGCGCCAGCGTGGTCTTGCCGGTCCCCGGCGGCCCCCACAAAATCATGGAATGCAAATGCCCGCCCCGAATCGCCTCGTACAGGGGTTTGCCCGGTGCCAACAAATGACGCTGCCCGACGAAGCCGTCGAGATCGACGGGACGGAGGCGATCGGCCAGGGGACGAGTCGCCCGGAAACGCTGCTGAGACATCAACCCTTGAAAACGTCGACGCCGGGCGGCGGTCGAAAGTGAAACAACTTATCGTCGAGCGGCGGATTCAAAGCCATATCGAAGAAGCGGATCCGGGTCAACTGACCGAAATTGTCGGCCAACTCCATCCGGACCAGCCGTCCGTCCTCCAGTTCCACCCGCACCCGCCGGAACACATCCTCATCGCTTTTGGGCCGCAGTTCGATCCAGGCCCGTTTCCCTTCCCTGCCCTGATCCACCACCCCGAATCGCTCGCCGAGCCGGATTTCACCGCTCAGCAGCAATGCCGGGGCCGATCCCAGGGCGGCATCCATGTCACGGACCGTGACCTGCTCCAGATCGGGGTCGTAGAACCAGACCTGGCGACCGTCGGCGACGACTTCCTGGCGGAACGGCGTTTCGTAGGTCCAGCGGAACCGGCCCGGGCGCTTGAGGTAAAAACGCCCCCGGCTGCGCTGGCTCACCTGCCCCTTCTCGTCGAGGAGGGTTTGTTCGAATGCGGCCGACAGGGTGATGACGGAATTCAAAAACCGCTCCAAATCGTCGACGGGCGCGGCCACGGCCCACACGCCCGTCAACCAGATCCCCATCAGCCAGAACCATCTTTTCGCCATTTTTCAATCCTCCACCGGCGGGGGAGCCAGCACCGTCCGCGAACCGTTGCCCTCCGGGGGGCTGACGATTCCCGCCCGCTCCATGGCCTCCACGATGCGCGCCGCCCGGTTGTAGCCGATCTTGAACTTGCGCTGGATGCTGGAAGTGGACACCCGTCGGCTTTCGGTCACGAAGCGGACCGCCGCGTCGAACAATTCGTCGGTTTCCCCGTCGTCGTCCACCTCGCCGCTCCGGCCTTCTTCCTCGTCCTTGAAGCGGGTGATGTCGGCGACGTAATCCGGCGTGCCGGTTCGTTTGAGAAAATCGACTACCCGATGCACCTCCTCATCATCGACGAAGGCGCCGTGCGCCCGGATGGGGAAGCCACTGCCGGGCGGTAGGAAGAGCATGTCACCGCAGCCGAGCAAGGTTTCCGCACCCGCCTGATCCAGGATGGTGCGGGAATCGATCTTGGAAGACACCTGAAACGCGATCCGGGTCGGGACGTTGGCCT
>JALSSF010000166.1 GCA_026984375.1 Methylothermaceae bacterium | reverse complement strand
AGGGGAAGTCCACGACATCAAGGCGTTTCACGCCGGCGTCGAACAGGAACTGCTTCTGGTGGCCCGGATCATCGCCGAAACCCTGTACGCCGAGCTCAAGCCCGACGCCACGCCCAAGGAGATCCACCGGGCCGCCCGCAAGGTGTTGCACAACCTCGAGGAGGCTCTGGTGAAGACCGAGGCCCAGCGCGAGCTGGTGCGCAAGCACGAATCGGAGATCATCGCCCTGATCGAGCGGGCCGGCGGTTTCGCCCAAGTGTTCCCGGAGGACAAGTATTTCATCGTCGAGGAGCTGCAGAAGGGCGGTCATATCGTCGGCATGACCGGCGACGGCGTCAACGACGCCCCCGCATTACGCAAAGCCGACGCCGGCATCGCCGTGTCCGGGGCCACCGACGCCGCCCGCGCCGCCGCCGACGTGGTGCTGCTCGAGCCGGGCCTTTCGGTGATCGTCGAGGGCATCAAGGTGGCACGCCGCACCTTCGAGCGCATGAAGGCCTACACCATCTACCGCATCAACGAAACCATCCGCCTGATTCTGTTCCTGACCCTGGCGATCACGGTGTTCAACTTCTATCCGGTGACCGCCATCATGATCATTCTTCTGGCGCTTCTCAACGACATTCCCATCCTCGCCATCGCCACCGACAACGTCAAGCTGGCGGAGCGTCCGGTGCGGTGGAATTTCGTCGAGGTGCTGGGGATCGCCTCGATGATGGGGGTGCTGGGGCTGGTATCCTCGTTCCTGGTGCTGTTCGCATTGGTGTACTATTTCCATTACCCGATGGATTTCATCCGTTCGGCGATTTTTCTTAAGCTGGTGATCGCCGGCCACAGCACCATCTTCATCACCCGCAGTTACGACCGGTTTCTCTGGACCCGGCCGTTCCCTTCCTGGCAACTGCTGGCGGCCAACCTGTCCACCGGGATCATCGGAGTGCTGATGGCGGTCTATGGCTGGTTCATGACTCCGGTGGGTTGGGATTTCGCTCTGTTCTTCATCGCCTACTACGTCGTCTGGATGGTGTTGATCGACGCTATCAAGGTTTGGGCTTATCGGGTGATGCGGCGGCGTGGTTGGGTGTGAGCGGAGCGCATTCCCCGCCCCCGAGCCGGCGGGCTGGCGTTTCGACGGTAGCCGGCTGCGGCTGACCGGGGCCTGGACGGTGCTGTGCCTGGAGAAGGGCCGGTTGGAACAACCGCCGCCGGTTCCCCCGGGCCGTCCCCTGGTGATCGATGGCAGCGCTCTGACGGCGCTGGATTCGGCCGGTGCCCGGGCTATCGTCGCTCTGCGGGCACGGCTGCAGCGCCAGGGGAGCGCTCCCGTCCGGCTCGAGGGTTTCACCCCGTCCCGGCGCCGCCTGCTGGCGCTGGTCGAAGGCGTGCCGTCGGTAGCGCCCCGCGAACCACGGCCCCAGTGGCTGGAGAGCCTGGGACTGGCGGCTTTCGATGTCGTCGCCGACGGCTTGGCCTATCTGGCCTTCGTCGGCCGGTTGGCCTTGCAGGGGCTGGGCTGGCTGCGCCATCCCCGGCGTATCCGCTGGCGGGCGACGCTGGCGGAGATGCAGCGGGCCGGGGTCAACGCCCTGTTCATCGTCGGTCTGCTGTCGTTCCTCATGGGGGTGGTCATCGCCTATCAGGGCGGCGACCCCCTGAGCCGGTACGGCGCCAACATCTATCTCGTCGATCTGGTGGGGCTGACCATGCTGCGTGAGATCGCCCCCCTGGTGACCGCCATCATCATGGCCGGAAGGACCGGCTCCGCCTACACCGCCGAGATCGGGGCCATGAAGATCACCGAAGAGGTGGACGCCCTGCGCAGTCTGGCGATCCGGCCGGTGGAAATCCTCGCCCTCCCCAAGTTGGCGGCGATGCTGGTGGTGATGCCGCTGTTGATCGTGTTCGCCGATTTCACCGGCCTGTTGGGGGGCGTGCTGGTTTCCGATCTGCTGTTCGGCGTCGGCCTGCGCAGCTATCTGGAGCGCCTGCCCCAGACCTTCCTCATGCCCAGCTCCTTCTGGGTGGGCCTGGTGAAGGCGCCGGTGTTCGCGTTCATCATCACCTCCATCGGCTGCCATCAGGGATTCCGCGTCCGCGGGGGCGCCACCGGGGTCGGCTACGCCACCACCCGCAGCGTGGTCCAGAGCATCTTTCTGGTGATCGTGGTGGACGCCTTGTTCTCCATCCTGTTCAATCGGCTGGATCTGTGATGGGCGAACCGGTCATCGAACTGAAGGGCATCCGCAACCGCTTCGGTGCCAGTGTGGTCCACGAGCACGTGGATCTGACCGTGTACCGCGGTGAGATTCTCGGCATCATCGGTGCCTCGGGCAGCGGCAAGACCGTGCTGCTGCGGACCATGGCCCTGCTCCAGCGGCCGGTCGCCGGGCAGGTGCGTCTGTTCGGCTGCGACGCGCTCCATCTTCCTCCGGAAGACGAGCGCCGTCTGCGCCTGCGTCTCGGGTTCATGTTCCAGAACGGCGCCCTGTTCAGCGGCCTGACCGTGTTCGAGAACGTACGTTTTCCCCTTGCCGAACATGCCCGTCTGCCGGCGGATCTTTGCCGCGAGATCGTCATGCTCAAGATTCGCCTGGCCGGCCTGGCGGCCGAGGACGCCGGCAAATATCCCCGCCAGCTGTCCGGCGGCATGGTCAAGCGGGCGGCGCTGGCGCGGACGCTGG
This sequence comes from Methylothermaceae bacterium, assembly GCA_026984375.1. Taxonomy (GTDB): domain Bacteria; phylum Pseudomonadota; class Gammaproteobacteria; order Methylococcales; family Methylothermaceae; genus Methylohalobius. The sequence continues at coordinate 6,586 of JALSSF010000166.1, read as the reverse complement.
TGCTCGATCCGGTGGTGCTGTTTCTCGACGAACCCACCGCCGGGCTCGACCCGGTCACCGCCGGGGCGTTCGACGCCCTGGTGGTGGAGCTCAAGTCCCTGCTCGATCTGACCGTGGTGATGGTCACCCACGACCTGGACACCCTGTGGCGCGCCACCGACCGGGTGGCTTTCCTGGCCGACCGCCGCGTCGTGGCGCTGGCGCCCGTCGGCGAACTGGCCCGCCGCCCGCCGCATCCGGCGGTGGCCGCCTATTTTGCCGGGCGCCGCGGAGGGGAGGGGGCATGGAAACCAAGGTGAACTACGTTCTGGTCGGCCTGTTCGTGCTGCTGCTGACCGCGGCGGTCATCGTGACCGGCCTGTGGCTGGCCTCCGGTCTGGGAGTGACCCGCTATCGCCCCTATCTGGCCTATTTTCACGAATCGGTGGCCGGGCTCAATCCCAGCGCCGCGGTGAAGTACCGGGGGGTCGACGTCGGCCTGGTGCGCGAACTGAGCCTCGACCCGGACGATCCCACCCGGGTGCGGGTGCGCATGGACATCGCCGAGGGTGCCCCGATCCGCACCGATACCTATGCCGTCCTCAAGGTCCAGGGATTGACCGGTATCGCCTTCGTGGAACTGGAAGGCGGCGCCCACGGCGAGCCCCTGACCAGTCCTCTGGCGAACGGCCGACCGGCGGTGATTCCCACCCGCCCCTCGCCGTCGAGCCGCCTCGACGAGGCTCTGAGCAACGCCGCGGTGCGCATCGACCAACTGGGGGCGCGGTTGCTGGCCCTGCTCGATCGCAAGAACATCGCCGCGGTGCATGGGATTCTGGCCAACCTGGAACAGCTCACCGCCGTCCTGAACCGGGACAAGGCGCATTTGGACACCGTCCTGGCCGAGATGGACCGTTTCAGCCGGCGCCTGGCCGAGAGTGGGGAAGTATTGCCCCGGTTGAGCCGTCGTCTGGACCGTCTGCTGGCCGATTACGATCGCCTGGCGGCCCGCTTGAGCGAAACGGCCGCCGTGGTCGCCCGTCTGGGGCGGACGCTGGAACGGAGCGGGGCGGCCACCGGCCGCGATCTGCGCCGGGCGATGCGTCTCATGACGATGGAAATCCAGCGCCTGAGTACCGAAGTGGGCGCCAGCGCCCGCCAGTTGCGTTCCCTGGCCCGGCGCCTCGAACGGCATCCCAACGCCCTCATCTATGGGGCGCCGCAGCCGCCGCCGGGGCCGGGGGAATGAGATCGGAAAAGGATGGGAATGAGGTGTCGAGCGATGATCCATGCCAGCCTCCGCCACACCGCCGTCGCTTGTTGGCTTCTGTGTCTGACGGGCTGTTCGGTCCTGCCCGAGCGGCCCCGGCCCATGACCCTGTTAACCCTGGAGGTGCCGGCGACCGCCGCCCCGGCGCCCCAATCCGGGCTAGTGTTGGCGATCGAGCCGGTCGAGGCCGTCGCCTTCCTGCAGGGTACCGACTTTTTCTATCGCCGCGGCGGCCCGACGGTCCACCGTTATGCCCGTCACCGCTGGTTGGCGCCGCCGGCCGAACTGATCGACCGGGCGCTGATGGAGCGACTGGACCGGCTGCCTTTCACCGGGGTGCGTCCCGGCCAGGGGGTGACGCCCGCTCTGGGGCTGACCCTGACCCTGTTGCGGCTGGAACAGGTTTTCGCCGCCGGGAGCAGCGTCGTCCACCTCGAGCTGCTGGCGCAACTGGTGGATCGCCGGCAGGGACGGGTGCTGGGCACCCGGCTGTTCCGCTATCGCCAGCCGGCGCCGGAAGCCTCCCCCCGTGGCGGCGCCCGGGCCGCTGCGACCGCCCTGGGGCGCTTTTTCACCGACCTGGGGGACTGGCTGAAAGCCGCGAAGCCGTTCTAATCGGTCAGTTCGTCCGCCTCGCCGTAGCCCGGCCGGGCGTACCAGTACCCCTCGTAGAAGGTCCAGTTGTCCCAGTCCTCCAGGTAGGGATGGCGTTTCAGCGCCAGGCGGTAGCGTCGTTGGATGTCGTCCAGAACGGCCTTGGGCACGCCTGCCTGGCGCAGTCGTTCGATCTGGTTGGGCAACAGGCGGTAGAGAAGGCCGCTGCGGTGAATCCGGGCAATGATCGCTTCGGCGGGAACCCCTTGCCGGCTCAGGGCGACGATCTGGGGGACGGTCAGCGGCGGTGGCTCGAGCCGGAGGTTCCGAGAGGTGCCGCAGGCGGTCAACAGGTTGAGGATGATGAGGCACCAGAGAAAGAGGAAAGGTTGGTTTTTTTTCATGAGGGTGGTTCCAGGGTTGGGTCGTTCAGCAGGGCGGCCATGTTTTCGGCGATTTCCCGGGCCTCGTCGGTGACGATCGCCAGGATCGCCGCCTTGGATTCGGGAGCGTGCAGCGGCAGGACGTCGGCGCGGGGCTGGCGGTTGCGGGCAGGATCGAGCACCAGGCCGAAGGCTTCCAATCCTTCCAGGCAGGCGGCGCGGATTTCCGCATCGTTTTCGCCGATGCCGCCGGTGAAGATCAGGGCGTCGAGACGCCCCAGCACCGCCAGATAGGCACCGATGTACTTGCGGACCCGGTAACTGAACAGTTCCAGCGCCAGACGGGCGTCGGGATCGGTGGCCGCCGCCCGGTGGACGGCGCGCATGTCGCTGTGGCCGCACAGTCCGCGAAGGCCGCTGGCGTGGTTGAGTGCCCGCTCCAGTGCCTCGGGCGAGAGCTGTCGCTGCCGGAGCAGATGGAGGAGGACCCCAGGATCGAGATCGCCGCAACGGCTGCCCATCACCAGCCCCTCCAGTGGCGTCATGCCCATGGAGGTATCGACGCTGCGCCCGTTCTCGATGGCGCAGGCGCTGGCGCCGTTGCCCAGATGCAGAACGATGAGGCGGAGCCGTGCCAGCGGCCGGCCGAGGAATCGGGCCGCCTTTTTGGCCACGTGGGCGTGGGAAAGGCCGTGGAAGCCGTAGCGGCGCACGCCGTGGTCGCGGTACCAGGGCGTGGGAACCGCGTAGCGGAAGGCCCGGGGCGGCAACGTCTGGTGGAAGGCGGTGTCGAAGGCGGCGATCTGGTCGGCTTCGGGCCAGAGACGCCGGGCCAGGCGGATGCCCGCCACGTTGACGGGATTGTGCAGCGGCGCCAGGGGCGTGGCGGCTTCGATCGCCGCCAGCACGGCGTCGTCGACGACGACCGGGCGGTGGAAACGCTCGCCCCCGTGGACGACCCGATGGCCCACGGCCCTCGGGCGGAGCCCTTCGCGGGCCAGGCGTTCGGCGATCAGGGTCAGGGCCTGGTCGTGGTCGGCCGCCGTCACGGGGCGTTCCTCCCGGTTCCAGCGCAGGCGGGCGCGGGCGGTGCCGATGGCTTCCAGCTGGCCTCTGAGGCGGCTGCGCAGCGACGGCACCGCGAAGGATTCGAATTTGATCGAGGAACTGCCGCAGTTGAGTACCAGATAGGTCATGTCCGTATGCCGGGCGTTTACAGGCATGGTGACAGGAACGGGGCAAGGTTGCAACGGTCGGATTTTCCGCCCGGGGCGGCGGATCGAACGGGGGGGTGGGACGGCGGCCGTCCGTCCGGGATGGCCGCCGCGGTCAGGGTCAGTCCTTCGGCAGGGAGACCGGTTCCACGTCCATCAGCGAGACGATGATCGCACCGATGATGAAGCCGCTGAAGGCGGCGATCACCAGCGGAGCTGCGAAGGGAATGGCGTGGGGGTTCAGCAGATTGACCCCGATCAGGCTGGAAAGGGTATGCATGTCACTGTCCTCGTTTGGTCGATGAATCGATGTCGTTTTCCCTCGGGAAGGGAGAGGACAGCTTACTTCAGGCGGGTGGTACCGCTTTGTGACCGGATCACAAAGTGCTGGAAAGCCGGGCCAGCGCTTCGGGATCGAGAATGTCGATGCCGCCCCGGCGTAAACGTATCCACCCGGCGCGCTCGAAACGCTTGAGATGACGCGAGAGCACTTCCCGGGCGCAACCCAGTTCGTCGGCCAGGGACTGGTGGGTGATCGACAGCTCTCGCGTCGGCGCCTGCGCCAGGCGTTGCGCCAACCGTTCCTCGACGCCGGTGAAGGCGACCGCCTCCAGACGGGCGATGACGTCGGTCAGGCGTTGGGACAGGCGTTCGAACACGAAGCGGCGGAAAGGGGGCGAGCCGTTCAGGCAGACCGAAAAGGTGACGTGATCGATGAGGAAGGCTTGTACTTCGGTCTCCGTGAAACCTTCGGCCGGATAGGCGGAGCGCCCCAGCAGACAGGCGGTGGTAAGGACGCAGGCGTCGCCGGGGACGACCTGGTACAGCAGAACCTCGCGTCCGCTGGCGGTGACCAATTGGACGCGAATGCGGCCCTCGACCACCAGTGCGTAATGCCGGCAGGGTGATCCGGGACGGAACAGTACCTGCTTCGGGGGAAGGCGGACGGGCTTCGCCGCCGCCACCAGATCAGCGTTCAAGGGATCGTCGGGATCCAGTTCCGGGAAATGGCGACGCCAGAGTGCCGATTCGTATTCGTTCATGGTGAAACGCCTCGACCGGTGAAAATCAGGGTGAAGCAATAAGGTTCACGACGACTATTTTGACCGGAATTCCGCTTTTGCTAAAGTGGCCGTATGGAATCAGGAAATGAGCAACCTTTATCCCGGTTTGCCGAAGGTGACCGGATCGTCGTGCGGCGCCTGGAGGGGGGCAGTACCTTTTTCAGCCGCATGGCGGCGATGGGCATCACCCCGGGTGCGCATCTGACGGTCCTTCAGAACCGCGGCTCCCTGGTGGTGCGGGGACCCGGTACCCGGGTGGCCCTGGGGCGAGGGGAGGCCGAGCGGGTATGGGTGGAGAAGGTCGGGGAGGAAGCCCTGGCGGAAGAGACGGAGACCCCGGGCGTTCCGATCCCATCGAGGCGTTATGTCGTCGCCCTGGCGGGCCAGCCCAACGTGGGCAAAAGTACCGTCTTCAATATGCTCACCGGTCTCAATCAGCACGTGGGCAACTGGCCCGGCAAGACGGTGGAGAAGAAGACCGGCTTTCACCGCTACGGCGACGAGGCGGTGCTGGAACTCATCGACCTGCCGGGCACCTACAGCCTCACCGCCAATTCCGAGGAAGAACGCATCGCCCGCGATTTCATCATCGAGGCGCGCCCCGACGTGGTGGTGCTGGTGGTCAACGCCGCCCAGCTGGAGCGGGGGTTGTACCTGCTGGCGGAATTGCTGGCCCTGCCGGTGCCGGTGATTCTCGCGCTCAACATGATGGACTTGGCCGAGCAGGAAGGGCTTCGCATCGAGCCCCACGTCCTGGAGGCCGCCTTGGGTTTTCCGGTGATTCCGATGGTGGCCAGCCGCAACGAAGGGGTGCGCGAACTGGTGGAGGCCGTCGTCACCCTGGCGGAGGATCCGGGCCGCTTCCGTCCCCGGCCACCTCAGCTGGACCCGGACACCCGGCGATTGTGGGAACAGGTCAAGGCCACGATCGCCGGTTTCGTGCCCCGTCCCTACCCCGGGGACTGGGTCGCCCTGAAACTGCTGGAGGGGGACCGGGAGATCACCGCCAAGGTGCGTCGTTGGCTGCCGGAGGAACGATGGCGGCAGCTTTCCGCTTTGCTGCACCGCCACGAAGACGCGGTGCTGGCGGTGATCAACGCCCGTTACGAATGGGTCGCCCGGCTGTTGCGGGCCGCCATCCGCCAACCCCGTGGCGGGCAGATCGGTCTGACCGACCGCCTCGACCGCATCGCCACCCATCCCGTTTGGGGGTTGTTGGTCCTTCTGGGTGTGCTGGGGGTGGTGTTCGTGCTGACCTACGCGGTGGCGTTGCCGCTGCAGGACTGGCTGGAGGGGCGGTTGCTGCTGTTTCAGGAAGCGGCCCGCTGGTGGTTGGCCCGGCGGACGCCGGACTGGTTGACCGCCCTGGTGGTCGACGGCGTGCTGGCCGGCGCCGGAACCGTACTGACTTTTCTGCCGATCCTGGCGGTGTTTTTCGCGCTCATGGCAGTCCTGGAAGACAGCGGCTATCTGGCCCGGGCTGCCTACGTGATGGACCGCTTCATGCACCTTCTGGGATTGCATGGCAAGAGTTTTCTTCCCTTGTTTCTGGGTTTCGGCTGCAACGTGCCGGCGATATTGGGAACCCGCATTCTCGAATCTCCCACCAGCCGTCTGCTCACCATCCTCCTGATCCCCCTGGTGCCGTGCAGCGCCCGCTGGGGGGTGCTGACCTTCCTGGCGCCGGTGTTTTTCGGCGATTACGCCCCCATCGCCGCCTGGGGGTTGGTGGCGTTCAATCTGGCGCTGCTGATGCTGTTGGGGGCCCTGTTCAGCCGTACGCTGTTTCGGGAGGCACACGAGGCTTTCATCATGGAGTTGCCCCTGTATCATTGGCCCAACGCCCGTAACGTCTTGCTGACGGTCTGGCATCGGAGCGCTGCTTTCCTCGAGCGTGCCGGCGGTATCATTTTGGCCATGTCGGTCGTGATCTGGGCCTTGAGCCGCTATCCCGGACCGGGGGTGGAGCACAGCTGGTTGGCCGCCTTCGGCCGCGCCCTGGCTCCCGTCGGTGCCCTGATGGGAATGGACTGGCGTCTGCTGGTGGCGCTGCTTACCGGTTTCGTCGCCAAGGAAAACGTG
>JALSSF010000165.1 GCA_026984375.1 Methylothermaceae bacterium | reverse complement strand
GGCGCTGGAAAGGTAGATGTCGAGCAGGTTGGCGCTGGTGTCGGACAAGGTCTGAAGCAGATCGACGATCTGATGGGTGTGGTCGACGCAGTCGCGCAGGTACACCCGAACCGTCTCGCCGATCCAGTCGTCGGCCTCGCGCAGCAGGCGGCCGAGGGTGTCCCGCTGGGGCCAGGCGCTGCGGCGCAGCAACAGGACGTCGTGACGCAACTGGTAGATGTCCCCCAGGGCGCGGCGATCGGGATCGAGCACCAGACGTTCCTCGAGGCTTTCGAGCTGGTCGTCGAGCCGTTCCACCACGGGAAAGGCGCAGTCCACGGCCACGTCCACCAGGGTGTAGAACAGGTAGTCCAGATCCAGGCGCCGCAGTTTGTCCGAGCCGTTATGGCGCAGGCGCCGCACCACCGGCTCGAAGGGATCCTGATCGCACTCGAACACCGTCACCAGATGATTGCGGTGCAGGGAAAGATACAACTGGCGCAACACCACCCGGCCATGCTCCGACACCGGTACGTTGAGCACCACGAACAGATGATCTTCGTAAGGCTCCATCTTGGGACGCTGTTCCCCTTCGACGATGTCCTCCTGGGCCAAGGGGTGCAGACCGAGACGATCGCCGTAACGCTGCAGCCACATCGCCCCGGGGCGCCCCTGGATGCGAATCCAGTTGACCCGGTCCGTATGGCGCCATTCGGCCAGCTTCTCCACCGCCTCGTCACCGCATTCGATCAACCCCGTAGCGTCGAAGCTGTATCCCTGGACCTTGGGCATCGGCGCTACTCCGGCAACAAATCCGTTACCAGCGCCACCCCGCCCTCGGCGAGAATCTGCGCTCCGATGGCGGCCAGCAGCAATCCCATGATCCGGATCATGATGTTGAGTCCGGTCACGCCCAACGCCCGGCCGATGGGCTCGGCCAGATGGAGCACGAACCAGACGATCGCCGCCACGGCGAACACGCACAGGCTCAACCAGAGCCGGTCCACGACCGACGCCAGCTGATGGGCGGTGACGATCACCAGGCTGATGGCACCGGGCCCGGCCATCAACGGAATCCCCAGCGGAACCACGCCGATGGCCTCCCGCTCGCCGGCTTCCGCCGCCTCGGCCTCGGTATGGGCGGCATGGCTCTGGCGGGCGTGCAGCATGGCGATGGCCATGAGGATGATCAGCAGGCCACCGCCGACACGGAAGGCGGGGATGCCGATGCCGAAGAAACGCAGCACCACATCCCCACCCCAAAGCGCCGCCAGCAATACCGACAATACCGTCAGGGCGGCGCTGCGGGCGATCCCCCGGCGCTCGGCGGGAACGCGATCCGAAGTCAGCGCCAGAAAGACCGGCACCGCCCCCATGGGATTGACGATGGCGAGAAAACCGACGAAAGCCTGCAGATAGGCACCCGTCTGCGTCATGGAAATCCTCACCCTCTCCGTCAGCGGAACGGTTAGAATACCATCATGGGCCGCCGCTTCCCCCCTTTTCCGGTGAAAACCCTCTCCGCCTGGGCCGCCCGCCTGGGCGAGCAGTTCGCTCCGGCGCATTGGTTCCCCCATGTCCCCCTGGCCCTGGCGGTGGGACTCCTGGGCGCGGTCCATCTGTTACCGCCGTTGCTACGCACCCTCGGATTGCACTTCTATTCCCAGACCCTGACCACCCTGACCCTCAATCTGGTCAACATGAGCCTCGCCGGCCTGCCCCAGATCGGGGTCGGCCTGTTTCTGCTGATGATGTCCTTCGGCCTGCTGCTGCGCTCGCGCCTGGCCTGGGTCACGACCGTGCTGGCCCTGCTGGCCGGCCTCGTCATCCTGACGCTCCAGCCCGGTCCCCGGCCCCACGACTGGCTGCTTTCCTACAACACCGTCCTGCTGCTGGCCCTGCTGGCCTCGTTCCGGCGTTTCGACCGCAGCAGCCTGGCCACCGCCACCCTGTTCGCCGCCACCTGCCTGGCTGTTCTGCTGGGTTACGGAGTCATCGGCAGCTATCTGCTCGGCGACCTGTTCCAACCGCCGATCGAGAGCCTGGAACAGGCGCTTTATTTCACCGTCGAAACCCTGTCCACCGTCGGTTACGGCGACATCGTCGCCCGGACCCCCCGCGCCCGTCTGTTTCTGGTATCGCTCATCGGCGCCGGCATGGTGGCGGTGGCGACCATTTTCGGCGCCATTCTGGTGCCCCTGATCAGCCATCGACTAGAAAACCTGTTCCGAGGGAGGAGACCGGTGTCCCGCAAAGATCATTACATCATCGTCGGCGCCAGCGCCCTGGCCTACAACACCTATCAGGAACTGTGCCGCCGTGGCGAGCGAATCACCTTCATCCTGCGCCGCGAACCGGAAGGGACCCCCTACAGCCATCTGGACGTGGTGGTGGGAGACGCCAGCGACCTGGAGGTGTTGAAACAGGCCGGCGGCGAGCGAGCCAAGGCGATCCTGGCCCTGACCGACGACGATTCGGAAAACGCCTTCATCGTCCTCGCCGCCAAGGAACTGGGACCGGTGCGCACCATCGCCGCGGTCAACGACGCCCGCAATCTCAAACGCCTGCGCCGGGTCAAACCCAACCTCGTCATCGCTCCCCCGGTCCTCGGCGGTGAACTGCTGGCCATGGCCCTGAGCGGGGAGACCATCGACTCCAAGCGCCTGATGCAGTTGCTGATGGGGTCGGTCTAAGCCCCACCGTCCCCATCCGCCGGCAAACATGGTAAGCTACCGGAAACCCGCCCCATCCCGGAGGTGCCGATGAAACGCCGACCGTTTTCGTTCGCTTGGCTGGGGCTGCTGTCGCTGCTGCTGAGCGCCTGCGCCACCGTACCACCGGAACTGCGAGGCCCGGTCGCCCAGGCGACCCTGTCCCAGGTGCGTGCCCACCCCGACGACTACCGTGGCCGGCCAGTACGCTGGGGCGGCACGATTCTCAAGCTGGAAAACGCCGCCGACGAAAGCCGGCTCCAGATCCTCGCCCGCCCCCTCGACCGTTCCGGCCGCCCCCGCATGGACGCCGAACCCGAAGGACGTTTCCTGGCGGTCACACCGGCCTTCCTCGATCCGGCGATCTACGCCCCGGGCCGGGCATTGACCGTGATCGGCCCCATCACCGGCACCACGGAAATCACCGTCGGCCGGCGCAGGATCCGGATCCCGGTCGTGGCCGCCGAACGCTGGCACCTGTGGCCCAAGCAGGAAGACAAGCCGCGGGTCGTCTATCCCTATTATTTTTGGTACGATTTCTGGTGGTATTACCCCTGGGGGCCCTGTTGCTGGTAGTGATGCCCGGTCCGCAGCAGTCGTTCCACGCCCTGACGGAGCCCGGTCCCACCATCGCCCCTGACCAGCATCACCAGCGCGATCAGCAACAGAAAACCGCCGAACAGCTTCCGTATCCGCACCGGGTCCAGGCGCAGCGACCGCCGCGCCCCGATCTGACCGCCGACAAACACCGCCGACGCCAGCACCAGCGACAGACGCCAGTCCCAGTGGCCGGCCACCAGATGACCGGCGAACCCGCCGGCCGCGGTCAGACCGACCATCAGGGCGCTGGTGCCGATGGCGATATCCATCGGTACCCCCGACGACACCATCAGCGGTACCTTGAGAACGCCGCCGCCGATACCGACCATACCGCTCGCCATGCCGGCGAGAAAGGAGACCGGCAGGGCCGCCAGCAGATTGACCCCGTAGCTTCGCCCTTGGCAACGGCGCCGCCAATGATACCAGCGCAGCCGCACCAGTACGACAGGCCGCGGCCCACCCCGGATCATGAAGACCGCCGCCACCAGCAGCAGCGCCGCGAGCAGCCAGGACAGCGCCCGGCCGCTGAACCCGCCGGACCCCAGCCCGCCCACGAAGGCGCCGGTGGCGGTCACCGATTCCAGAACCAGGGCCAGGGGCCAGTCCACCTTGTGCGCCCGGCGGTAGACCAGGGTGGCGGACAGGGACGTCACCATGATCAGAAACAGGCTGGTGGTAGCGGCCACGTGAAAATCGACGCCCGCCAGCACCTGGATCGGGGTGTAAAGCGTGCCCCCGCCCTGGCCCAGCATCGAGAAGACGACCGAAACCAACAGCAGCAGGCACCACAACGACACATGGAGGCGAAGCGCCGGATCGGCGAGAAACGCCATCAGCTCGGATCCATACGACAAAACCACGCTCCGAAAAATTGCCACGGCATGCGGTTTCACTATAACCTGACCGTATCATCGTGGCGGCGATTCTTAACTCTCAAACCACGAGGTGCACCATGCCTGACAACCCGATGAAAGCGAAGATGGCGCAGATGCACGAGGCCCTGGCCTATCTGCGCAAGAAGTATCCCACCGAAACCCAGGCTTTTTCCCATTTCTTCCGCAAGACCGAATCGGGACCGGCACTGTCGATCCGCGAGAAGGAGCTCATCAACGTCGCCCTGGCGGTGGCGAGCCAGTGCGAATGGTGTATCGGCTCCCACGTCAAGAGCGCCGTCCATGCCGGCGCCACCCGCGACGAGATCGTCGAGGCCGGTTTCATGGCCGTCATCATGCACGGCGGGCCGGCCCTGATGTACATGACGCCGCTGGTCCAGGCCCTCGATCTGTACCTGCCGGAAGCGGACGGAGACTGAGATGGACCGGGACCGGGCCCTGGCCCTGCTTCACGATATGCTGTTGGGGCGCAAGTTCGAGGAACGCTGCGCCCGGGAATACATGAACGGCAACATCGCCGGCTTCCTCCACCTCTATCCGGGCGAGGAGGCGGTAGCGGTGGGGGTGATCCACGCCTGCGAGGCCAGCGACTACATCGTCAGCACCTACCGCGAACACGTCCACGCCCTGGTGCGTGGCGTTCCCGCCGGCGAGGTGATGGCGGAGCTGTTCGGCAAACGCACCGGCTGCAGCCGCGGCATGGGCGGCTCCATGCACCTGTTCGATCCGGAGCGCCGTTTCATGGGCGGCTATGCCATCGTCGGCGAGACCTATCCGGTGGCCATCGGCCTCGCCTACGGTATCGCCATGCGGAACCTGCCCGAGGCGGTGATCTGCTTCTTCGGCGACGGGGCGGTCAATCAGGGTACCTTTCACGAGTCCCTCAACATGGCAGCCCTGTGGAAGCTACCGGTGCTGTTCGTGTGCGAGAACAACCAGTACGCCATCGGCACCGAAGTCCACCGCCACTCGGCGGTGCCGGAGGTGTACAAGCGCGCCGCCGCCTACCGCATTCCCACCGAGCGGGTGGACGGCATGGACGTGCTCGCCGTCCATAAGGCCACCGAGCACGCCCTTCGGCAGATCCGTGCTGGCACCGGTCCCTGGTTGCTGGAATGCCTGACTTATCGTTTCCGCGGCCACTCCATGGCCGATCCGGGCCACTACCGTCCCCCCGTGGAGGTCAAGGCCCACCAGCGCATCGACCCGCTGGAACTGGCGCTGCGGGAGCTGTCCCCGATCTACCCGACGCCGGAACAGATCGCCGCTGCCGGTCCCGATGCGATACTGAAACTGCGCCAATACTGTTCCGACCAGGGCCATCTGCCAGACGAAGACTTCCGCCAACTGGAGGCCCAGGTGGATGCCGAGGTGGAGGCGGCGGTCCGCTTCGCCCTCGAATCGCCGGAGCCCTCCCTGGAGGACGCCTGGCAGGCGCTCTTGGCCAACCGCCGCGGCGAAACGCTGCTCTAGGAGGCCGACATGGCAGAAAAAATACGCTACTGGCAGGCCCTCAACCGCGCCCTCGACGAACTTCTGGCAGCGGACGAAAACGTCTTCATCCTCGGCGAGGACGTGGGACTCTACGGCGGCAGCTACCGGGTCACCGAAGGGCTGTACGCCAAGTACGGGGAATGGCGGGTGCGCGACACCCCCATTTCCGAGGACAGCTTCACCGGCCTGGGAGTGGGGGCGGCGCTGATGGGACTGCGCCCGGTGGTGGAGATCATGACCATCAACTTCGCCCTCCTGGCGCTCGACGCCATCATCAACCTGGCGGCCAAGGTACCGTTCATGGCCGGCGGGCGCCTGCCGATGGGGCTGACCATCCGCACCCCCGGCGGGGTCGCCAGACAACTGGCGGCTCAACACTCCCAACGCCTGGAACACACGCTGATGAACGTGCCCGGGTTACGCATCGTGGTGCCCTCGACCCCCCAGGACGCCTATTGGCAGCTGAAACAGGCGGTGCTGAGCGACGAGCCGGTGGTGGTCCTCGAACACGAATTGCTGTATTTCCACGAGGGCCCGCTCGATCCGGCGGCACCCCCGCCGCCGCCCCACCGGGCCATCGTCCGCCGCCGGGGACGGGATCTGACCCTCGTCGCCTATTCGAAAATGGCGCTTCTGGCCCAGGAGGCAGCCGAGCGCCTGGGGGAACAGGGCATCGAGGCCGAGGTCGTCGACCTGCGCAGTCTATCGCCCATCGACTGGAATACCTGCGCCGCCTCGGTGGCACGCACCCACCGCCTGCTGGTCGTCGAGGAGGACTGCCGCTTCGCCGGCGCCGGCGCCGAGATCGCCGCCGGCCTGACCGAACGCTGTTTCACCCGCCTGGAAGCCGCGCCCATGCGCCTGGCCGGCCTCGACATTCCCACCCCCTACAACGGCACTCTGGAAGCCCGGACCATCCCCCAGGTGGACGACATCGTCGCCGCCGCCCGCAAACTCGTAAAGGAGGGCTCATGAAACGACCGATCACCATGCCGGTGCTGTCCGACACCATGGAAGTGGGCCGTCTGGTCCGCTGGCTCAAACAACCCGGCGACCGGATCCGCAAGGGTGAAGTCATCGCCGAGGTGGAGTCCGACAAGGCGGTGATGGAACTGGAGGCCTTCGACGATGGCTGGCTCGCCGGTCCCCTGGCGCCGGAAGGCAGCGAAATCGCCGTCAAGCAGGTGATCGGCTGGATCGCCGACCGCCCCGAGGAGGCCCAGGGCGAATCCTCCCCCGTAGAACCCGCCGCGCCGGAGAAGGCGGCTCCGCCCCCTGCCCCGGCGAAACCCGCAGCACCGCAGAAAGCACCCGAACCGGCAGCGCCGGAAACCGCCGTCAGCCCGGTGGTGGCCGCCGCCCTCGAGCCCCGCCGGGAGGATGACGGCGGCATCACGCCCCTGGCGCGGGAATTGCTCGCCGAACTGGGCCTCTCCCCCGACGCCGTGTCCCCGGGACCGGACGGGGTGATCCGGGCCGGTCAGGTGCTGGCCGCCGCCCTCGCCCCGCCGGCTCCGGATCTGCGTCACGCCCCCAGCCACCGGGTGGAAAGGCCTTCGGCGTTGCGCTGGAAGGTGGCCCTCAACATGACACGAACCACCGCTACCCCGCAGTTCCGGGTCACCACCACCGCCGACCTCGAACCGTTGCGGGACTTCGCCCACGACCGGCAATGGTCCCTGACCCTGCTTCTGGCCCGGGCCTGCGCCCTGGCGGTGGCGGCCCATCCTCTGTTCAATCAGGTCTGGACACCCAAGGGCCTGGCGCGCTTCGAGCGTATCGACATCGGCATCGCCATGGACATCGGCGAAGGACTGGTCACGCCGGTGCTGCGCGACGCCGGGGGCCGCCCCATCGAAGAACTGGCCGAAGACTGGCGCATCCTCAAGGACAAGGTCCGGCGCCGGCGCCTGCAACCCCAGGATTACGAAGGTGCCACCTTCTATCTCTCCAATCTCGGTACCTTCCCCGGGGTACGCCAATTCGACGCCATCGTGCCCCTGGGGGCGAGCGCCATCCTCGCGGTGTCCGCCGCCGACGCCAGCGGTCAGGCGGCCCTGACCGTAAGTTGCGATCACCGGGTGGTGTTCGGCGCCGACGCCGCCCGCTTCCTCGACACCCTGGTCACCCGGCTGCAGCACCCCGAAGGGTTGGTCCGATCATGAATCCGCCGACCAGACTGTCGCAGCTGATCGAACAGGCCCGGGGTTATCCGCCGCTGCCGATGGCGGTGGTGGACGCGGCGGAAATCTACGTGCTGGAAGGGGCGCGGGAAGCCGCCGCAGCCGGTCTCATCGAACCGGTTCTGGTGGGCGAGCGGGAACGGATCGAAACCCTGGCGGCTCAGATCGGTTACGATCTGAGCGGTACGGACATCGTCGAGGCCGACGGGGAGCAGGCGGCGGCGGAACAGGGCGTCCGGCTGGTCCTCGACGGTCGTGTGGCCGGGCTGATGAAGGGCTGGATCCACACCGACGTGCTCATGCATCCGGTGCTTCAGCACCTGCGCACCGGCCGCCGGGTCAGCCACGTGTTCGCCGTGGAACTGCCCACCTACCCTAAACTGCTGTACGTCACCGACGCCGCCATCAACATCTTCCCCGACCTGACCCAGAAAGCCGCCATCGTCCAGAACGCCGTCGACCTGGCCCGGCTGCTGGGCGTGACGCGGCCCAAAGTGGCGGCGCTGTCGTCGGTGGAAGTGGTGAAGCCGGAGATTCCTTCCACCATCGATGCCGCCTGCTTGAGCAAAATGGCCCAGCGGCGCCAGATCCGTCATGCCCTGGTCGACGGCCCTCTCGCCTTCGACAACGCCATCTCCCGGGAGGCCGCGCGGATCAAGCGGATCGACAGCGAAGTCTCCGGCGAGGTGGACATCCTCCTGGTACCGGATCTGGACGCTGGCAACATCCTCGCCAAGGATCTGGCCTATCTGGCCAGGGCGACCCTGGCCGGCATCGTCGTCGGCGCCCAGGTGCCCATCGTGCTGCCGTCGCGTTCCGACCCGCCCGAGGGAAGACTGGCTTCCTGCGCCATCGCGGTGCTGGTGCATCAGCGCTGGTCGTCGGTGTGCCGGCACGAGGGGGCCACGGAGGAATCCTGATCGGTCGGCGCCGGCGCGAAACGCCGCAGGACCGAGGCCGCAGCCACCATGGTGACGATCACCATCAGCATGAAGGCGGCGTAGACATCGTCGCTCATCACCCCCAGGCTTTTGCCGGTGGCCGCCACGATCAGGGCCATTTCCCCCCTGGGTACCAGGCTCCAGCCCAGCAGCCAGCCTTCCCTACGGCGCACCACCAGCCAGGCACCGATCAGTTTGGCACCGACGGCAACCGCGGCCAGCAGTACGCCCATGCCGAACACCGGCAGGGATAGAAAGTCCACCAGATTGATCTGCATGCCGAGGAGTACGAAGAACACCGGGGCGAACACCTGGGTCAGCGGCTGCATCAAGTCGCGGGTGGACACCCGACCGCCGCAGCGTCGCTCGATGCCCAGGGCGTTGAGCAGCAGGGCCGCGCCGAAGATGCCGATCAGGCTGGAGAGATTCAGCAGATCGGCGATCCAGGCCAGAAGGAAGGCCAGTCCCAGGGGCA
>JALSSF010000164.1 GCA_026984375.1 Methylothermaceae bacterium | reverse complement strand
GGGCGTTGGTCGCGTCGATGCGGGCGTTGGTCGAGGCGATGTCTTCCTTGAGCTCGGCGCGGAGGGCGTCGATGCGGGCGTTGGTCGAGTCGATGCGGGCGTTGGTCGAGGTGATGCGTGCATCGAGGTTGGCGATGTCTTCCTTGAGCTCGGCACGGACTTCGGCGATGTCGCTGCGCAGATCGGCGATTTCCGTCTTGATTTCGGCCACGTCGCCTTTGGTGGCCAAGTGACTCAGGACGAAATCGCCGAGCACTTCCGCTTCGGCTTCGGCGATGGCCTCGGCCTGGGCGGCGGGCATACCGGCCTCCCGCAGGCGGCGGGCGAGTTTCAGGGTGTCGAAAGTAGCGATGGCGGCCATGGCAGTCTGTTTACCGTAACGATCGAAAGAGAAATTATCCGGCCAGGTTTCCCGTAGGGTCAAGTTCGTCATGACAAAAACGACAGCACCGTTCAAAACCCGCCTGTTCTTTGCCCTTTGGCCGGACGAGTCGGTACTGGACGCCCTGAAGCGGACCCGCCGGGCGCTGGGAATCGACCAGGGCAGGCCGGTGCCGGCGGACAATTTCCACGTCACCCTGCTGTTTCTCGGTGAGGTGGACGATTCCGCCATCAATGATCTCGAGGAAATGGCCGCCGGCATCGATGCGGCGCCCTGCGAGCTGGTGCTCGACCGGCTGGAACATTGGGTCCGTCCCGCCGTCCTATGCCTGACCGCTTCCGAGATCCCGGAATCCCTGGCCGCGTTGGTGGAGCGGCTCCGGCGCGGGGTGCGCAAACTGGGCTTCCGGCCGGAGAAGCGGCCGTTCCGTCCCCATCTGACCCTGGCGCGCAAGGTGCGCCGGCGGGTCGTCGGCCGGGACGTCGAACCGATCCGCTGGCCGGTGCGGGAGTTCGTCCTGGTGAAGTCGGAGCGGGATCCGGAAGGTTCCCGTTACACGGTTCTGGCCCGCTGGCCTTTGGGGGGCGGACGGCGGAATGTGCCATAATGACTGAATCGACGCTTTCCATTTTCCCACGAGAGAGATTCCATGCTGGACGAGAACAAGCGCAAGGCCCTGGCGGCCGCTTTGATGCAGATCGAGAAGCAATACGGCAAGGGCGCGGTGATGCGCATGGGCGACGCCGGTCTGGTGCGCGACATCGAGGCCGTGCCCACCGGTTCCCTGGCCCTGGACATCGCCCTCGGGATCGGCGGCCTGCCCAAGGGGCGGATCGTCGAGATCTACGGTCCCGAATCCTCGGGCAAGACCACCCTGGCCCTGTCCACCATCGCCGAGGCCCAGAAGCGGGACGGGGTGGCCGCCTTCGTCGACGCCGAACACGCCTTGGATCCGGCCTACGCCGAGCGCCTCGGCGTCAATCTGGACGATCTTCTCATCTCCCAGCCCGACACCGGCGAGCAGGCCCTGGAGATCGTCGACATGCTGGTGCGCTCCGGGGCGGTGGACGTGATCGTGGTGGACTCGGTGGCGGCCCTGACCCCCAAGGCGGAGATCGAAGGCGACATGGGCGACGCCCACGTCGGTCTGCAGGCGCGGTTGATGTCCCAGGCGCTGCGCAAGCTTACCGCCAACATCAAGCGCTCCAACGCCCTGGTCGTCTTCATCAACCAGATCCGCATGAAGATCGGGGTCATGTTCGGCAACCCGGAGACCACCACCGGCGGCAACGCCCTCAAGTTCTACGCCTCGGTGCGTCTCGATATCCGCCGCACCGGCGCGATCAAGAAGGGCGACGAGGTCCTCGGCAACGAGACCAAGGTCAAGGTGGTCAAGAACAAGGTCGCACCGCCCTTCAAGACCGCCCATTTCGAGATCCTCTACAACGAGGGCATCTCCAAGCTGGGCGAGCTGATCGACCTGGGGGTCGAATACGGCCTGGTGCAGAAGTCGGGGGCCTGGTACAGCGTCGGCAAGGAGCGCATCGGCCAGGGCAAGGACAACGCCCGCCAGTATCTAAAGGAACACCCGGAACTG
>JALSSF010000163.1 GCA_026984375.1 Methylothermaceae bacterium | reverse complement strand
GGCCTTGCCGGTGCCGACGGCGATCACGTCCACGGCGATGCCGGTACGCTCGGTGAACACCGGGTTGAGATAGGCCAGCAGACCGGAGTTGTCGGTGCTGGTGGTGGTGGCCAGGCGCAGGCGTCCCCCGGCCAGGGCGGCATTGAGGCACCACAGGGCGGTCAATAGGATGAAAATTCTGACGGACATGGTCGCGCTCTCCTTTCATTCGTCCATAGGGGATACCCGGCAGCCGTAACGATGAGGTTGATGGACAGTTCTCAGCCCGTAGGCGGCGGCTCGAAGACGTGCTTGAAGTCGATGCGGGTTCTGCAGCCGCCCAGGTCGAACTCGAAACTGTGGTCGTAGAGGGCTTTGTGGCGGAACTGGTACTGGCCGCGGACGCATTCGAAGATGTCGGCGAACAGGTCCGTGGGTTCGACGATCACATAGAGCTTCACCCCGCAGCGCTCGTAGAGCTTGCGTTTGATTTCCAGGTCCTTGTAGGCGGTGGCCGGGGACAAGACCTCGGCGATCAGGGGCGGGGTGCGGCTGAAATAGGGCCGCTCGCAAAAGATCGCCACGTCCGGTTGGACCACGGTGTGGTCGTCGATGCGCCAGTCGATGGGAGCGATGTAGACTTCGCAGTCGTCACAGTCCAAGTGTTCTTCCAACTCGGTGGCCAATCGCAGAACCAGGCGCTGGTGGCGCGGGTGGGAAGCCGGGGCCATGTCGTAGAACACCCCGTCGATGAGTTCCCAGCGACCTTCGCGTTCGAGATAGTCTTGCCAGGTGTGGCGCTGGAAGATGTCTTCAGGATCGGCGGCCATGGTCGCTTCTCCTTCCCTTGGGGGATCGCCTTCATTATGACACGAATCAGTCGATCCGGTGGGTCGCCGGTTCGATGCTCTGGTTCCGGTAGAAGCGGTATTTTTCCCGCCCGGCCCGGCGTACGGCCTCGTCCCCATCGACGATCTCGGCGATGCGTCGGTAGGTCTGCCAGTCTTCTGAAACGTCGGGGGCTAGATTGATCAGCAGGTCGTGAAAGTCCCCCGGGGCGGTGCCGGTGCCGATGAGTGCGGCTGCCAGGGGGTCGTTTTCGTGGTTTTCCGCCAAGGTGTGGGGCACGAAGCTGCCCTGGCGGAAGGTCCACAGCAGGTCGTCGAGGACGGCTGCTTCGGTGGCGTCGGTACTGCGGATGAAGATTTTGTGGCCGGCCTTCCAGGCCTTTTCCGCCAGCCGGCAGGTGAACAGCCGCCGGCTGGCGGGGTCGGCGCTCGGCAGGACGTAAAAATCCACCTGGGGCATCAGGTCTCGCTCTGGGCGAGCAGGTAATGGGCCAGGAGCGGCAGCGGGCGGCCGGTGGCGCCTTTGTTCTGGCCCGTGTTCCAAGCGGTGCCGGCGATGTCCAGATGAGCCCACTTGAACTTCCCGGCGAAACGGGCCAGGAAGCAGGCGGCGGTGATGGTGCCGGCGTCACGGCCGCCGATGTTGGCCACATCGGCGAAGTTGGACTTGAGTTGTTCCTGGTACTCGTCCCACAGGGGCAGCCGCCAGGCACGGTCGAGGCTGGTTTCCCCGGCATCGAGCAGCGCCCGGCACAGTTCGTCGTCGTTGCCCAGCAGTCCCGAGGCGTGGCGGCCCAGGGCGACGATGCAGGCGCCGGTCAGGGTGGCGACGTCGATCACCGCCCTGGGCTCGAAGCGTTCGGTGTAAGTGAGGGCGTCGCACAGGATCAGACGGCCTTCGGCATCGGTGTTGAGCACTTCGATGGTCTTGCCGCTCAGGCTCTTGATGACGTCCCCCGGTTTGTAGGCGTTGCCGCCGGGCAGATTTTCCGAGGCCGGAATCACCCCCACCAGATTGAGGGGAAGTGACAGGAGTGCCGCGGTTTCCATGAGGCCCAATACCGTGGCGCCGCCGCACATGTCGTATTTCATTTCGTCCATGTTCTGAGCCGGTTTGAGGGAGATACCGCCGGCGTCGAACGTCAATCCTTTACCCACGATGGCGATGGGTTTGTCCTTGG
>JALSSF010000162.1 GCA_026984375.1 Methylothermaceae bacterium | reverse complement strand
CGGCCGCGGCACGTGTTCCAGCATCTCCATGCAGGTGACCAGATCGAAGGATTCCGGCTCGCGTCCGGCCAGTTCCTCGGCGCTGATCCGCTCGTACCTCACCGTGTCCACCCCCTGCTCCAGGGCATGCAGTTCCGCGATGTCCACCAGTTCCGCGCTCAGGTCGATTCCAAGCACCTCGGCGCCTTCCCTGGCCAGCGCCTCGCTGAGAATGCCGCCGCCACAGCCCACGTCCACGATGCGCTTACCCGGAATATCGGCCAATTCCCGGATAAATTGAATCCGCAGGGGATTGACCCGGTGCAAGGTCCACAGCTCGCCGTCGGGATCCCACCAGCGTTCGGCCTTGCCGGCGAATTTTTCGATTTCTTCGGGATGGACGTTTTCCTGGGTCATTCCAATTCCAACGGTTGGGCCAGACGCGCCTGCCAGCCGCTCACCTCCCGCTGCAGCGACGGCCAGTCCAGGGTGGTCAGCCGGCGTGCCGCCAGCAGACGGCGGCCGCCGACCCAGACGTCGGTCACCTGGTGGCGACCGGCGGCGTAGACGATCTGGGAAACGGGATCGTAGAGCGGCTGGGTTTCCGGTTGATCCAGATCCACGGCGGCGATGTCGGCGTACTTTCCCGGCTCCAGGGAACCGATGCAATCGTCCATGCCCAGCGCCCGCGCTCCGCCCAGGGTCGCCATCTCCAGCACCTCGGCCGCCGCCAGCGCTTCGGGGTCATGGGCGACCGCCTTGCCGATCAGGGCCGCGCTGCGCATTTCCCCGATCAGGTTCAGATCGTTGTTGCTGGCCGCCCCGTCGGTTCCCAGCGCCAGGCAGGCGCCGGCATCCCTCAGTTCCGCCGCGGGGCAGAAACCGCTGGCCAGCTTGAGATTGGACTCGGGGCAATGTACGACTTTGACGCCGCGCTCGGCGACCTGCGCCACTTCGGCCTCAGTCAGGTGGACCATGTGGACCGCTAACAGGCGGTCGTCCACCAGCCCAAGGCGATCGAGACGGGCCAGGGGGCGCTCGCGGTGGCGATCCAAGCTCTCATGGATTTCGATCTCGGTCTCGTGTAGGTGGATGTGAACCCTCAGGTTTCGCTCCTGGGCGATTCCGGCGATACGGGCGAACATCGCGTCGCTGACCGAATAAGGCGCATGGGGGGCCAGCAGCCAGCGGATCCGGTCGTCAGCGGGATGGCGGTCGAGCAAGGCCAGATTCTTGTCGAAATATTCCTCCGGGCAGCGGGCCCAGGGGGTGGGGAAATCGACGAAGATCAGTCCCAGGGCGGCGCGGATGCCCGTTTCCATCACCACCTCCCGGGCGGTGTCGGGGCAGAAGTACATGTCGGCGAAGCAGGTGGTGCCGGAGCGCAGCATCTCCGCCACCGCCAGGCGGGTTCCGGTGCGGACGAAATCGGCATCGACCCAGCGCATCTCCCGGGGCCAGATATGCTCGTTGAGCCACGCCATCAGGGGAACGTCGTCGGCGAGCCCCCGCAGCAAAGTCATGGCGGCATGGGTGTGGGCGTTGACCAGTCCGGGAATCAGGGCATGGCCAGGCAGGCGGACGACTTCCGCCGCCTGGAAGCGGGCTTCCGCCTCCTCCCGCCCGCACAGGGCAACGATGCGACCGTCACGGACGGCGACGGCACCGTCCGCCAGTAGCGCCCCGGGAGGGGCGACCGGTATAATCCAGCCGGCTTGAATCAAGGTATCGACGGGCTCCATGGACTCACCCAAGTTGCGAGCCGCAAGACTTTAGCATGGAATTTACCGCAATGCATCCTTCGGACCACGACCGGGTCCGGGCGCTGCGCTGGACCGGGGCGGGACTGGAAATCCTCGACCAGCGCCGGCTGCCCGACCGCACCGAATACCGCCTGTGCACCACCGCCGCCGAAGTCGCCGACGCCATCGCCACCATGCAGGTGCGGGGAGCGCCGGCCATCGGCATCGCCGCCGCCTACGGCGTGGTGCTGGCGGTGCGGCGGCATCACCGGGAAGATCCCCGACATTGGCGCGAAGCGGTCGAAGCCGACATCGACCG
>JALSSF010000161.1 GCA_026984375.1 Methylothermaceae bacterium | reverse complement strand
ATGAAGGCGGCGTAGACATCGTCGCCCATCACGCCCAGGCTTTTGCCGGTGGCCGCCACGATCAGGGCCATTTCCCCCCGGGGCACCAGAGTCCAGCCCAGCAGCCAGCCTTCCCTGCGGCGCACCACCAGCCAGGCACCGATCAGTTTGGCACCGACGGCAACCGCGGCCAGCAGTACGCCCATGCCGAACACCGGCAGGGACAGAAAGTCCACCAGATTGATCTGCATGCCGAGGAGTACGAAGAACACCGGGGCGAACACCTGGGTCAGCGGCTGCATCAAGTCGCGGGTGGACACCCGACCGCCGCAGCGTCGCTCGAGGTCCAGGGCGTTGAGCAGCAGGGCCGCGCCGAAGATGCCGATCAGGCTGGAGAGATTCAGCAGATCGGCGATCCAGGCCAAAAGGAAGGCCAGTCCCAGGGGCAGGAGCAGCAGGGCCTGGTATTCCTCCATACCGGCCAGCCAGGGCAATTCCCAGCGGGGCGCCAGACGGCACAAATACAGGATCGCGGCCATATAGACCAGGACCCCGAGGATCTGCATCGAGACGGCGGCCAAACCGGGGTTGCCGGCCTGGACCAGGGTCACCGCGGTGGAAACCAGCAGGACGGCTGTGATGTCGGCGACGAGCACCACCCCCAACGCCAGGGAAACGAGGTCGGGAAACCGCCGGCGCAGGGAGTCCACCAGCGGGAGGGCGATGCTGGCGCTGGTGGGCACCAGACCGCTGGCCAACAGCAGGCGGGTGCTGCGATCGGCTTCCGGCACCAGCCAGTCGAGCACCAGCCAGCCCGAGATCAGGGCCACAGCCGCTCCCGCCAGCGCCACCGCCAGGGACCGGCGGCCGGCGGCGAGGAGATCCTCCAGGCGCATCCCCAAGGCCACCCGGAACCATAGAAACAGAATCCCCAGGTTGGAGAAGTGCCACAGGGCGCTGCCCATGAGCAGAAAACCGGGCCCTTCGTCACCCACCAGAATGTCGATCAGGCGCGCCCCCACCCCACCCGGTTCCAGTTCTTCCGGGGCGAAGATGTTGCCGGCGGCGTCGATCACCGACGCTCCGCTCACCCAGACCTCGCGGAACAGCAGACTGGCGTCCCCCAGATGCATGATGAGAAAGAACAGCGGCGACAGCTCGCTCCAATACAGGAAGTTACCGATCACCAGCCCCACCACCAGTTCCCCCAGAATGGCGGGCAATTGGAGGCGGCGGGCGATCAGGTGACCGGCGACCACGGCGGCGATGATCAGCCCCAGTTCGATCAGGATGTAGGCGAAGGGGTCCAGTTCCAGCAGGGTCCGGGGAGCGGCGAATGCCACCGGCGCCGTTCCCACAAGCAGCAAAGCGGCCAGCTTGCGCATCGGTATTCTCCTCGTGGTTCATCGCTGCAGCGAGGTTCCCAGTATCCCGGTTTTCCCCGGGGAAATCGAGATCACCGTGATCGGTCCATGTGCACCGTTTTCCTGATCGTCGGTCTGCTGCCGGGTTGCCGCGACCTGCGCCCGTCCCGACCGTTTCCTGCCGTGTTGAAAAAATGCCCGATCCCCGGATTCAGGCACGATTCAGACAAACGTCGCTAGGCTGGGAGGCCGTGATTTTCTGGGAGAGGGCGAAAACATGCTGGAAGAATTCAAAAAGTTCATCCTGCGCGGCAACGCCGTGGACATGGCCGTCGGCATCATCGTCGGTGCCGCTTTCGGTAAGATCGTCGCCTCGTTGGTCAACGACATCCTCATGCCCCCCATCGGCCTGCTTTTGGGGGGTATCGATTTCAGCGACCTGTTCCTCGATCTGTCCGGTCAAAGCCACCCAACCCTGAAGGCGGCCGAAGAGGCTGGCGCACCGGTGATCAAATACGGCGTCTTTCTCAATACAGTCATCGAGTTCCTGATCATCGCCTTCGCTATCTTCCTGATGATTCAGGCGATCAATCGCATCACCGAGGCGGGACGCCAAAAGACCGAAGACGAAGCGCCGACGGTCAAAACCTGCCCCGAATGCCTGTCCGAGGTCCCTGCCGAAGCCAGACGGTGCAGATACTGCAC
>JALSSF010000160.1 GCA_026984375.1 Methylothermaceae bacterium | reverse complement strand
GTAGATGGCGAAGCGCAAATAACGCAGCCGGATGTAGGAACGGGCGTTGATACAGGCTTGGCGGTACAGTTCCAGGAGCACTTCCACGTCGATCTGGTCCAGATGATGCTGATGGATGGTCATGAATCCCCCGGATTGTTTGGTTCGACCCAAAAGTGAAGAATTTTACCGCGTTTCATTCACCTTCAAAACCGCGGCGGCGGTTGATCACGTAACCCGCCACCGGCGCTAGGAAGGGAATCGTCAGAATTCCCGGCAGCCACGTCACCCGCCTGGGATGGCGCAGACCCCGGATTCCGATGGTCATCCTCCGGTGTCCCCTGCGGGGCTGGGCCCGGTAAGTTCCCAGCAACCGGTCCCACCAGGGAAGATTGAAGCCGAAATTGCAATTGGCCTCATCCTCGGCCACCGAATGATGCACCCGGTGCATGTCCGGGGTCACCACCAGCCAGCGCAGCACCCGGTCAAGGCGCCGGGGCAGACGAATGTTGCCATGGTTGAACATGGCGGTGGCGTTGAGCAGCACCTCGAAAACGATGACGCCGGCGACCGGCGCACCGATGAGCAGAACCGCGCCTGACTTGACTCCCAGCGACAGCAGGATTTCCAGCGGGTGAAACCGGATGCCGGTGGTGACGTCGAAGTCCCGATCGGCATGATGCACCCGGTGCAGGCGCCACAGCAGGGGCAACGCGTGGAACAGTACGTGCTGCAGATAGATCACCAGATCCAGGGCGATCACCGCCAGTGCCAGCCGCCAGCCAAGAGGCAGGGCGGTGAGATGCAGCAGCCCCCATTGCCGGCTTTCCCCGAAGGCCGCCACCCCCACCAGAGCGGCGGGAAACAACAGTCTCACCAGGGCATTGTTGAGTGCCGCCAGGGCCAGGTGGTTCAACCAGCGGACGGCCCGCGGCGTCTGCCAGGGACGCCGGGGAAACAGCGTCTCCCACAGACCGATGACGACCAGCAGCGTGAGAAAAGCCGCCAACCGGATACCCACCTCATGGCTCAACAGCCAGTGATGCCAAGCCGGCATCGCAACACCTCCATCGACTTTCAGGGGAGCCGAGAAAGGTCTGCCGGAGCGAAATTCGTTCGTCAATTCAGGCCCGGCGCGGCCTTCCCTGGCCGCTGACAACCCCTTCCCAGCCCGCTTTCTTCGGGGATCCGCCGGACGCCTCTTGTCCCGTTCCGGATCAGGCGCTAGATTGCCACAGAATCCATCATCAGAGGAAGCAAACCATGGCAGAAAGAACCGTCGTCGCCTGGCTCGGCACCGGCCTGATGGGCGCCCCCATGGCCGCCCGGCTGCTGCGGCAGGGTCACGTGGTCCGGGTCTGGAACCGCACTGCTGAAAAAACCGCGCCCCTGGCCGAACAAGGCGCCGTGGTGACCACCACCCCCGCCGAGGCGGTCCAGGAAGCCGAAGCGGTTTTCACCATGCTGCGCGACTACGCCGCCACCCGCGCGGTGCTGGAAGGCCAGAAGCTGGCCGGTAAAACGGTCGTCCAGATGGCCACCATCGCCCCCGGAGAAAGCCGGCGACTGCAAACCTTGGCGGAAGAGCAGGGCGGCCGCTATCTCGAAGCGCCGGTGCTGGGAAGCATCCCCGAGGCCGAATCCGGCAACCTCATCGTCATGGCCGGCGGCGACGAAGCTCTGTTTCGGCGATGGCTTCCGCTGCTGCGCTCCCTGGGCAAGGAAATCCATCGGATCGGCGCGGTGGGACAGGCCGCCGCCCTGAAACTGGCGCTCAACCAGCTGATCGCCAGCCTGACCGTGGCCTTCGCCACCAGCCTGGCCTACGTCGAACACCACGGCATCGACGTGGATCGCTTCATGGCCGTTCTGCGCCAGAGCGCTCTCTACGCGCCCACCTTCGACAAGAAGCTGCCGCGGATGCTGTCCCGCGATTTCGCCAATCCCAACTTTCCCACCGAGCACCTGCTCAAGGACATCGACCTGTTTCTGGAATCGGCCCCCGGCATCGATCCGCAGTGCCTGAAGGCGGTGCGCCGGCTCTACCGGAAAGCCCTGGCTGGACACCGGTTCGAGGACTATTCCTGCGTGTTCGAGGCG
>JALSSF010000159.1 GCA_026984375.1 Methylothermaceae bacterium | reverse complement strand
AAATGCTCGAAAGCGGCCTTCAGGATGGCGCGCGGTTTCTTGCCCGCCAGGGCCGTTTGCCAGTGTTCCAGGTCGAATTCAGGGTGCGTCATGAGAGGCTCGTCATCCGTTTGGTCAGATGGAGAAGAAATTCCCGGGTACCCACTTCTCGAGCCCTTGCCATCTGGCGGGCGAAATCGTAGGTGACGATGCCGTCCTGGACGGTACGGGCGTAGGCTTCGACGATCAGTCCGGCCGCCTCGTTCCATCCCAGATGCTCCAGCATCATGGCGCCGCTGAGCAGCAGTGAGCCTGGATTGACCTTGTTCAGGCCGGCGTATTTGGGCGCCGAACCGTGGGTGGCTTCGAACACCGCCACCTCGTCGCCGAGGTTGGCGCCGGGGGCGATACCGACGCCGCCGACCTGGGCGGCGGCGGCATCGGAAAGGTAATCGCCGTTCAGATTGGGGGTGGCGATCACGTCGAAGTCTTCAGGGCGCAGCAGTAACAGCTGGAACAGGATGTCGGCGATACGGTCCTTGATCACGACTTTGCCCTCCGGCAGGGACCCGGCCGCCAGATCCTGTTCCGCCACGACCCGATCGGCGAATTCTTCCCGGGCGACCTGGTAGCCCCACTGCCGGAAAGCCCCTTCGGTGTGTTTCATGATGTTGCCTTTGTGCATCAGGGTGATGCTGCGCCGCCCTTTTTCCAGCGCGAAGCGAATCGCCCGCCGTACCAGGCGTTTGCTCGCCCGTTCGCTGATGGGTTTGACGCCCAGGCCGCAGGCGGGAGGAAGCCGGCGGCCGAAGCGCTGCTCCAGGAAGCGGCGCAGGGATTCCGCCTCCGGGGAACCGGCGGCTAATTCGATGCCGGCATAGACGTCCTCGGTATTTTCCCGGAAGATCACCAGATCCACTTTTTCCGGATGGCGCATCGGTGACGGGACTCCGGGAAGATAACGCACCGGTCGGACACAAGCGTAAAGATCCAGGGCCTGACGCAACGAAACGTTCAGGGAGCGGTGTCCGCTGCCCACCGGCGTGGTGAGCGGGCCCTTGATAGCCACTTTGAGATCCCGGATGGCATCCAGGGTGGCCTCGGGAAAAATCTCGCCGTCGAATTTCTCTGCCGCCTTCGCGCCCAGAAAAAGTTCGCACCAGTGGATGCGGCGGCGGCCGCCATAGGCCAGCCGCACCGCCGTGTCCCAGACCGGGCGGCATGCTGTCATCAACTCCGGGCCGACCCCGTCACCTTCGATATAGCCGATGATCGGGCGGTCGGGAATCTGGAGCCGGCCGTTTTCGCTGTGGATTTTCGTCCCGCCGGGGGGATAGGCGATCTCCGTCATCAGGCGGCCTTGCAGGTTTCGCTGAAGTAACGCCGCAGGAATTCGTCGAAATCGATCCGCTCCTCCGCTTCCAGGCGCTTTTGTTGTTGGACCGATTCCCGGGCCAGCCGTTCGAACCAGGTCAGACGTTCCCGCTCCGGAGGCTGGCGGCGGAAGTGGACCGCGTGGGACTCGGACCAGCGCAGGGCGAAGTCATGGAACGATTCGCCTTCCCTTTGCAGGTCGTGCAGAATCCTGGCCGAGGGGGTGAGATCGGGATTCGCCAGTTTCCGCTGCTGTGCCTGCAGGCTGTCCCGGTAAGGGGTTCCCGCCAGGGGGGCGTCCAGCAGCGGGCACAGGGATTCCAGCTCTTCAAAGAGAATCGCCGCCCAGTCACGCAATGCGATCGCCTTGCCGTCGCGTTGCAGGGTCAGCTTCGGATCACGGCCCTGCTGGGCGACGGCGACCAGATTGGCCTGGCTTATCCGGCTCTGATGGCGGGGCAGGGGCGGGCTGGGATACAGCAGACAGTGCCAGAGGAACAATTCCAGGAACCGGATTTGCCGGGAATCGATGCCGAGCGGTAGATACGGGTTGAGATCGACGGAGCGGATTTCCACATAGCGGACGCCCCGGCGTTTCAGGGCCAGGGTCGGTTTCTCCCCGCGCTCGGTGATCTGTTTGGGGCGCACCGGGCTGTAGTACTCGTTCTCGATTTGCAGCAGATTGGCGTTGAGTTGGCGATAGCGGCCGTCGACCTTGACGCCGATGGCCTGATAACGGGGATAGGGGGTTTCGATGGCCCGGCACAGGGAGGCGACGTACTCTTCCAGACTGTTGGTGGAAATGAACAATCCGGCCTGGATGGGATTGCGGTAGCCGATGTCGCTCATTCGCAGGGAAGTGGCGTGGGGCAGACCGTAGCTGTCCGGCGCCAGCTTCACGAAGTTGCCGGGGATGCCGCCGCGGCATTGGAGAAATCGTCGGTCGGCCACCGGCGAGGCCCCGAACAGATAGAGCAGCAGCCAGCCGTGGCGCTGGACGTTGCGTATCAGAGCGAAGTAGGCGCTGTCTTTGGCTTCCGGCATGGGTTGTTCCTGCCGGAGAAGCCGTCCGAGCCGGGGCCACAATTCCGGTGCCACGGAAAAATTGAAATGAACCCCGGCGATGGCCTGCATGGCCCGTCCATAGCGGTAAGCGAGCCCCACGCGGTAGATGTGCTTCATTCTGCCGATGTTGGAACCACCGTACCGGGCGATGGGGATGTCTTCGTCGCGCTCGAAGCCGATCGGCATGCTGGTGGCCAGCAACAGCTCGTCCTCGTCGAGGCAGTGGTAGACGAAGCGGTGGACGTCGTCGAGAAAGGCGGTCACCGTCTCGGCCACGGGGGCGGGGGGAGTGATGAATTCCAGGAGGGCCTCGGAGTAATCGGTGGTGATGTACGGATGGGTGAGCGCCGATCCGAGGCATTGTGGGTGGGGAGTCCGGGCGATACGGCCCTGTCGCGTGACGCGCAGGCTTTCCTTTTCCAGCCCTTTGAGGCTTTGGGACAACAGGCCAGACGGAGCGAGATCACCAAGCCCGGCCAGGCGCTGATAAAACAGGGAGGAATTCAACGATCCGGTCCTTTAGCGGCGATAGGGCTGAAACCATTATATAACGCGGGACCGGTGGACATGAAAAAACCCGGGAACCTGTCCCGGGTTTCCAGAGAAGGTAAGATCGTTATGTTGTCGTTATCATCTTGGGTGTCGGATTCAGCGTCAGCCGGAAATGCTGCGGACAACGTCGGTGCTGGAGAGACGCTGCTTTTCATACTCGGGGGGGCTACAAGCAGCCATGCTCAGGGTGACCAGGGCAAGGGCCAGAAGTCCGAGAATCTTTTTCATGTTTTCCTCCTCGTTACGTGATCATGCATGGTTGTTATCAGTGCACAAAGCACGGTTTTGTTATAACCAAGATGAATGGAGAATTCAACACCTATTACCGATCGCCTTCTGTCGTTGTTCGCAAGATATTGACTTATAAGGTTATTTTGTAAGGGGCGTTCGGCAGGTCCCGGGCCAGGCGAGGTACCAGATAACCCGGCAGCCGGCGGCGCAATTGCTCGTGGAGAGCCCGGGCGCGGGCCGGGTCGACTTCGAAATGGGCGGTTCCCCGGGCGCGGTCGAGCAGATGCAGGTAATAAGGGAGGATACCGGCGGCAAACAAGGTTTCCTGAAGGGCGACCAATACCTCCACCCGGTCGTTGATGCCGGCCAGCAGGGTGCTTTGATTCAACACCGTCACGTGGTGGTCGCGCAGTCGGGTGACGGCGCGTTCGACCGCCGCATCGATTTCGTTGCCGTGATTGGTGTGAACCACCATCACCGGGGAAAATCGTGTGCTGGTCAGGGCCGCGAGTAGACCGTCGTCGATCCGGCTGGGAAGAACGATGGGCAGACGGCTGTGGATCCGGAGCCGGTGCAGGTGGGGGATGGCGGCCAGGTCTGCGATCATCCGCTGGAGGCGGTCGTCCGAGAGCACCAACGGATCGCCGCCGCTGAGAATGACTTCCCGGATGTCCCGGTTCCGTCGGATGTATTCCAGTGCCGCGCGCCAGCGCGAGGCGGTGAGTTGCCGTTCCGGATAGGGGAACTGGCGGCGGAAGCAGTAACGGCACTGCACCGCGCAGGCGCCCGTGACGATCAGCAGCACCCGTCCCCGGTATTTGTGCAGCACGCCCGGTGCCACTTCGGCGCTCTCGTCTCCCACCGGGTCGGTGACGAAGCCGGGTGTTTCCCGGTTCTCCTCGGAACGGGGCAGGACTTGCAACAGCAAAGGATCGTGCGGGTCGCGGGGGCGCATGCGGGCGGCGAAGGCCCGCGGGACGCGGAAGGGAAACACCGCCGTCGCCCGGCGATCCCAGTGTTCGGAAGGGAGGCCCAGGAAGCGCAGCAATTCGCCGGGATGGCGGAATCCTTCGGCGAGCTCACGCTGCCAGTCCGGTTGTCGCGAAGCGCGCTGGGGTATAATAGCTGCCATTTTTCAATTCTACCTGGGAACGATCGTTACATGGCCACTTATAGTACCAACGAATTCAAGCCTGGACTGAAGGTCATCCTGGACGGGGATCCCTGCGTCATCCTGGAGAACGAGTTCGTCAAGCCCGGCAAGGGGCAGGCCTTCAATCGGGTCAAATTCCGCAATCTCAAGACCGGCAGAGTGCTGGAGCGCACCTTCAAGTCCGGTGAGACCATCGAAGCCGCCGACGTGATGGAAGTGGAGATGCAATATCTCTACAACGACGGCGAATTCTGGCACTTCATGGATCCCAACACCTTCGAACAGGTCGCCGCCGATGCCAAAGCCGTGGGCGAGGCTGCCAAATGGCTGAAAGAACAGGCGATATGCACGATCACCCTGTGGAACGGGGAGCCGATCGCCGTGACGCCGCCCAATTTCGTCGAACTCGAGGTGGTGGAAACCGATCCCGGGGTTCGGGGGGACACTTCCGGCGGTGGCAGCAAACCCGCCAAACTGGAAACCGGCGCCGTGGTCAAAGTGCCTCTGTTCGTGCAGACCGGCGAGGTCATCAAAGTCGATACCAGAACGGGTGAATACGTTTCCCGGGTCGGCAAATAAGAGCGGTTGGCGTCCGGCCTGCGATTTACAGGCGCTGCGGCAGCGTGCCGCCATGCTGGCGCGTATCCGCCGCTTTTTCGCCCGGCGGGGGGTGTTGGAGGTGGATACCCCCTTGCTCGGTGCCACGGTCAATCCCGACCCTTACGTGGAATTTTTCACCGTGCCCGACGGCGGCCGGCGCCACTATTTGCAAACCTCGCCCGAGCTGGCCATGAAACGGTTGCTCGCCGCTGGTTCCGGCCCCATCTATCAGATCGGCAAAGCCTTTCGGCGTGGTGAGGCCGGGCGCTTGCACCAGCCGGAATTCACCCTGCTGGAATGGTATCGACCGGGCTTCACCCTGGATCGGCTCATGGACGAGGTGGCGGCGTTGTTGCAGGTATTGCTCGGGGAACGGGTCGCCGGCGTGACGACGTTCACCTACGGGGAGGCGTTCCGCGAATTTGTCGGGCTTCCCTGGGATGCGCCGTTGACCGCGCTGCGGTCGAAGGCGGCGGCATTGGGTATCCCGGACGCGGAACGCCTGTGCGGCGACGAGCAGCGCCATTGGTTGGACCTGCTGTTCTCCGTGGCGGTACAACCCCGTTTGCCCGCCTCGAAGCTGGTCTTCGTCCGCGACTATCCGGCGTGCATGGCGGCGCTGGCCCGCTGCAGGCCGGACGATCCTGAAGTGGTGGAGCGTTTCGAGGTTTTCGTCGACGGCGTGGAACTCGGCAACGGTTACCGGGAACTAACCGATGTCGAGGAGCAACGCCGGCGCTTTCAGCATGATTTGCGGTTGCGCTGCCGTCTGGGGCGTGTGGTGCCGCCGCTGGACCGGGCCTTCCTGGCGGCGTTGGAGGCAGGCATGCCGGAGTGCAGCGGTGTTGCCATCGGATTGGACCGGGTGTTGATGCTGAAACTGGGTTGTCACCGTCTTTCCGACGTCTTGACCTTTCCGCTGCAGGAATCTTCTTGAGCCGCCTTCGTCTTCCCTCCCTGCGCACACTGCTACTGCTCAGCTTCGTCCTGGTGCTGTTGCCCCTGATCCTGGCCCTGGGATCGGCGCTTTATTCGCTGGAAAATCTCACCGGATACAGCCGCGAGGCGGTCTATCGCTCGGTTCGGGTGACCCAGGGGGGGCGCCTGCTGCTGGAACAATTGACCGCCATGGAACGTAGTGCCAAGCAGGCCCTGATCCTGGACGATCCGGCGCTGTTCGATCATTATCGCCGCGCCCGCGAGACCTTGAAGGCGGAATTGCGCGCCTTGCTCGACGCCGCAGCCCGGGATGCGGAAATGTACCGGCTCCTGCGCCGGCTGGAAGGTTATGAATTCGACCTGTACGCCATGCTGATCGAGCCGCGGATGGCCAAGGAAACCAAACTGGCCGTCGCCGATCAGTTTCGACAATTGCGCCGCTTGGCCAACGATGTGTGGCAGCTGAGCATCTCGCTGGTGGGCAAGAATCTCGAAGCGCTGGATCGCCATTCTCTCCAAGCCCGCCGGCAGACCATGAGCCATTTGATGATCCTGCTGCCGGTGGCTGGGGTGTTGATGATCTTCTTCATCTATTTGCTCAACCGGCCGATTCGCCAGCTGGACGCGGCGATCCGCAAGCTGGGGGACCGGGATTTCGAGCAGCCCATCGTCGTCCAGGGGCCCCGGGACCTGGAGGCCTTGGGGCAACGTCTGGACTGGTTGCGAATCCGCCTGCGGATGCTGGAAGCGGAGAAGCAGCGTTTCATGCGCAACATCTCCCATGAGCTCAAGACCCCGCTGGCCAACATCAACGAGGGGGGAGAATTGTTGGCCGATCACGTGGTCGGCGAACTGAACACCGAGCAGGCGGAGATCGTCCGTATCATCGTGGACAATGCCGGCCGGCTGTACCGCATGATCGAGGATCTGATCCGTTACAGTCAGCTCCAGGACACCGATACGGTGCTGCGGCCTCAGATGATCGACATGGCTCAATT
The DNA here is from genome assembly GCA_026984375.1 of Methylothermaceae bacterium. Classification (GTDB taxonomy): domain Bacteria; phylum Pseudomonadota; class Gammaproteobacteria; order Methylococcales; family Methylothermaceae; genus Methylohalobius. Next base: position 3,033 of record JALSSF010000159.1, on the reverse strand, counting down.
GGTGGACGAGGTGATCAATGAATATGAGGCCCGTCTCAAACTCAACGAAATCCACCTGCACCGGCGGATCGAATCGGTCGAGATCCGGGGGTTTCCCGAATTGCTCCGCTCCATGGTCGATAATTTGTTGTCCAATGCCGTCAAATATTCCCCGCAGGGGGGTATCATTGAAATCGGTTTGTTCAAAAAGGGGGGCAGAATGATATTCGAGATAACCGATCAGGGACCGGGTATTCCCCATGACGAACGCGGCCGGATTTTCGACGCCCTGTATCAGGGGCGTGTCGGACGGCGGATGGGAATCGAAGGCACGGGCGTGGGGCTGGCCATCGTCAACGAATGCGTCATGTTGCATCGGGGCCGGATCGAGATTCTGGACCGGGAGGGATGGGGCGCCTGTTTCCGGGTGACGCTGCCCTTGGACGGAGTGAGTCGTTGACCGTGGCCAGGTGGGTGACGGGGTTCCTTCTTTGTCTGGCGTTGTTGACCGGCTGTGCCCTCGGTGTGCGCCCGCCCGCCCAACCGGAAAGGCGTTCGGTCACCGGGCCGGATTACGAAAGTCCTTCGTTCCAGGAGCTGTCGACTTATCTGGGTTATCTGGCCCGATTGCCGATGCCCCAACGACGCTCGGAATGTCAGTGGCTGCAACGTTACGGCAGTATCGACGAAGGTCTCGGCGTCAGGCTCCACTTGGCGTTGGCGCTGTTGGCGACACCGGACTGCAACGGCAAGCAAGGCGAGGAGATTCAGCAGGCGCTGACCTTGTTGGATCAGGCCCTGCCCCGGGTCTCCGATCCCGAAGTGCGGAATTATCTGCTTTATCATCGGCAAATGGCCCAAAGACTGTTCAGCAGTACCCATCACGAGCGGAAAGTCGTGCGCAAGCTGACCCAACTGCGGCGAACCACGCGCAAGCTGAGTCGGCAATTGGCGGCCTGCCAGCAGGAGTCGCAGGAACTCAACGCCAAGCTGGAGGCCCTGAAGGCACTGGAGGACAGTCTCAATCATCACGGGATACCCTGAACTCATGCAAGACACGCGCAAACGAATCCTGGTCGTCGACGACGACGAGAGCTTCCTCAGATTGCTGACCATGCGGCTGAACGCCGCTGGATTCGCCGTCAAACCGGTCACCTGCGGCGAGGAGGCGCTCGACCAGTTGGCTCAGTTCCGCCCCCACGTGGTGGTGACCGATTTGATGATGGACGGCATGGACGGCATGGCCCTGTTCGACGCCCTGCATCGAAAGTGCCCCACCCTGCCCATCATCATTCTGACCGCCCACGGCACCATCAACGATGCGGTCGATGCCACCAAGAGGGGGGTGTTCGGCTTTCTCACCAAACCGGTGGACAACAAGGAACTGGTGCGCCAGGTCACCCAGGCCATGAACATCTGCCAGGCCGGTGAGCCGCAGCAGGAAGGAGATGAAAAGGAGTCGTGGCGCCGTCGCATCGTCACCCGGAGTCCGGTCATGGAGGATTTGCTCAACCAGGTGGCGCGCGTGGCCCGCAGCCGCGCCAGCGTCTACATTCACGGGGAAAGCGGCACCGGCAAGGAATTGTTGGCCTGGGCGATTCACGAAGCCAGTCCCCGGCGGGAAGGGCCCTTCATCGCCGTCAACTGCAGTGCCATTCCCGAACATCTGTTCGAATCGGAATTGTTCGGTCACAAGAAAGGCGCCTTCACCGGCGCGGCTCGGGATCACGAGGGGCTGTTCCGGGCCGCCCATGGCGGTACGCTGTTTCTGGACGAAATCGGTGACATGCCCAAACTGTTTCAAGTGAAGCTGCTGCGGGCCCTGCAGGAAATGCAGATCCGCCCGGTGGGCAGCACCGACACCGTGGCGGTGGACGTGCGCATCATTTCCGCCAGCCATGTGGATCTGGCCGATGCGGTCGCCGAAGGCGAATTCCGCGAAGATCTGTACTACCGCCTCAACGTGGTCACGTTGAAGGTGCCGCCCCTGAGGGAGCGTCCCGAGGACATTCCCCTGCTGGTGGACCACTTTGTCAAACAGTTGTCCGCACCCTATGGCCATCACGTCAAGGGCTTTTCCCCCGAGGCCCTGGAATGTCTGGTGCGCTATCAATGGCCCGGCAACGTGCGTCAGCTCCACAACGTAGTGGAACAGTGCATCGCGTTGGCGAACACGCCTTTGATTCCGCTCAGCCTGGTGCAGCGGGCCCTGAGCGGCGATATCGACTCCGGTATCCTTCCGCCCCTCAAGGAGGCCAAACGGCGTTTCGAGCGGGAGTATCTAGTCCGGTTGCTGCAGATCACCCAGGGTAACGTGACCCAGGCGGCCCAGCTGGCCAAACGCAACCGCACCGAATTTTATCGTCTGCTCAACCGCCATCAGCTGGATCCGCGGGAGTTCAAACCCTGAAGCAGACGCGGCAGCGCGGTCTCCAGCTCGAAGCCCCGGCTGGTGTCGAAGGTGACGGTGAGCCGGCGTTCCTGTTCGTCCAGGGGATCGTGATGCCGGTGCTGATATTCCAACACGCGCAGATCCGCTTCGGAGGGGTCGCGGCGGTGCCGTTGCCGGGCCGTGATCCGCCGGCGCAAGATCGGTTCGTCCGCCTGAAAGTCGAGAATCCGGAAAGGAACGCTCAGTTCGCTCGCCAGCCGGCGGAAGCGGTCACGGAAACGCTGGCTCAGGAACGTGGCGTCGACGATGACGGCGAAGCCCGCCGTCACGATGATGCGGGCCTCTTCCAGCAGTCTGTCGTAGGTGCGTTCGGTAAACTCGGCGCCGTAGATGCCGCCCGCCGGTCGCGACCGGGTCACCGCCTCGGCCGGCAGACCCGCCAGGCGCTTGCGTTCCACGTCCGAGCGCAGATGCAAAGCCGGCAGATGGGCGGCCAGTCGGCGGCAGGCGTAGGATTTGCCGCTGCCGGAAAAACCGTGGGTGATGTAGAGGGCGGGCCGTTGCGGCCGGGAGAGGTCCCGGGCCAGGTGGAGGTAGCGCCGGAGGCGCTCCAGCGACGCTTCCGATCCTTCTTGTTGCGCCGCGCTGAGCCAGGCGATCTT
>JALSSF010000158.1 GCA_026984375.1 Methylothermaceae bacterium | reverse complement strand
TCGGTGCGGCGAATTACAATCAATGGCTTTCCCTCCAGCGCGCCAGGGCGGTCAAGGCCTATCTGGTTTCCCGCTACGGGATCCAACCTGACCGCTTGAAGATAGTCGGTCGGGGTGAAAGCCGTCCTCTTCCCAACCACAAACCCGTCGATCCCCTGAACCGGCGGGTGGAGCTGCACCGGATCGACTGAATCATGAACGGTCTCCTTACCTTTTGATCGCCGCCGGGCACACGAACATAATCGTCAGCAGCCACCGCATCACCGTGGGGGCACGCCTGCAATTCTGAGGAGGCCCCAACGACACCGGGCGGCCCGGCCGCCCGGTTTCACAGCCTGGCCTGGCTCCCGCCACCCGAGACGGGAACGAAGAAGAACTCGCCGGCCTCGTGACCGGCATGACGGATCGGGGCGAACTCGGGAACCTGATGGAAATCCTGGTCCCGGGCGGCATCGGCCACCAGGGCCGACACTTCCGTGTACAGACGGAACGATTCGACGATGCCCCGGTTCCTTTGCAGGGCCTGGATCAGGGCCTTGGCGAACACGGAATGATTGCCCCCGCCGCTGTCCAGGACCGGGCTCAAGCCGCCGGAAGTCAGGGCCATCCGCGAACGGGCCTTGAGCATCAGCTTGATCCATTCGGCCTTCTTCTCCGGACTCATTCCGGCTTCCAGCCGGGCCACGGAACTGCGGGTCAGGGAGCCGGAATAGCAGGAATCGGCGATGACGATGATATGGGCGGCCGCCATGATGCGCAACAGGTCGGTGACGTCCTGGTTGGAGATCCAGTTGGCCGTATTGTCCTTTTCCGCGTCCACCGGCAGCCAGAAACCACGCTGATTGACCTTTTCCAGGGTGCCGTGGCCAGCATAGTAGATCAGCAGATTGTCCTTGTCGGTAAGGATGCGCCGGTATTCGTTCAACGCCTTGAGAATGTCGTAGCGAGTGGCGTTCAACAATACCTTGGTCTCGAAGCCGTACCGCTGCCGCAGGACCCGGGCCAGCGCCCTGACGTCGTTGACCGGCGTCTCCAGGACCGGAAGATGGCGGTAGGCGTTGTTGCCGATGAGCAGCGCGTGATAGCGCCCGAAGATTCGCCGGGGCAACACTTTCACCAGCCGTTCGGCCTCGGCCTCCCGATCCTGGTCCGCCGTCACCGGCACCGCCTTTTCTGTCTCACGCAGGATGACAAATTCCAGCTCGGTGCGCCGGCTGTTCCTGTCCACCGCCACCAGATGCACCGGGGTTTTCCTCCCCCGGAGGGGCACCTTGAATTTGAAGCTGCCATCGGGATTGGGGATGAAATCCTCGTCGTTGACGAGAAAGGCCAGCAGTCCTTCCGGCGCGTGCACTTTCCCCACCACTGTGCGCGCCTCCACCAGTCCCCGGGTCACCACCATCAGGCTGCCGCGCTGGGGACGTAACGGGGGGTCGACGATCTCGATCCAGGGACCGTCCCCGGCGCCCTTCCGGTCCCTGGATACCGCAGCCAGCGCCACCGCCGGACGTCGTTCCAGTTTGGCCAGTTTCGCCTTCAGGCTTGCGATCTGGGCCTGCTGGCGCTCGATCGCCGCCTGCTTGGACTGGACCTGACTGGCGAGCAGCGCCAGTTCCGCCTGGCCGATACGACTGTCGTTCTGCTTCTGTGCCAGTTCCCGTTCCAGGCGCCGGAGAACCTGTTGCTGTGACTGGAGACCGGCGTTGGCGGCCTGCAGTTGGCGGCGCAGGTCCTCGATGGCTTTTTCCCGTTGGGACAACTGCCGCGCCAGGGCCTGCAGCCGACCTTCCTGGGCCTGGATCACCCGTTCCCGGCGACCCAGCCGCGCCTCCAGATCGGCCGCCTGCCGTTCCCGGGCGGCCAGCTTTTGCGCCAGCGTGCGGTTGGCCCGGCTCAACGTTTCCATCTCGGCCCGCATACGGGCGATATCCCGGCGGGTGCGTTCGACCTCGGCCTGCCTGGCCCTGAGTTGTTCCGTCAGGCGCTTCAGCTCCGCCTGGCTGACCTCCCCGCCGGCCCGCTTCTCCGCCAGCTGTCTTTCCAGCGTCTCCAGCCTGCTCAACTGGGCCTGCAGATCCCGATCACCGCTTTTCACCTGGCGGCGCAACCGCCGCAGCCGGTCCTGACTGGCGCTCAACCGGCGCCGCAGAACGAGAAGCTCCTGATTACGCTGGGCCAGCTGCCGCTCGAGTTGCTGGATTCGTTGCTCCCTGGCCTGCACTTCCCGGGAACGGGTTTCCCTCAAACCGGCCAGTTCGCGGTTTTGCTCCTGCAGTTCCTTTTCCAGCAGGCCGACCATCCGCTCCTTCTCCTTGAGGCGCTGCAACTGCTGCTGGAGGCGCCGGCGCAGCGCCTGGTCGTCGCCCCCCTGGGGGCGGGACTTCAGCAGCCGCTTGAGCCGCCGCACCTCCCGGCGGCCGGCCTCCACCTGGGCACGGTAGCGCTGAAGCACCTTGCGGGTCTGTCGATACTGCTGACGCAACGACGCCAGTTGCCGGCGCAGACCGGCGGCTTCCTGACGGGATTGGGCCACCGCCTCCCGCAGTTCGGTCATCCTGCGGTTGTAGACCTCCACCGAGGCGGCGAAGGCGATGTCGGTCCGGTCGAGTCCGGAAGCACGACGGTACCAGTTGAGGGCCGCGACGGGATCCCGAGGCACACCGAGCCCCTTCTCGTAGAGAAACCCCAGGTTGATCATCGCCGGCGCGTACCCCTGTTCGGCCGCCTTGCGATACCAGCGGGCGGCGGTCTGATAGTCCGGCTGGAGACCCAGACCCTTTTCGTAAATCTCGCCGACATAGGTCTGGGCCTTGGGATCGCCCTCCTTGGCCATGGGCAGCCAGACCTTGAGTGCGGTGGCGTAGTTGCTGCGGTCGTAGGCGACGTACTCGCCGCCGCGGATTTCGCAATCGAGTGCGGTGGTGCGGATGGGCCGGCGGGCGGCAAGATAGGTCATGTGCATACCGAGCCGGCGCACCTGAGCCGGCAACAGACAGTCGACCACGTAGAGTTTGTCCACCTGCTCCGGCCCCACGGCGACCGGCCCTTCCCCCGGTCCCGAGGCGCAACCGCCCAGGAACAAGACCAAAAACCAGAGTAGCGGCGACCACAACCGTTTCATGGCGGCTCCCCTTCGTTCAATTGGGCATCATACAATCAGACGTTCCCGGAAAACATCTTTAGTTTAGTGTAGAAACTTGGACCGCCGCACACCAGGAATATCCCCCTTCCACTGGAAAACGCTGTTGCCGGCCCTCTTCGTATCGCTTCCGGCCTGTGCGCTTCTCATGGGTCTCGACCACCAGGCCGCGCACCTGGGCCTGGAATCGGGCTGGATCGGCGGGACACGTTTCCAACATCGGCTCTTCCGTAAAGGAACGCCCTGCGTCGAAGGGAAAGTCCACGTCTATCTGGAAGGGGACGGCCGTGCCTGGCTGCCCGGCAACCGGATCGCCGCCGACCCCACTCCGCGCGCCAGCTGCCTATTGCCGCTGATGGCGATGGATCCGGTACCCGGTATCTATCTGGGCCGCCCCTGCTATCACGGAACGGCGCGCACCGAACCCTGCCACCCCCGCCTCTGGACCCGGGCCCGCTACGGTGAAACGGTGGTCGAAAGCATGGCCCGGGCCCTGGAAAAACTGACAGGCACCGGCTCCTGCCGGGCCGTTCTGATCGGTTTCAGCGGCGGCGGCACCCTGGCCATGCTGCTGGCGGCACGAACGCCGACCCGGACCGCCGGGGTGGTGACCCTGGCAGGCAATCTGGACACCGACGCCTGGACCCACTGGCACCGATACAGCCCCCTGGACCAATCCCTCAATCCGGCACGTCTGCCCCCGTTGCCCGCCGGCATTTTCCAGCTTCATATCGCCGGGGGCAGGGATGATAATATACCTTTGGTTTCGATTACCCACGAGGTGGCCCGACAGCCCGGTGCCCGCCTGCTGGTTCTGCCCGGCATGGCTCATACCTGCCCGGACGAATCGGTCTGGCAAGGCATCCTGACCGGAATCGCCATCCTTGAACAATCGCCCGGCCGGCAAAGAAACGGTGAGATGCACGTCCTCAATGGACAGGATTGATGTTCCCAGGGAGAAGAACCATGGTTCACGACGCCACGGTTGTCCATCCACCGCCGGAGCTGGCCGGTTTCCGGAAGCGACGGGATGACACAACAATGACAACGACCCTGACCGAACCGACCTTTCCGCTCACCGCCGAGGCGGCGAAGAAACTGGTGTTCGCTCACTGGGACTTTCTGCAGCGTCTGGCGATGCGCCGCTTTCCCAACGACGACAACACTGCTCATTTGGCCCTGGATCACGTCCTGGAGCGGTTGCAAGAAGACGGATGGCGCCGCATCCGCACCTGGGAAGGCCAGGGCAGGTTCGCCACTTTCCTGGGGGTGCTGGCCGGCCGCTTGATGACCGACTACCTCCGCAAGGTCTATGGCCATCAGCGCCCGCCCAAGTGGCTGGGTGAGAAGGACGATCCCATCTGGACGGAGGCTTACCGTCTCCTGATCCTGGAACGGTTCGAACGTCAGGAGGCCATCGGCCTGCTGGAGACCCGCCATCCGGAAACCGATCCGGGGGCCATCCGGCGAATCGTCTCCGAAATCCTGGGCCGCTGCCCCCCGCGCAGCCGGTATCAGGACAGCCACGGGGTCTCCCTCGACGACATCGCCGAACCCGCCGGTCGGACCCCGACCCCGGAAGCGGAACTGGAACCCAAACCGCGGGAGCTGCTGGAAGCCCTGGAGGGCTACATCCGGGGCGAGACCGGGCTTCCCGAGGAAGCCGAAGCCCTGCTGGAAAAATTACAGCCCCACCTGCACCTGAGCGCCGAGGAACGACTGTTCCTGCGTCTGCGCTACTGCGAGGGACTGAAAATGACCCAGATCGCCAGGCTGTTGCACATCAAGGGCGATCCCTACAAACGGCTCCACAAGATTCTCGACCGTGTGCAAACCGCCTGCGAGGCGGCTGGGATAGCCTGACACCCCATCGCGAAGGAGCATTGAAATGACCGAATCATCCCGCAAGGAAGACGAGCGCCTCACCGCCCTGCTCGGACTGGCCGCCAGCAGACCGGAGCCGGTCGAAAAATGTCCGGAGCCGGAACTGCTGTCCGCCTTCATCGAAAACCGCCTGTCCCCATCCCGGCGTCAGCAGATCCTGGACCACCTCGACCGCTGCGAATGCTGTTACCGGGAATGGCTGGACGTCTCTCTCGATCTCGGGGAGGACCGGCCCCCCGCCCCAACGGCGGCCGGGGCGTCCGGGTGGCGGCGCTGGTGGGAAAGGGTGCGGACACGCTCGGGGTTGATTCCCCTGACCATCGCCGTCACCGTGACCCTGGCCGCGGTGGCGGTGATGTCCCAGAAATCGGTGACGCCGGACTGGCAACCCCGGCGATTGGCCGCATTGGTGCGAAAGCATGCGGGAACTCAGCGATCTCTGACCCAATGGCCCCGGACCGGTCCCGCCGCTTTCTCCTTCAGCGACAGCGACGGCGATCCCGCCAGAAAAGCCTTTGCGGCCGGTCTGCGTGACGCCCAGCGCTGGCTGGGCGGGGGCGGGAGTACCGTCTCCCTCGGCGAGGAAGACTGGCGGCGATCCCCCTGGCAGGCTTACTACCGCCTCGGTCAATGGACGCTGCTGCTCTGGACCCTGGCGAACAGCGACGGTGTCAGCCCGGAGGAATGGCAGGCCTTCGACCGTCACGGCCTGGCGCTCATGGAACGCTTCCGGCAACGGCCCCGGGATCCCGAGCGGGACCGGTTGCTGGCCACGCTCCGGGAACTGCACGCCCTGTTGAACGACCTGGCCGGACACCCCGACCCGGCGGCCCAGGCCCGGCTCGTTCGAAAACTCCGAAACCTCATCCGGCGATGGCTGCTCTGAGGCTCCGCCGTCCGCTCTGGGCGATGCTGCTCTGGCTGAACGGGGCCGCCGCCCTTCCCACGCAGACCCAGGTGGATTTCTACGTCGAAACCTACGGCATCCTGGACCGCGGCCGCGATCCCAAAGTCGCCCTGGCCCAGCGCGTCTTCGAACGCCTCAAGGCGGCGGCCGACAAAAGCAGCCGCCACCCGCCGAAACTGATGGTCATCGACGGCGCCACCGACGCCTGGGCCATCGCCCTGCCCAGCGGTCACGTGGTGCTTTCCCGCAAGGCGCTGGCACTGTGCTTCAAAGACGCCGACGCCGAACTGGCCCGGACCCGCCTGGCCTTCATCCTGGGCCACGAACTGGCTCATCTGGCCCATAACGATTACTGGCATCACGAAGTGGAACAGTTCCTCGCCAAAGCGCCGGACACCCGACGGATCGCCCACTTCCTGGATCAGAGCTTCGAGGCCAGGCAGGCGGAACTGGCCGCCGATGATCGCGGCTATCTCTACGCCGCCATGGCCGGTTACCCGGTGGAACGCCTGCTGGCCGGGGAAGGCGGCAAAAACGACTTTTTCACCTTCTGGATGCAGCAGACTCAGGCGCGGATCACCGCCTCCCACCCTTTCCCGGAGGACCGTGCCGTCCTGCTGCGCGAGCGCCTGCGGATGCTGCAGGAAAAGGCCGCCTTTTTCGACATGGGGGTCCGGCTGGCCCATTTCCGCCGTTGTGCCGATGCCATGTACTTCCTGCGCGAATTCCAGCAGGTGTTCCCCGGTCCCGCGGTCCTCAACGACCTGGGAATCTGCGCCCTGCAGCTGGCACGCCAGGCCATGGCGCCGGAACAGGCGGGCTTCTACTGGCTGCCGTTTCTCCTCGACGTGGACAGTCGGGTGCCCCGGGTGCGCGGCGACGTCATCGAACCTGGCGCCGGCCCCCGCTTCCTCAAGGCCTTTCCCCTGTCGCCCCAGGTCTCCGGCCGCCTGCGTGAAGCCTCCGAGTACCTGAAACAGGCGGTGGCGGCGGCACCGGACTATCTACCCGCCCGCATCAACCTAGCCACGGTCCAATTATATCTGGGCCAGCCCCATCAGGCCCGGGCCACGCTGGTTGAAGCCGCCGGGCTGGCCCCGGGCGACTGGCAGGTACGGATGCTCGACGCCCTGGCGCTTTACGAACAGAGCGATGCCGATGTCGATCTCTGGCCGGCCGCGGTCAAGCGGCTGGAAGTTCTTCCGGACAATCCCCCGCCGGCTTGGCGCTACAACCTGGCGCGCCTGCTGGAACTCCGTCCCCGCTCCCGGGACGCCACGGCCCACTGGAACCGGCTGGCGCGGACCGCCCCCCAACTGCCATCCCCGATCCAGCGCCACGTCTGCCACCGCCAGACGCTTCTGCCCCTGCCGGCCTGCCTCGAAAGACCAAAGCCGGGAGAAACCCGGCCGCCTCCCTGGCGATGGCCGGCACCACCCGGCGACGCCATGCCCCTGACCCCCGCCCTGCGATCCCGGCTGTTCGCCGGCTGGGAATCGATCCCCTTCGACTGGTTCCGCGCCAAGCTTTACGGCTTCATTCACCGGGCCCCCGGTGGGGAAGCCGAGGTGATGGAAATGGATCAGTTCATCCAGCTGCAGGTCACCCGCCGGGGATTGCCGGCCCGGGTGGAAGAAGTGGCCGCATTCTGTCCCCGGCCCCTGAAGCGGAGACGGATCCTCAAGGGCGAGATATTGACCTGTGGGCGCTGGGCGGTCCTGGTGCGCGACGGCAGACCGGCGGAAGCCTGGCTGGTCGAACCCTGAAGGTGAAGCGACCGAGCGTCCCGGTTCCCGACCAACGGCAGCGGTGTTATGCTTTCGGGCAAAAACACTTCGGGGAGGGGAATATGCAAGCGTGTCTCTCTCTGTTCCTATCCGCTTTCCTGGCCTTTGCGGCCGACGCCGCCACCGACCCGAAAGCCCTGATCGAACGGTACCAGCACGATCATCCCGGCAAGGGAAAGTTCGCCGAGCATTGGCAACCGATCCCGATCCAGCGCTACTGGAACCCCCGCGACTTCTACCGTCCGCCGCAAACCGTCCGGGGCGAGGTCGGCCGTGACCAGTGCGTCGCCTGCCACGAAGGTGTCACCCCCGGCTTCGTCAGGGCTTGGCGGGACAGCACCCACGCCAACCTGGACCGCATCCGTACCCTGCCCGACGACGACGTGCGCGCCTACAAGAAAACCCTGCTGGCCGAAGTGGAGGCCGATCTGGTGCGCCAGGGGCTGCTCGAAGCCGGCAAACATCTGAAGGAAGTCGGCTGCATCGACTGCCACGGCGGCATCGGCAAGGACCGGATCCGCCACGACCGGGACCTGCGCATGCCGGACCGCTCGGTCTGCGGCACCTGTCACGTGCGCCAGTTCGCCGAGGCCGAGTCGGAGAAGGCGCAGACCTGGCCCCAGAATCAATGGCCCCAGGGCCATCCCTCCCACGCGGTGGACTGGAAGGCCAACGTGGAGACCGCCGTCTGGGCCGCCATGGCCGAGCGCGAGATCGCCCAGGGCTGCGACATGTGCCACTACCAGCAGAACAAGTGTGACGGCTGTCACACCCGCCACAGTTTCTCCGCCGCCGAGGCGCGCCGCCCTGAAGCCTGCGCCACCTGTCACAACGGCGTCGATCACAACGAGTTCGAGAACTACCTGCTCTCCAAGCACGGCACCGTCTATCAGACCCACAAGGATCGATGGAACTTCGAGGTCCCCCTGAAGGAAGCCCTCACCCGCGGCGGCTACACCGCCCCCACCTGCCAGCTGTGCCACTTCGAATACCGGGGCCGATTCAGCCACAATCTGGTGCGCAAGGTGCGCTGGGGTTTCAATCCCACCCCAGCCATCGCCGACAACCTCGACCATCCCTGGTTCCAGGAGCGCCTCGACGCTTGGGTCGGCACCTGCAGCCAGTGCCACTCCCCCCGCTTCGCCCGCACCTGGCTGGAAACCGCCGACCGGGGCATCCTGGCCGGCCTGAAAGTGGAACAGGAAGCCAAACGGGTAGTGCAAAAGCTCTACGACAACGGCCTGCTGGTGGGGCAGAAGCGCGACCGTCCCCGGCCCCCGGCCCCGGTACAGGACGCCCCCGGCGGTTTCTTCCAACTGTTCTGGGCCCGCGGCAACAATCCATCCCGGGTGGAGCGGATCTATGCCGAGATGTGGGAACACGATCTGATCAAACTCTACAAGGGGCTGGTACACGCCAATCCCGGCGGCTTCACCTACAGCGAGGGCTGGTCGCCGCTGCTGCGTGACTACGCCGAAATCATGGACGAGAATACCCGACTTCGGGAGGAAGGCGGAGCCCGGCGCGCCGCGCTGGCGGAAATCGTCAACCTGGCCGGTGCCGACCTGCGCCTGCCGCTGGGACTGGCCCTGGTGGCCGGCGGCCTGGTCGTTCTCGGACGCCGTCGGTGAAACGCCACCTGCTGGGCGCCGCCCTGCTGCTGGCGGGCGCCGCCCTCATCGCCGGCGCGCCGTGGCCGCTCCGGTCACCGTGGCAGGTGAGCACCGAAGCGGTGGCGGTGCCGTCCGACTACCGAGGCTATCACCCCATCGACGCCCTCGCCCGCTGGCAGCTACACGACCCGGGCAGCGGACGCCGCCTGACGCTCTACGTGGCCCGCTACCGGGGCGCCGGCGGCGACATTCGGCAAGCGATCCTGCCGCCGCCCGCCACCCCCGCCTGGTACGATTGGCAGGCCCTGGGCGGAACGCTGCGCCGCCTGGAGACGGACGCCCTGATCCTGGCCTGGTGGGACGACGCCCAACGGGCCGACCTTTTCGGGGGCCGCGAGGTCTGGGCGCGGCAGCCGCCGGCGCGAGCCTTCCCGCCACGGGACCGGGCGCTGTGGCGCTGGCTCGTCGGCGGCTTCGCCGGCGACAGGGAGCAGCTGGTGCAGTTGGCCCGGTGGCTGACGGCACCGGCCGACGAGGGGCTGGCCGCCTTGCGCCGGGCAACGCCGGCACGCCCCCGCTACCTGTTGGTGAGCACCGCCA
>JALSSF010000157.1 GCA_026984375.1 Methylothermaceae bacterium | reverse complement strand
TCGTAGGTCACGATGCCGGCGGCGTCCTGCCCCCGGTGCTGCAGCACCGTGAGCGCTTCGTAAAGTTCCTGATTCACTGGGGAATGGGCGACGATGCCGACGATGCCACACATAGTTCCGTCCTGCGAATGCTCTTTCAGAGAAATTTCAGGGAAATCGAACCAGATAGCGCTGGGGATCGAGCCGACCCAACTTGGCCGCCCACGGCTCCAAACGGGGCAGCAGGCGGGATTCGCGCCACCAGGGCTCGCGGCCCAGATCCAGGCTCTGGGCGATCAGGACCAGGACCAGAAGCAGCAGAACGCCCCGGGAAGCACCGAACAACAATCCTCCCAGGCGATTGAAGACGGCCAGAGGGGAATGCTCGATCAAGGTGGCGATGAGATAAGCCAAAATTCTGCCGACCACCAGGGTGACGATGAACAGGGTGGCGAAAGCGGCGGCGGTGCGCAGTTCCGGCTGCGGTAAAATGCTCTGCAGACGCAGGGCCATGGCCGGGTGGTAATGGATGCCGACCCAGAGCGCGGCGATCCAACTGAGCAGCGACAGGGTTTCCTGGATCAAACCCCGAAAGAGCCCCAGCAACGCCGAAACGACGACGACGGCGACGATGGCATAGTCGATCCAGATCAAGCCTTGAATCCCCGGTTCATCGCGATTGTGAACCCCGCGTCCGAATCCTGCATCATAGTCCGAGTGACCACTGCAATTCGACCCCGTCGATAACGGCAATTGTAACAAAATCACTCACCGATGACCGCTTCTTTACCGGATCTTTTTCTTCGACGACTCGAACGCATCCTTCCCGGGGCGATGCTTTCTTCGGTTTTGGCCTCGTTCCGTCAGCCCAAGGCCGTGACCTTGCGGATCAATGTCCTGCGGGGCGGGCTCGAGGAAATTCAAAAGGGTTTGACACAGGCGGGTTTCCGCCTTTCTCCCCTGCCCTGGCCCGGGTATGCTTTCGAACTTCCGCCGGAACGAAAACGGGCGCTGACGGAATCGGCGTTCTTCTCCCACGGCGGGATTTACATCCAGAACCCTTCCAGTCTGCTCGCCGGGGAAATTCTCGCGCCCCGTCCGGGCGAGGAGATCCTCGATCTTTGCGCCGCGCCCGGGGGCAAGACGTCACACCTGGCCATGCTGATGGGAAATCGGGGCAGGATCGCGGCGGTCGAACCGGTCAAGGACCGTTATTTCCGCCTTCGGGCCAACCTGCAGCGCCTCGGCGTCACGATCGCCCATTGCTACCGCATGGACGGACGCAGCGTGGGGCGGAAGACGCCGGAACGGTTCGACCGGGTTTTGATCGACGCCCCCTGCTCCTCCGAAGCACGCTTCCGTGTCGGGGAGCCGGACAGCTTCGCCCACTGGGGACTGCGCAAGATCCGGGAATGCGCCCACAAGCAAAAACGCCTGTTGCTGTCCGGGGCCGACGCGCTCAAACCCGGTGGCCGCCTGTTGTATTGCACCTGCTCCTTCGCGCCGGAGGAAAACGAGGCGGTGGTCGATCACGTGTTGCGCCGCCAGGATCGCCTGCGCGTCATCCCCATCGAACTGCCCGCCGCCGGCGCCCGGATTCAGAACGGTCTAGACCGGTGGCAGGGAGATCGATTCGATCCCCAGGTGCGCCACGCTGTGCGCATCCTGCCGGATCGGCGCTTCGACGGTTTTTTCCTGTGCCTGATGGAGAAAGGCTAACCGCGGTTCCTGCGCCGCCATTGCTCGTCCAATTGGCGCAGCCGTTCCAGCTTGGCGGCGATCTTCTGTTCCAGACCACGCTCGACCGGATGGTAATAGCGTCTCGGCGTCATCGAGTCGGGAAAATAGGTCTCTCCCGCCGCATAACCTTCCGGTTCGTCGTGGGCGTAGCGGTAACCCCGGCCATGTCCCAGTTCCTTGAGCAGCCGGGTCGGCGCGTTGCGCAGATGCACGGGCACCTCCAGGCTGCCGCTGGCCGCCGCATCGCGCTGGGCGGCCTGGAACGCTCGGTAGACCGCGTTGCTCTTGGGGGCGCAGGCCAGATAGACGGCCGCTTGGGCCAGCGCCAGTTCCCCTTCGGGACTGCCCAGGCGTTCCTGCGCTTCCCAGGCATTGAGCGCCAACTGCAGGGCCCGGGGAT
>JALSSF010000156.1 GCA_026984375.1 Methylothermaceae bacterium | reverse complement strand
CTTTGAAGCGCTCCCGTTCGACGGGCGGCCGGCCGACGAGGCGGCGCAGGGCGTTGGTGACGTTGTCCTTGAGGCTGGTGAGGGTGCCCAGCCGGTATTCCTTGGTGAGGTGTTCGACTTCGATGATGGGCATGGATGATCCTTCGGTCGTTGTCGGGAACGCGGTTCGCGCTGCGCTTATTCAGCCCGCGAGGTGACGGCGAACACTTCTTCCAGCGTCTCTGCGGTCAGTACCCGTTCGGCCCAGTACAGCAGGGCATCGGCGTCGGCGGTGTCGATTTTGTTACGCGCTTCGGTGGGCAGAGGTCCGAATTTGCGTTCGAGCAGGCGCGTGAGGACTTCGGCTTCCCCCAGGCGTTTGCCCTGTTGTCAAGCCTTTTTCCATGCCTTTTTTGATACCCCGCTCTTCGAAGCGGGAAGTGAAGGTTTCCATGGTTTCTGCCTCCTGAGGATATTGCCGTCGATAGGCGGCCAGTTCGTCTTCGTCCAGGGCCGCGTAAACGTCGATGAAGTTGACGTATTTGAGCCGTTTTTCCGGGTCCGGTTCCAGTTCCAAAAGCCCGCGGATGGCATGGGCGTAGGCGCGTAGTTTGTCCTCAGTAGAATGATAGCGCATGTTAGGGAGGTTGAGGCGGGCGACGAGATTGGGCGAGTTCAGATACCGATCCAAGGGCAGATCGGCCAGGACGCAGGAAAGATAACGGAAGGTGAGCGGTGTTTTTCAAGATAGATGTCGCTTTTTCGTTCATGCAGCCAAGCGGATTTCCTCGATACGGTACTCTGGATTCAAGGTGACCGATCCGACAGGGTCCCAGTTCGGGTTTGCCCTGACCAACGCGCGGGGTTCCTGGCCTTCGCCTGCTGATAAACACATTGTGATGATTCAAGATTTCGTGAGTGTTCCCGTATCCCTTGGTGGATCGGCTCCAGCGCCTCGAAGTGGGTTCCCAGGCGTGCGGTGTGGATGCCAACCACATCGCCCACCAAATGATCAACGGCCACAAACACCGTAGCCATGCCATCCAGTCGGGTTGCCACCTGCGTGGCAAATGTGTGTCCAGTTTATTCGAGCGCAAGCCGGATCGATGCTAATTTTTGGGCCAGATGCGCCAGAGCAGGAGGAAGATGGCGCTGATCTGGGTGGCCCAGAAGAGGAAGCTCCAGAACAGGATGTTGGTTCGGGATTTCTCGATCTCGACGCGCAGGCGGGCTTCCACCTGGCGGGTTTCGCTGCGGACTTTCTCGATCTCGATGCGCAAATCGGCGCGGACCTGCTCGATTTCCTTGGTTAGTTCTGAGCGAACCTGCTCGATTTCCAGGCGGACCTGCTTGATCTCCTTGGTCAGCTCTCCCCGGACCTGCTCGATCTCCTTGGTCAGCTCTCCCCGAACCTGTTCGATTTCCAGGCGAACCTGCTCGATCTCCTTGGTCAGCTCTCCCCGAACCTGTTCGATTTCCAGGCGGACCTGCTCGATTTCCTTGAGGAGCCGTAGTTCGGTTTCGCGCAGGTTCTGACGGGTGGCGATGTCGGAAAGGTTGGGATAGCGTTCCTCGAGGGCCTCGAAGGCCTCGGCGATGATGCGGGCGCGGGTCTTGTCGTCGGTGGCGGTGGAAAGTCTTTCGTAGAGATCGATGACGGACATGGGGAAGGTACGGCTGGTCATGTCGGGTGATCAGTATAGCATCGCCGGGATGGTTCCGAGCGTGGTTGGTGTGGTAGGTTAGGGCAACCGCACGAAATCTCTTCGATGCTGCATCACTTGGTGACCACGGAGGTGCGGCCGCCGGTGGAGTTCATCGCTCTTGCCACGGATACCCAAACAAACCTTGAGGAGGTGGGGGATGGAGACTGAAATCATTTTTCTAGTGGAAGAATTCCCGGAAGGGGGCTATCAGGCCCGTGCCCTGGGGCAATCGATCTTTACCGAAGCTGACAGCTTCGAAGCCTTGAAAGAACAGGTGAGGGAAGCCGTGCGTTGCCATTTCGAGGAAGATGAGCGCCCCCGGCTCATCCGTCTGCATCTGGTGCGGGATGAGGTGATCGCGGCATGAAACTGCTCCGTAACCTGAGTGGTGATGAACTGGCCAGCCTTTTGGGCCGTTATGGCTACCGGGTGACCCGACAAGTGGGTAGTCACATGCGTTTGACTGCTAGTAGCCAGGGCAGGGAACACCACATCACCATTCCCCGCCACCGCCCGTTGCGGCTGGGAACCCTGAACCAGATTCTCAAAGACGTGGCGGTCTTTTTGAAACGGGACAAATCCGAATTGATCCGGGAGTTGTTTCCCTAAATATCGGATGTTCCCAGTCTTTGAGGGATCACGAGAAGATCCCTGGGGGTATTCGAAGCAGCAATCCCGGGGGAGCAAGCCGGATCCATTCAAGATCTTGGTTGCCGCAGCGGTGCACGCCCGACGAAACGGGGCCGGCGCTGGGTGCCGGCCCCTGGTGGGAGCAACCGGGCTGGCGGTTGCTCAGAACTGCAGCTTGTCCCGGTTTTTGGCGATGATGGCAGGACCGATGCCCCGGACCCGTTTGGCCAGATCCGCCCCGTCCTTGAAGGGGCCGCCCTTTTCCCGCTCCTGGACGATCGCTTCCGCCTTGGCCTTGCCCACCCCGTTCAGTTCCGCGGCCAGGGTCTTGGCGTCGGCCTTGTTGACGTTGACGGCCCAGGTGAACGGGCTGATGAACATGAGGGTGGTTGAGAGCAAAAGCGTTGAGAGGAATCGACGCATAGTGTTCTCCTTGGGTTATTCAGGGAAATGCCTGAGGGAAATTAGCCGTTTTCAGGCCGAGGTGCTGGGATCGGTGTCACAGAATCGCCGATTCGACGGTGGTTTTTCAGGTGCCGCGATGCTAATTTTTGGGCCAGATACGCCAGAGCAGGAGGAAGATGGCGCTGATCTGGGTGGCCCAGAAGAGGAAGCTCCAGAACAAGATGTTGGTTCGGGATTTCTCGATTTCGACGCGCAGGCGGGCTTCCACCTGGCGGGTTTCGCTGCGGACTTTCTCGATCTCGATGCGCAAATCGGCGCGGACCTGCTCGATTTCCTTGGTTAGATCTCCCCGGACCTGTTCGATTTCCTTGGTGAGGTCTCCCCGGACCTGCTCGATCTCCTTGGTCAGTTCCCCCCGAACTTGCTCGATCTCCTTGGTCAGCTCTCCCCGAACCTGTTCGATTTCCAAGCGGACCTGTTCGATCTCCTTGAGGAGCCGTAGTTCGGTTTCGCGCAGGTTCTGGCGGGTGGCGATGTCGGAAAGGTTGGGATAGCGTTCCTCGAGGGCTTCGAAGGCCTCGGCGATGATGCGGGCGCGGGTCTTGTCGTCGGGAGCGGTGGAGAGTTTTTCGTAGAGCTCGATGACGGACATCGTGAAGGCGCGGCCTGTTGTGTCAGGGGCTCAGTATAGCATCGCCGGAGTGGTTTCTATGGTGGCCGATGGGGTGGGCTTCGAGAACCTCATGGCAAGACCTGGGCCTTAGATGTCGGAGATCTTCAAGGAGGTGTTTGTGAATGCGCTTTATTTCGGTGGCATAATCCATTCCCGGTCTGATGCCTATGCCTTCGGAATAAAGATGTTCCAAGAGAGCTAGATGGGTGAGGGCGAGCGAGTAATGGTGCTTGCTGGCAAGCATTGCAACCTGGAGCAGTCCCGCATCGATATCGGGAAGAAAGGATTGGGATTGACGAAAAGCTGCGAGTGCCGCTCTGGCTTTACCTTCGGCGAGGAGAAATTCTCCACGCCAGTGTTCAATTTTACGTTGGGCGTTGGGGTGGCGTTGGAAGGCGGAATTTGTTTTCAGCTCGTTGAGCATCGTGTGGACGGTAGTCGGAGGGATATTGCGGCACCGCTTTTGATGGATGTTCCGTAAGGTGGTTTCTAACATGTCGTAGTCGTGGAAATCGAAGGGCTGACTGTGGATGATATTTCGGATTTGATCCAACCTCGGGTGGGGATTCAGTCCGAGGACACATTCGTAGTTGAAAGCGTACAGCTGCAGGCTGAGGGAACGTGGGTTGTGCTCGATACCCCGTAGGAGTAGGGCAAGAGCCGCTTGGTGCTGGTCATGGTTTTGCAGGGTCAGGGCACCATAAATCTGGGCACGTATTGATGTGGGGTTTTCCATGGCCCAGGTGGTGAGCAGGCGGTATTCGTCCTTCCAGGTCTGCACCCGTTGATAGGTGATGAAACCCAGCATGAGAGACAGGGCTGCTGGCAGCAGCCAGTAGGCCGGATGATGGCGCGATAGCCACACCAAGATCGAAGCGACGGGCAGAAACAGGAACAATGTCGGCAGATAGTTGCGGTGTTCGTAATAGAGTTCCAAAGGGATGACAGTCGATTCGATCAGGTGCCCTCCCAGATAGAAACCTACCGCCAGAGCAAACAGGGGAAAACGCCGATGGTACCACCAGGCTGCCAAGATCAATAGGAATAACGCTCCCGTAGCGATCGCGGTGGTGGCAGGTTCCAGCAGACCTCTGGAAATGGGGAAACCGTCGTGAAAAAGACCGCTGCCCCGAAGTCGGGGGAAAAACAGATGTCTCAGGTATTCGCAAAGCGCTCTGGTTTCGGTCAGCAGTCGTTCTGCTAAGGTGAAAGGGCGTTCTGCGTAGTGGGCGGTTGCATTCGGAATCTGCCAGGCTAGATACCCGAGGATGACGGCGGTGGGCAGAACCAGGAAGATGGTTTGCCAGCGCCAGGCGGGATGGGTGGCATCCGTGGAGCCCATCCAGACGAGTTCACCGACGAGCAACAGCAGGGGAAGCAGTACTCCGTTTTCCTTGCTGAAAGTGGCCAACAGTGTGCCTAGGACGACGGCTATAGTCATCCACGAATATCCCCGCCGTGAAGGCAGTTGTGATCGACCGTGCAAATAGACAAGCCAGGTCAAGAGGGTGAAGGTGACTGGCAGCATCGCCATCCGCTGTACCACGTAAAGAACGGTGGAAACCCACATGGGATGGATTAGCCACCAGCCCGCGGCGATGAGTGCGATCCAGCGGCTGCTTTCCGGGGAATAACGCCGTCTCAGCAACTGCACGAGAACGGCATAAAGCAGGCAGCCATTGAGTAGATGCAGTATCAGATTGGTGAGCTTGAAAGGAAAAGGGTCGGCTGGCCAGTCGGTGGCGTTGAGCAGAAAGCTCAGCATGGCGATGGGGCGGCCGGTGGGGCCGGCATGCGCCCGGGTCAGATAGAGCTTCAGGGTTTCCCAGTCGTGAATTTCACCGTAAGCGCCGAGGGCGGGCAGGTTGGTGGGGGCGAAGTCGTCGAAGACGAAAGGGCCGGAAAGCCCCGGCCAATACAGCAGGAAGGTGAAGGCCAGTAAGAATGCAAACAGGAAAGCGGGGGCCGAAGCCCCCGCCTCTGCAGCGAATGACCGGAAGGCGATCAGCTGCGGCATACCTTAGGCAGGTACTTGTTATCCAGGCCGCTGGATGTACCGGGTTTACATTTCCATTCGATGGAACCGGTATGGGTGATCGGACTGATTGCCAAGGTTTTGCCCTTAATCGGTGCGGCGACGCCGCTCGATTTCATGGTGGCGGTGATGACGCCATTAGAGACCGCGACTTGACTGACATATTTGCCGGTGACGGCACTCGAGCTCGGTAATCCTGCACTACCACTGTCTGCATTGTCAAAACTGCCTTCATCGTTGTAGATATCCACGATGGTGGATTTAAGTCCATCGGCCAGACTGACCGCTTCCGACACCTGCGCCCTGGCGGTGTAATCCTGATACGCCGGAATCGCGATCGCCGCCAGGATCCCGATGATCGCCACCACGATCATCAGTTCGATCAAGGTGAAGCCCTGTTGGGTGCGTTTCATCATGATGATGTCTCCTGTTGTGGGTTGAAGAAAAAGTTCACCCTTGATTTAGCAGGTGGCGTGCCAATTTTCTTTTCCTTCGATTTCAATCGGTTACGTTGTTCCCGCCGTGGCGGTGCGGTGCCGCTGGTGTCCACATGTGACATTTTTGTCAATCGTCGCCGCCGTCCAGCCCCCATTTCTGCAAGCGGTATTTGAGCTGGCGCAGGGTCATGCCCAGGCGCCGGGCGGCCTTGGAGCGGTTCCAGCGGGTCTGTTCCAACGTGTCGAGGATGGTGCGGCGGGCGATGTCGTCGAGATAGTCTTCCAGGGAGAAGGGGCCGTCGGGGATGGGAAGCGCCGCGGCGGCCGGGGCGGTCGTTTCGGGCCGGGGAAGGTCGAGGTCGGCGGCGTCGATGGTGTCCTTGTCGCACAGGGCGGCGGCCCGTTCCAGCACGTTTTCCAGTTCGCGGACGTTGCCGGGGAAAGGGTAGCGGCACAGGGCGTCGATGGCCCCGGGGGTCAGGCGCAGGGTTTCCAGACCCATTTCCGCGGTCAGGCGGGCGAGGATGCACTCGGCCAGCAGGGGGATGTCCTCCCGGCGCTCCCGCAGGGACGGCACCCGCAGTTCGATGACGTTGATGCGGTAGTAGAGATCCTGGCGGAACCGGCCTTCGGCCACCAGGGCCTTGAGATCCTTGTGGGTGGCGGAGAGGATGCGGACGTCGACGGGAATTTCCTCGGTGCTCCCCACGGGGCGGACCCGCTTTTCCTGGATCGCCCGCAGCAGTTTCACCTGCAGGTGCAGGGGCAGGTCGGCCACCTCGTCCAGGAACAGGGTGCCGCCGTCGGCGGCCTGGAACAGGCCGGTCTTGTCGGCCACGGCGCCGGAGAAGCTGCCCTTCTTGTGGCCGAAGAACTCGCTCTCCATCAGTTCCGCCGGGATGGCGCCGCAGTTGACCGCCACGAAGGGTTTGCCGGCCCGGGGGCCCTTGGCGTGGATCAGGCGGGCCACCAGCTCCTTGCCGGTGCCCGACTCGCCGCTGATGAACACCGGCGCCTGGGTGCGGGCCAGTTTGGCGATCTTGCCGCGGATTTCCCGCATCGGCGCCGAGTCGCCCACCAGGACGTCGCGGGAACGGCGGTCGGGGGCGTCGGCGCCGTTGAGGCGGATGGCGCTGTCGACCAGTTTGCGGAGAATCTTCAGGTCCACCGGTTTGGAGACGAAGTCGAAGGCGCCGTTCTTCAGGGCGCGGACGGCGGCTTCCGTGTTGCCGTGGGCGGTGATGACCGCCACCGGCAGATCGGGGAAGCGTTCCTGGATGTGGGCGACCAGATCCAGACCGTCGCCGTCGGGCAGGCGCATGTCGGTGAGGCAGAGCTGGAAGGTTTCCCGGTCGAGCCATCGTCTGGCCTCGGTCAGGTTGCCCGCCTTGCGCGCGGCGACGTTCATCCGGGCCAGGGTCAGCTCCAGCAGTTCGAGAATGTCGGGTTCGTCGTCGACGATCAGGGCGGTCGGTGTGGTCATGGTTCCAACGTCGCTGGTTCGGTTTCGGCGAGAATGAGGCGGAAACGGCTGCCCTGCGGACCGTTGTCGTACTCGAGCCGGGCCTGGTTGAGCTGGGCCAGCTCGTGGGCGATGTAAAGCCCCAGTCCCGTCCCGGTGGCCGAGGTGGTGAAGAAGGGCTCGAAGATCCGGGAGCGGTGCTCGGCGGCGATGCCGGGGCCGTCGTCGATCACTTCGATACAGGGGCGCCCGTCCGCGCGGCAAAGGCGGATCGTCACCCGTTCGCCGCCGTATTTCAAGGCGTTGTGGCACAGGTTGGCGAGGATCTGTTTGAGCTGCCCAGGGTCGGCCCGGGCTTCGACGCCGGCATCGGTCACCGCCAGGGTCAGGGCGTCGCGCTGGACTTCTTCGTGGAACTCCTGACGGAACCGCGCCAGCCATTCGGCCAGCGACAGGGTTTCCAGCTTGGGGGGGTGGCGGCGCGACAATTGGAGCACGTTGCCGATGGTGTCGTCCACCCGGCGCACGTGCTTGCGGATGATCGCCACCAGGCGGCGGTCCTGGGTGTCGAGGCGTTCGCTCTCTTCCAGGAGCTGGGCGGCGTGGCCGATGGCGCCGAGGGGATTGCGGATCTCGTGGGCGATGCCGGCGGTCAGGCGGCCGAGGGCGGCCAGTTTGCTTTCCTGAAGCCGCCGTTGGTAAAGGCGGTCGTCGTCGAGAAGGAGCAGGATCATGCTTTCCCCCTGGAGCGGCAGGCGACTGGCGCGGAGGTGATAGGGGGTGGGGCCGTCCTGGAGGGTGGCGGTGTGGTGTTCACCGCCCTGAGCCTGCCACGTCTGCAAGGTCGCGATCAGCAGCCCGGGAAGATCGCCGCTGTCTTCGGGCGGTCGGCTCAAGCCGAGCAGGCGCATGGCGGCTTGGTTGATCAGCCGGACCCGATGACGGGAATCCAGAACCACGATGCCGGACTCCAGGTGCTGGACGATGAAGGCGTTGAGTTTCTGGAGATTGACCAGGTCCACTTGGCGGCGGTCGGCCAGGGCCTCGCTTCGTTCCGCTCGCTTGGCCAGATAGGCGGCGAGCAGGGCGATGGCGAAGTAGGCCAGGCCCAGGGTGCCGGCGTAAGTGTAGCCGCTTTCGGAAATGGTTCCCTGCCAATCGCCGTAGCCTTCCAACGCCAGAACCGCCAGGCTCGCCAGGGCGGCGTAGCCTAACGCACAGCGTCCCCCGACCAGCAGGCCGGCCGCGGCCACCGACACCGCCAGCAGGACGCCGAGGCCGCTGCCCAGGCCGCCGCTGCTGTAGAGGATGGCCGAAAGTGCCGCCAGATCCAGGGCCAGGTGCCCCGTGCTTTGCCAACGGTAGCCGGGACGGCGCCAGAATGCCAGCGCCAGGCCGGCCCAGGATGCCAGGCAGTAGACCGAAACCGCTGCCAGGAACAGGTCCGGCGCGGCGCGTCCCAAGTGGGAAGGGCCGAAACGGCCGATCCCGAGGACCAGCAATACCGTGGCCAGGAGCGCCTGGTAGGCAGCGAAGGTCAGCAGCAGGCGCCAAGCCTGCCCGGCGGCGATGCGGTAACCGGATCCGGGACAGGGTTGGAGTTGCGCTCCCGCATCGGCCATGGAGTCGCCTCGGTTGGATAGTTGGCATAGAATAACGGACACATCCCAAATTATAGGCGGCTTGCCATGAACATCCACGAATACCAGGCCAAGGCGCTGTTGGCCGAATACGGCGTCCCCGTGCCGCCGGGCCGGGTGGCCGATTCCGCCGAATCGGCGCGGGCGGCGGCGGAGGCGTTGGGGAAAGGGCCGTGGCTGGTCAAGGCCCAGATCCACGCCGGCGCCCGCGGCAAGGCCGGCGGGGTGATCCGGGCGGAGACCCCGGAAGCGGTGGCGAAGGCGGCGGAGGACCTGCTGGGCCGGCGTCTGGTCACGGCGCAGACGGGACTGGAGGGACTGCCGGTGAACCGCGTCCTGGTGGAAGCGGCGAGCGCCGTCGAGCGGGAATTGTACCTGAGCGTGCTGATCGACCGTGTTTCCGAGCGCATCGCCGTGGTGGGATCGGCCGCCGGGGGGATGGACATCGAACAGGTAGCCCGGGAACGGCCGGAGGCCATCCACCGGTTCCTGGTCCATCCGGCGGCCGGGTTCTTCCCCTATCAGGGGCGGGAGATGGCCTTCGCCATGGGACTCGACAGCCGGCAGGCCCGCGATCTGGCGGGGATGCTGGGCGGTTTGCTGCGGCTGTTCCTGGACAAGGACGCGGCTCAGATCGAAATCAATCCCCTGGCGGTGACCGCCGGCGGGGCGTTGCTGGCCCTGGACGCCAAGCTCCAGTTCGACGACAACGCCCTCGACGCCCATCCCGACATCGAGGCCCTGCGGGACCCGAGCCAGGAGGACGAGAAGGAGCGCCGGGCCCGGGAGCACGGACTCAGTTACGTCACCCTGGACGGCGACATCGGCTGCATGGTCAACGGCGCCGGGCTGGCGATGGCCACCATGGACCTGGTCAAGCAATGCGGCGGCGAGCCGGCCAATTTTCTCGACGTCGGCGGCGGGGTGTCGGCGGAGCGGGTGGCCGAAGCGTTCAAGATCATCCTGTCCGATCCCAAGGTCAAGGCGATTCTGGTCAATATCTTCGGTGGCATCGTGCGCTGCGACCTGATCGCCG